>NZ_AP025460.1:0-315374 GCF_024347315.1 Vibrio atlanticus | reverse complement strand
GTGAGCAAGTTGAAAAGCTCAACACCAATGGTCAGCCGCAAGAACCTGAAGTCGAAGAAGGTGCTGAAGTGACTGAGCTGAAAGGTCAAGTCGAGACTCTTTCGTCACAGGTAGAAAGCCTAACAGGTCAAATCGAAAAGCTCAGCAAGCTAACCGATGAAGAACAGCGCCAGTTAGCGGGCGAAGGTGATGACGACAATACTTATTTATAAGTGTTGATACGTCCTCAATCCATAACGTTTTAGATTAGGTAATAGACATGCAACAGCATACAAAAACAAAACTCAGCGCTTACGTGAAAGCGGTAGCCGCTCAAAACGATGTTGATGATGCAACAGAGAAATTCAACGTTACCCCTAATGGTACTCAGCGCATTATCGCGGCTATCCGTGAAAGCAACTGGTTCCTCAAAAAAATCAACATCATTTCGGTGAAAAACCAAAAAGGTGAATCCATTGGCCTTGGTGTGACAGGCATGATTGCCAGCCGTACCGATACTTCAGGTGCAGGCAAGCGTAAACCTAAAGATCACTCAAGCATGGGGGCAATGCCTTACATGTGTGAGCAAGTGAACTTTGATACTGCACTACGTTACGCAAAAGTAGATGCATGGGCGCATCATAAAAACTTCAACACCTTGCTAAGTAAAGCGACTCGCGAACAGATTGATGCGAACAAAATTACTATCGGTTGGTATGGCGAAAGCGTTGCTGATAACACCGATGCAAGCGCGAACCCGAACGGTGAAGACGTAAACAAAGGTTGGTTCCAAGCCATGCGTGACCACAACGCAACGCGACTTATCAAACAAGGTAAGAACGTAGGTGAAGTGCGTATTGGCCAAGGTGGTGATTTCATCAACCTAGACCTAGCCGTACTTGAAACGAAAAACCTACTGCATGACGCGTGTGAAAACGATTCAAACCTTGTGGCCATCATCGGTTCTGATCTGCTTGCTTACGACAAAGCCAAATTCTACGAAGCACACGGCAACACGCCAAGCGAGAAAGGCAAAATCCAAGAGCTGCAAGTCATCGGTACTTATGGCGGTTTGCCTGCTGTAAAAGTACCAGGCTTCCCTTCTACGGGCATCATGGTCACCAGTTACGACAACCTGTCCATCTACATTCAAGAAGGTTCTATTCGCCGCTCTACAGGCAAGAAGAACGATGAAAAAGACCAGATTGAAAACTTTGAGTCGATGAACATGGCTTACGTGATTGAAGAGCTAGGCAAAGTCGCCGCGATCGAATTCAAAAACGTGAAGCTTTGGATTAACAATGCCTGGCATTAAGCCAAGCACTAAAAACTAACACCCCCTCAATGCAGGCTCTATTGCTATTTCAGGTGCGCTTTGGTGCTAACTGTTATTCGCGATTGTCGGCCTGCATTCCCTAACCCAACAAGGATAAATCATGGAATTTGTCGGCAACAAAAACAAAACGTATCAATCTCAGTTGCCAGCAACGGGCAAATACCCAGTACTGAACATTTCAGAGTTTCAGTCTCTGTACCATTTCCAAAGTAATGAGACAGAGGCAGGCATTCTGCATCACGCGAAGGTGTCACGCATCAAAGTGCATTCTGAGCTTAAAGACACCTTAGTGCCTTTTGCTAGTTTGACGGCGTTATCCCAAAAGCGCTTTGGTGATGACGACTCAGCCGAAACCCTTTACAAACAGGCCGTGTTAGCACTGACCGCCGCGCAACTGATTAGCGTGCAAATGAGTGGTGACGCCACCGCCGAAGCCGCTGACAGACAAGAAGCGCTCACCAGTAAGAAAGAAGAGTGCGAAGTGCAGTATCGCCAAGCGGTAGACATATTAATTCACGCAGAAGAAACCTACTGCTTCGAGAGAGTGTAATGAAAGCACTGCAAAGCTTAACGGACTTATTCAAAAGCCATGTGACAGACGCGGCCAAAATGGATGTGTGGGCAGAGGATGGCGCTTTATTTTGTGGACAAGGTGTTTTTGTCGATGGGTTTGAAATTGAATACACCGCCATCGTTTTCTTGCAAAGCGCCAAGTTAGAGCCGCAAGTTTTGTTTATGCATTTAGTCAGCTGGCTTAATAAGTTCGACCCAGAGCGAGCAGAAAAAGGCTTACCCATGCCGACGTTCGCGCTAGAGCCTCTCGATAAAGGTGCGTTTGATCTCAAGCTGAAAATTGATATTCGTGAAGAGTTCGACCTTCAAGAAAGCGCGCAAGGAAATTGGAAGCAAGGCGATACCCGTTATGAATGTGTTAGTGGTTTTGAAGCGCGAGCCGATGAAGACCAACTCGGTGAATTGGTCCACTTTGTCGGCCACTTAGATGATTTGCCATGAGTGAATTAACACTCGCGACGCCTGAGAAATTGACTCAAGTTGTGGAAAGTTTAGTGCTTACGGCCAGTGATAAGTTTGAGCTAAATAAACGAATGGCCAACCGAGCACGGCAGTTCTTTCGTCAGCAAATTCGCGCTCAGCGAGATATAGACAATAACCCGTACCAAGGCCGAACGCGGCGAAAGACAACCCAACTATGGGATGGCACTCAAGCGCAGAACACCGTTAACAATAAAAACATGTTGCTCGGTTTTGGTAAGGCATTAAGAACTCACGTAACAGAAGATAGCTTTGAGATTGGTCTAAAAGGCGTCGCGGGGCGCGTCGGCCAAGAGCACAACCAAGGCTCTCAAGTGTCATTCACGACTCGCGTAAATGGCCACTACAACAGCAAAACAGGTCAATGGACAGGCGGCGTGAGAACCAAACGCAATTATCAAATGCCCAAACGAACCTTCATTGGTTGGACACCTGCTCTAGAGCGAGAGCTACTCGCCATGGCAGCGGAACACTTTGCACTAGAGGATGCAGCGTAATGGATAAACAAGTAGAGAAACCCAAAGTACCCACCTTCAAGATTAAGCCCGCCACTAAAGGCTTAATCGTGAAAGACCCAATTACCCGAGAGCCACTGAAAGCAGCAGGTGAAGAAAAGCCTCGCAACGCTTACTGGCTACGTCGACTCGCTGAAGAAAGTGTCGTGGATATCGACAAAACAGCCAAGCCCACAGCCAAGAAGGAAACTAAATAATGAGTATTAGTTTTGCTGAAGTACCAAGCACCGCTCGCGTTCCCGGTGTCTATATTGAAATTGATAATAGCCTGGCAAACAGCGCAGAAGACTTGCAAGTTGTTTTGGCGATCGGTAATGCGGTCAGTGGTGCAAAGGTCGCTCACAATAAAGTCACGCTTTGTATGGATGAGACAAAAGCGGCAGACTCGTTTGGTGCGAGTAGCGACATCGTGGAAATGATCACCTACTTCCGTAAGCAAGATAAAACCATGCCAATTTACGCGATCAGCGTGGGTAGCGGTGATATCGCAAGTGCATTGGCGGCGCTAGGTGACACGCAATACCACCACATCATGTGCTCATTGAATGACGACACTACCATTCGCGAATTGGGTACCTTTCTTGAAAACCGTTATACAGCATTAGAGCAAGTGCCAGGTATTGCGTATCTACCGAAGAAAGGCACCCACGCCGAGCTAGTGACCTTTTCAGCAAAGAGCAACTGCCCGTTAATCAACTTCCTGCCAATCAACAACTTTGGTGACTCTAAAGACCAAGCGTTATCAGATGCAAAAGCCATTGGTGCGTGGGTAGGTCAAATCGCCCCGTCATTGGCCATCGACCCTTGCAGGCCGCTACAAACACTCAAGTTAAACGGTGTTTACTCACTGGCAACGCAAGAGTGGGATTGGGCTGAACGCAACCTCTTTTTGTATGAAGGCTTGAGTACCTACACGGTGAACTCAGCGAATGAAGTGTTAATTGAACGTGCCGTGACGGCTTACACCGAAAACGCAGCTGGCGTAACAGACAACAGTTACCTCGATGTCATGACACCTGCAACCGCCATGTACTTCCGTCAGAAACAGCGCTCGTTGATCTTAAGTACCTACCCTCGTCATAAAGTTGCGAAAGACGGTACCAAATTCGCCAAAGGTCAGCCGATTGTCACGCCGACCATGATCAAGGGCAAGCTGTTGACCTTGTATCGAGATCTGGAATACCAAGGCATCGTGCAAGATTTCGATGGCTACAAAAAGTCGCTCATTGTCGAGCTTGATAAAACCAACAAGCAGCGCGTCAACTACCAAGATTCACCGCAGTTCGTGAACGGTTTGATTATCGTTGCAGGCAAAATTCAATTTAGGAAGTAAGTCATGGGAACAAAAATTACTAGCCGTGCCGTCCTTAACGCAGGCTCATTGGGTCGCCTTCCCCTTAAAGAAGGCGCTGAATTTGGTATGGGCAACATGAAGCGCGAAACCGTCATGGGTGACGATGGCCCTTTGGGTTTCTCTGAACAATTCTCAGATGCGCCTTTCATCAAGTGCACCATCATTCACGCTCAAGACACCGATGAGAAAGCCATTGCTGATTTTGTAGGTGAAGACATCACCTTAGAAACGAACACAAGCCGCGCATACACCTTGAAAGGCGCATGGACAGTCGACCCACTTACCGTAGCGGTAAAAGATGGTCAGCTTGAAGTGGTCTTCAACGGTGACGAACTCATCCCGCAGTAAGGAGCAACACCATGATATCCATACTGATGAAACGAGAGGCTCTGAAGGATAAACCATTAACGGTTGAAACCTTTGAAGCGACCGACAGTGTCGACCTTCTCAACGATGTTGGCGCAATAAGCGAGTCAGCCTTGAGCCAATCCGTTCGCACTGCTTTTGCTGATAAGCCTTGGGAAGAAACACAGAACGTGTTTAAGCAAGACCAAAGCCGCTTGCGTACCTTGTCTGGCTCGAAAGAGAAAGACCCGTACAAACAAGAACTCATTAACAAGTACCGCCCACTGGTTGAAAAGCTGCTTGAAACCCACAAAGGCGACTACGGCAACCTCGATGTGATGTGGTGCTTTTATATGTGGCACTTCGACCTTGGCAAGTTTGAAGAGATCCACGATGACTTTCGAGCGGCCATTGATGGCGGGTTAGAAACGCCGGCTAATTTCAAAGTGAACGGTCAAACGGGCTTCTGTGATTATGTGTTTAAGTACACGCACAAAGCGCACACTGAAAAGAAAGAGTACAAGCGCGAATACCTGCTCAAAGTCGTAAATGATTTACTGGCGGGTGAGCTTGCTACCAACGCCCCACTCAAAGTGAAGATGTTCCGCCTAGTCGGTAATTGGTACTTCGACGCTGGCGAGAAAGAAAAGGCGCACAACCTGTTTGAGATAGTGATGAAGCTAGATCCAAACAAAGGCGGCGTGAAGAAGAAACTAGAAGCATTACAAAAGGAGCTTGGTTATGACAGCCCAAACTAAAAAAGTACAACTGGCCGTAGCGATTGAACGTGATGGCGCAGAGATAAAAGAGATTGAGCTGCGTAAGCCCAACTCCGGTAATTTACGCGGCCTTAGTTTGGTTGATGTCTGTGAAATGAAATTTGAAGCCGGTGAAGTCTTACTGGCACGCATTTCAAATCTAAATGAACGTGACGTCTTAAATATGCCTGTTGAGAACTGGGCGCCACTACTGACGACCATCGCCTCTTTTTTCGTCAATACGGAACTGTAATTGAGCACGTAGAAGACTATTACGCAGACATAGCCTCTGTATTTCATTGGCCACCAAGCGAAATAGACAAACTCAGCTACAACGACCTCTTGTTGTTCCGAGAGAAAGCCCGGCAAAGAACCGAAACTGAAGAGAGCGAATAAGCTCTCTTTTTTTATATCCGCAAAAGGCAAACGCTATGAAGATGAATTTATCGATTGTTATGGGGATGGTAGATAAAGTATCAGCCAAAGCCAAAAGCATGTCGAAAGAGACAAACCGCTACACGAAGGCCATCCAAAAATCACAAAAAGCTCAAGCTGATGATTCAGCAGCTATGGGAATGATTAACAGCTACAACAACATTAAAAAAATTAAGCAACAAAACAAACTCACCTTACAAGCTGAACAAGAGCAACTGGAAAAGCTGACTAAAAAATCCAAAGCGCTTCAAGCCCCAAGTGCCAAGTTAACCGCTCAAATTGCCAAGCAACAAGCGAAAGTCAGCAAATTAACCACAGAGCAAACTGGATACCAACAGAACCTATCAGAGCTGCGTAAGAACCTGACTAAAACAGGCGTAAAGGTCTATAAGCTCGATAGTGAATATGAGCGGTTGAGCCAAAGCTATAAGAAACATGGCAAAGAAATCACCGCTGTAGAAAAAAAGTATGCTAAGTGGCAGAAAAGGCTCAGCGGTGTTCAAAAGCTCGGTGGGGCAATCAAAATGCCTCAAATTGGCAAGGCCGCGCTTGGTAAAGGAGCGGCATTACTCGGTGGCTTCAGCCTTGCTGGGTTAGTCAGTGAAGTGAACAGCGCTGCAGGTGAAATGGATGCCCTAGCAAAAAAATCAGCCACACTGAAAATGTCTATCAGTGAGCTGCAAGCCATGCGCAAACAAGCTTCACATACAGGTGTAGAAGAAGACACGATGTCATCGGCTATGACTCGATTCACTAAGCGGCTAGGTGTTTTACAAACTACAGGTAGCGGAGCGCTTGGCTCATACCTTAAGAAAAGTGGTAATTCTGCCTTCAAAGATCTAGAAGGAGCTGCAAATACTCAAGAAGCGTATGAGACATTACTGCAGTCATTCTCCAAACTAAAAACCGCTCAAGAACAAATGGCCTTTGCGGATGCTGCGTTTGGGCAAGATGGCCGTCAAATGCTTCTCTTGCTAAGAGAAGGTACTGAAGGGTTGGCGAAATCACGCAAAGAGTTAGCCGAACTAGGAGGCGGAGCTAGCGCCGAAGATGCAGAAAAAGCCGAAGCCTATAATGATGCAATGCAGCGCATTCAAGAAATCTATAAATCTATTAAGTTTGCAGCGCTTGCTCCAATCATGGAAAAAGTCACCAATGCATTCGATGAATTCACTGAGAAATTCAAGGACGCTAAATTTCGAGATGAAACTATCGAGCAAATCACTCAAGCAGTGAAAGGCTTATACAATGGCTTGGAGTTCCTTGGGCGAATGTTGGTCTTCACTGCTAAATACTTTAAAGAAATGATCGCGGTTCTTGCCATTGTCAAAGCTGCGATGATTGCCGTGAATGCAATTATTTTAGGTAATCCTATTGGGTTATTGATAGCAGGCTTCATGGCCGCTGGGGCCGCAATTCTTTATTTAGTCGACCACTTCTATGGCTTAGATAATGTGATGAAAGCAATCGGCAACGGCATTCGCTATTTATGGGGAGAGTTTAAAAAACTCATAAATAAACTGCCAGATTCACTTATTCCCGATGGTTGGAAAATCGATACCGAAGAGGCAGGCCAGTCGGTTGATAGCCTCGCCAACAAAATGAATAAGATTAAAGATAAAAAAGCAAAACTGGGGGTGACCACAGAGCAAACCGATCGTAAGAGAACCGAGGTCACGACACATTCGTACCTGACAGGTGATTTTTCTCAGCCGGAGGTAGCCAATTCAGATCACCTGCTTAATCAATCCTTTGATAGCCTTGCCAACAAAATGGACAAGATTAAAGATAAAAATGCAAAGTTGGGGATCACACCTGAACCAAACGACAGGAAGAGAACAGAGCATACGACACCTTCATACCAAGCGGGTGAGTTACCTATTCAGTCATACCAACCGCTCAAACCTCAGTCCATTAACAACAAGTCAGAAGTGTCACTCACCATAAAATCTCAAGCGCCAGTCGCTATAGATAAAGCTAAAAGTGATAAGGGTATAGATTTGAACTTAGACGTGGGGAATATGGCGACAAGCTTTTAACTCCTAAAAAGAAAGCCCTTGCTAAAAAGTAAGGGCTTGCTGGTTTAAGGTGTGTTTTTGCTAAGTAATGCTGCCAACTGCGATAGAGTTGGGGGCTTAGGTGTAGGTACTTGATATGTCCCCATTGCCGCTTCAAGAGCAGAAAAGTCACAAGAAATATTTGAAAAGTGTTTGTGTTTATCAACAACAACCAATTTGTGAAGTTTCTCAGCTCGTTCAATAATCTTGTCACCATTCTTCTTAATGAACTTAATCTGACGTTGAAGCATGCTGCGATATGGCTCATCTTGTTTTTCAACATCTAACTCAGTGATAACCGCATCCGTAACAGGAATCATGTTATTCAGTTGGAGCATTCCTAATTTATTGCTAAGGACTCCATCCTCATTAATTTTATACACAGAAGGCGAGCTGCTAGAGATGCGATCTTGTTTCTCTTTGTATGATGTTAATGGCGCAAGGTACTTACAGCCATTAACATGTAAAACAATACCCACATACGCACGCTTTTCAGAGTAGTTATTTGGTACCGTTTTATCCGTTTTTTTAAGATGATTAATATAATCATCTGTAACAGTGTAGAAGTTCATCGTGGTTATCCCTAGGCCAAATAGTAAAAAACCCTGCTTAAAAATCACTAAATTAATAGTAAGCTTTAAGCAGGGTCTTTTATGTTTTTCTAGTTCGCACTTAATGGTAGCGACTCACCTATTTTTCTAGTCCGCACTTAATGGTAGCGACTCACCTATTTTTCTAGTCCGCACTTAATGGTAGCGACTCACCTGAGTACCAACATCACAAACAAGTTGATTAGCTGATGTAAGAATTATGCGACAGGTTGTTCTAATTTACAACCCTAGAAGCGCTATAACTTACTTTAAGTTGCTATAAATTGCTTTTTATCGTTGACGCTCCACCCAAAACACCAGTAATCTGTAACTGCACTGGCAAAATCCAGTGTCGAGTTTCGCAGCTCGAAAATACTCAAGGCGCATAGACGCCAGCTTCCTGCTGGTTTTTTTATGTGCGGCTTCGGCACACCTACACATGGTAAATTTGCTAACAATATGAGCAAATTGAACCTCTCCAATGGTGGGCTGGACGAGGCAGCTTCGGCTGGCCGTTTCCTTGAGTACGGTACTGCGAACCTCGTTCAGTTCATCACCATTGATGTCGCAGTTCTTGGTGATGATATAAATTATTACTTAAGGGCTTTTCACATGACGACTCTAACTATCCTTGCAAACGAAATTCGTACCCTTGATGGTATGTACTCGCTTAATGACCTGCATAAAGCCAGTGGAGCTAACTCCACCCATCGACCAAATCAATTTATGCGACTTACTCAAACCAAAGAGCTAATTGATGAGATAACCAGATGCGCAGATCTGCGCATCTCTGAAAACCAAAGCAGTA
The DNA here is from genome assembly GCF_024347315.1 of Vibrio atlanticus. NCBI lineage: Bacteria > Pseudomonadati > Pseudomonadota > Gammaproteobacteria > Vibrionales > Vibrionaceae > Vibrio > Vibrio atlanticus. The sequence goes on along the minus strand of NZ_AP025460.1, from coordinate 306,144 downwards.
ATTCCTGCTTTGTTTCAAAACAAGGTGGAACAAACAAAGGTACTTGGGTATGCAAAGAACTAGTGTACGCCTACGCCATGTGGATTAGCCCAACCTTCATGCTTAAAGTCATTCGAGCCTTTGACCAACTCGTAAGTACGCCCCAATTGCAAACCACATCAATCGACCAAAACGCCACACTGATTCAAAATGCCAACCGAGCAGCCGAACGCGCCTACCAACTCGAACAAGAAAGACAAAGAGAACTTCAAGAGCTAAACGATATGGTGGCACAACTAGAACGTAGCACCCGAATTGCAAGAAATAAGATAGAAATAGCCATGCAGTCCAACAATAAACAAAACGACAACCTAGCCCACATAGACACAATGCACAGTATGCTTAGGTTGCAATAGCTCGAGTGTAGTCACATATAACTATGAAGTACCAGATACAACAAAACCGCCAAACAAGGCGGTTTTTCGTGTTCTGAGTTAAGGCGTACTCAACAATAAAAAGGTGTACCGAAAGTTAGAAGATCGCCTATGGTACGCCTAAAACAACCCAACCCCTTTATTTACCTGAAAAGTAGATCCAATCCAACATGGGTGCAACGGATAAGCGGTTAGCCGCGTATTTACTGGTATTGTCAGGTTTCATAAAGCGTTACTCAAAATCTATACACTGCATTTATATACAGAAACTCGCTAGTTCTGCCGCAAGCTCACCCACTCACTACGCCTATAGTACGTATTGGTGGAGTGGAACGAAGGCATCTAGCATTAAAAAGAACACTTCAAAGCGGTGAATCACGCTTCACAGTGGACATTGTAGTCAAAAATAATTGAGCGATTATACACAGGGAATCGAAAACATTCAGGAACAAAGACGAACTTATTTTCCCGTACACCTCGCGCCGTGTCAGCACAGGCTTTCATCGAGTACGAAACGAATTAGGTATTGCGGACTTGAGGTACCACGACTTACGAAGAGAGGGTGCAAGTCGATTATTTGAAAAGGGCTACTCCATTGAAGAAGTAGCCCAAGTGACTGGCCATCGTAACTTGAATGTTTTATGGCAGGTTTATACGCAACTTTTCCCTCAGCATTTACATAACAAACGACATAACCACCAAAGCTAAATTTCAAAAAAAGTATATAAACTGCAGAGTTATTTTATATATCAGCCAGTTAGCAAGCGTGCTTATAGTTGACGTTGTAATCGCGCTTTAGAGCAAATACGCTTCCTGATGCTCAGTTATTAGGTGTATATTACGGGCATTAGATAACTATAGAAGAGTTTCACCGTGTCCCTACTACAAAACATAGTTAAAAAAAGAAACTATAGAACCAAGCGGTCAAAGTTAAAAAGAAAAATCAGAAACTCATACCTTGAGTCATGGCGAGTAAAAGAATCTCTAGCGAACAAACTAAGACTTTATAAATTCCCTAAACACAGAATCACTCGTTCTCCGAATACAAAACTTAGTAAGCGTATACCTCTGATAGCGCCCCAATATATTGATTACTATAGCCGTCGAACCTATGAATTAACTAATAAGTTCATAAATGACATTACTGATGCTGCATTCAATGAACAAAGAAAAGTCTTTATTGACTTTTCTCAGACGGAAAAAATATCTGCTGCTGCTATGTTATCTCTTCTAGCTGAGGTCGATGTTCTAATAAAACAGAGCTCACATGGCAGGCATGCAATCTCATTCAACCATCCAAAAGATGAAAAAATCGAATCAATTCTAAAACAAGTCGGCTTTTATGACGTTGTTGGGAAAGAGATACGACAAACAAAAGAATTTGATGATGTAACTTTTTGGCAATACTGTTCAGGTAGTTGTTCTGAACCAATAATTGCAAAACCTATGTTTGATGAGTTATCTAAAACCCTAAAAGGGACACAAGGTAAAAAGCTATACCGTGGTTTCGTAGAAGCAATGTCAAACTCGGTTGAACATGCATACTTAGATGACTCTCAGCATTGCGAAGAAGACAAAACAGCAAAATGGTGGGCTTTCGCTGGCATTCGAGATAAGTCACTAGCAGTTGTTATATGTGATAAAGGTGTTGGGATACCAAATACGCTACCAAAAACACAAGGCGTCTCGCGCCTCAATAATCTACTTGAATCTTTGGGATACAAGCATCACAAAATAACTGATGCTAAATATATTAAAGCCGCAACTAGCCTAACAAAAACTCGAACAGGTGCACGACACAGAGGGAAAGGTTTAACTGATATCAAAGCAGTTATTGACTCTCTAGGTAAAGGTTCATTGTTAATATATTCAAACAAAGGTGAATATCGATACAAGGCGCAAAAGGCCTTAGATGGTGTTATCATGGACTATAAAACCTCCGTTTCGGGAACTATCATCGAATGGACGATTCCCCTTGACTAAGGCAATACAATTAATGAATAAAATAAAAATAGCAGATCGCTATCCTTGCCCTGGCCCTAGGTACATAAGACTAGGTCCAGCATCAGGGCAGGAATTTAGAGAATCTTGGCTAAGAAAAGAACTACAAAAGACAGAACCTCTGACTGTAGACCTTGACGGAACTGTCGGCTATGGCTCTTCATTTTTAGAAGAAGCTTTTGGTGGGTTGATTCGTGAAGACAATCTACCTGAACAGTTAGTATTGAGTATTCAATTCATTTCAACAGAAGAACCTGAGCTGATTGAAGAGATAAAAGAGTACATACAGGAAGCCATCGAAGAAAAAAATGGTTAAACCTACGTTAGTTGTTTTAAGTGATAACACGACAATTACTTTGGATGGTACTGTGCTTTGTAAAATATCTTCGGTTTTATGCTATGAAGATCAATACTTTACTTGGGTATTAGTTTTCTTAGGTTGGGTGATAGCAGGTTTAATAGCATATTGGCAATTCGGACAGTCAGAAAAAGCCAGTAAAAAAGACCGACATAATGAGTGGGTTAAAGACTTTAAAGAAAAAGCAAATGAACTTGAGACTCAAGCCCTTCGCTTCTGGATTAACCCCTCTGACGACGCAGAAAATTTACTGTATTTCACGAATGCTCAGCGTGAGTTGAAAGAGCTAACGACAATCGCACAAGACATTCAAACACTTAGTAATATTGAATACCCTAGAACTCACTTCATAAAGTTACGGAGAGAACTCACGAACGATAGAGCTCTAGTCGATAAGCCACTACCTCCTAGCCACAATAAGATTCAAGAGATCACGACAGTATTTGCCGAATTAAGAAATATTTACACAAGAATAAAGTAGGGGGAATATTTATTCCCTCGACTTACCTTGGTCATGGCCGATAATTACCATGGCCATTTTCTAATTTGGTTAAACGCTCATCCATCTTTTCCATCATCAAGCGCAGCCACTTAACATCGGTTTTTAGTGTAATGCCGACACCAACCCCACTAGATAAAGCACTAACAACCGCAACGATTATTGTTTGATACTCTGCCATTACTTTAACTCATTACGTAGGGTTTCCCATAGGCCAATAATGCCATCAAATTGAACACCGTCTGCCGATACGCTAGTGGCGATAAGTTCTTGATGATCAGAGGTCAAAACCGCTCCTGCACCAGATAACACTAAACCCTTTTTAGCCGATGACAGGCCAATGTCGATTGAGAACTTTCGCCCAATAAGCACATTGTTGCATTTAATGTTTTCAAACTCATTCACCAGATCTCTAATTCAGCTTGATTAATCAGTTATGCCTTGAGTCACACTGTCGTTTTGAGTTACCTTGTCTTATTCAAAGTCGTAGGTCACAATACGCTCTGTACCTGACTTTAATAAAATCAATGTCTCCTCAAACAAGGTTACCTAGCAATAGGGGCTGAATGGGGATGTTTGATTGAACGGTGAAAAATTTGGACCACACATTAATAGAGCAAGTTGAAGGGATATGCGTATCGCGAGGTGTTAGGCTAACACCCCAAAGAAAGCGAGTGTTTGAGCTTATCCTATCTAATAAAAAAGCCTCCAGTGCTTATGAATTATTAGAGCAATTGAAAGTCAGTGAACCGCAAGCCAAGCCTCCTACAGTTTATCGCGCTTTGGATTTTTTGTTAGAGCAAGGGTTCATTCACCGAGTTGAGTCAACGAATAGCTTTATATGCTGCTGCTCTTGCAATGCCAACACGCATTTTTCCCAATTACTGATCTGCGATAAATGTGGCACTGTGATAGAATTACAAGACGATGCGCTTGTCGCCCTACTCGCGAGTAACGCCGAGCAGCATGGATTCAAGTTGACCAACCATGTCATTGAATCACATGGCATTTGCCAAACTTGCTCCTCCGAAATGAAAGAATAAGATTATAGAAGAACATTATGCGCGCTGAATTTGTAAACCCGTTTTTAGCTTCTTTGATGAACGTACTAAAAACGATGGCATCTCTAGAATTAAAGCCTCAGAAACCAAGAGTGAAGAAAGATGAAATCGCTCGTGGTGATGTGTCCGGCCTAATTGGTATGGTTGGTACACAGTCTCGAGGCTCAATGTCGATCACCTTTGATGAAGGGCTTGCTCTAGAAATCATGGAAAACATGCTAGGTGAACGACCAAACGGTTTGAACGAAGAAGTGACCGACATGGTGGGTGAAATCACTAACATGGTAACCGGTGGCGCAAAGCGTATTCTTGCAGAAAGCGGCTTTGACTTCGATATGGCAACGCCAATCGTGGTTTCAGGTAAAGGCCATACTATTCGTCACAAGTGTGAAGGCGCAATCATCATCATGCCTTTCTCATCTCAGTGGGGTAATGCTTTCATCGAGATCTGTTTCGAATAGAGACAATCGACTAAATAAAAAGCGAAAGGCTGACGTACATACGTCAGCCTTTTTTTATTGCCGTAAAATCAACGGACATAAAAAACGCCAACCGAAAGGTTGGCGTTTACAGTTATACCAATCACAGTAAGTAAGTGATCAGAAATAGCGCAGGAAAAAGGCTTGAGAACAAGGCGTAATTTTTTGATAAGTAGTTATTCTACAATCAAAAATTATAACGCAGTTATCGAGCGTTTTAACCAGCTAGGGTGACCAGTTAGTTACTACGATTGGTATCATTACTTGGTGTTACTTAAACAGTCTTAAGCTTTCAGCGCTTTAAATGCGTTGATTAGACCGTTAGTAGAGCTGTCGTGAGACGTTACTTGTGCATCGTCTGCAAGCTCTGGAAGAATTTGGTTTGCTAGTTGCTTACCAAGTTCTACGCCCCATTGGTCGAAGCTGAAGATGTTCCAGATAACGCCTTGAACGAAGATCTTGTGCTCGTACATCGCGATTAGGTTACCTAAAGAGCGAGGGTTGATTTGCTTAACAAGAATAGAGTTCGTTGGGCGGTTACCTTCAAATACTTTGAAAGGTACTAGCTCAGCAACTTCTTCAGCTGTTTTGCCAGCCGCTAGGAATTCAGCTTCTACTGTCTCTTTTGTCTTACCGAAAGCTAGCGCTTCAGTTTGAGCAAAGAAGTTAGACATTAGCTTTTGGTGGTGATCAGATGCTGGGTTGTGGCTGATAGCCGGAGCAATGAAGTCTGATGGGATCAGCTTAGTGCCTTGGTGAATCAGTTGGTAGAACGCGTGCTGACCGTTTGTACCAGGTTCACCCCAGATGATCGGGCCTGTTTGGTATTCTACTGGGTTACCTTCACGGTCAACGAATTTACCGTTAGATTCCATGTTACCTTGCTGGAAGTAAGCAGCAAAACGGTGCATGTATTGATCGTAAGGTAGGATTGCTTCTGACTCTGCGCCGTGGAAGTTGTTGTACCAAATACCAATTAACGCAAGGATCACTGGAATGTTGCTTTCAAATTCCGTTGAAGCAAAGTGGTTATCCATCTCGTGTGCGCCATCGAGTAGCTCAGCGAAGTTATCGAAGCCGATAGATAGTGAGATAGAAAGACCGATCGCTGACCATAGTGAGTAACGACCGCCTACCCAATCCCAGAATTCGAACATGTTGTCAGTATCAATACCAAACTCAGCAACTGAAGCCGCGTTTGTTGATAGTGCTGCGAAGTGCTTAGCAACGTGTGCTGAGTCGCCCGCTTCAGCCAAGAACCAATCACGCGCAGAGTGTGCGTTCGTCATTGTTTCTTGAGTGGTAAATGTCTTAGATGCCACTAGGAACAGTGTTGTTTCTGGGTTAAGAGGCTTAAGTGTCTCAACGATGTGAGTACCGTCTACGTTAGAAACAAAGTGCATGTTTAGGCGAGTTTTGTATGGCGTAAGTGCTTCAGTTACCATGTATGGACCAAGGTCTGAACCGCCGATACCGATGTTGACTACATCAGTGATCTCTTTACCTGTGTAACCTTTCCACTCACCAGAAACGATACGGTGTGTGAACAGTTCCATTTTTGCTAGTACTGCATTCACTGCTGGCATTACGTCTTTGCCATCAACCATTACTGGCTTGTCGCTACGGTTACGTAACGCAGTGTGAAGAACTGAACGACCTTCAGTCTTATTGATTGCATCACCGCCGAACATTGCTTCGATTGCAGACTTAACTTCAGTCTCGTTCGCAAGAGCAAATAGGTGCTGCATCGTTTCAGCGTCGATAAGGTTCTTAGAGTAATCCACTAAGATGTCTGAACCGAAACGAGTAGAAAAGCTCTCGAAACGCTTTGCATCTTGAGCAAATAGCTCTTTCATATCCATATCTTGAGCAGACTCAAAATGTGCAGTTAGAGCTTTCCACGCTTGTGTTTGCGTTGGGTTGATATTTTTCAACATGGTATCTATCCCGATGTTACTGTAGGTTTTATTCTAGACGTCACCAAAGTGATGAATAGAACCCCCGATTAGGCGAAAGTTTATATTTTTCTATGATGACCAAATCGCATCACCACTGAAAGATTCTTTGTAATTTTTTTTCACGACGTATTATGCCGCATATGAAGAGCGGTACCTTGAGATAAATCAGAATTAGATTTCCTGATAGCAGAATCGGTACTGACTCTAGCGCTCACATCATTAAATGTGAGCGAAACCTGATAAATTCAAGTTCAAAAGATAGCGTTAAACCACTTTTTTTCCAAATACATTATAGAGGATGGCGTATGTGGATTCAGAAGACGATACACCTACACGCACAAAAACGTGGATTTCATCTCATCACTGATGAAATTGAACAACAGATATCCGATATCCATTCACTGTCTGTTGGTTTATTACATCTATTCATTCAGCATACCTCTGCTAGCCTTACGCTAAATGAGAACGCAGACCCGACCGTCCGCACTGATATGGAATCACACTTTAATAAGTTTGTGCCCGAACGAGCCCCCTACTACAAGCACACCTACGAAGGTGATGATGATATGCCCGCTCACATTAAAGCATCGACACTTGGCACCAGTGTGACAATTCCGATTACCAATGGTCGTCTAGCATTAGGGACATGGCAGGGCATTTACTTAGGTGAACACCGAGATTGTGGTGGAAGCCGTACCGTTATTGCGACCATTCAAGGTGAGTCACGTTAAGTCATCAACAATGAAATACCGCTTAAACAACATAATGGTAGAAAACAAAAAAGGGTGACACTGTTATGTGTCACCCTTTAAAAATATAAGAGAGTCGGGTTGTAAAATCAGATTAGAAAGGCTGGTTTATCATAACCCTAAAGGTCCCTTCATCACCGCCTCGCGCTAATTCAGCACGTACGACAATGCCTTCAACCTGGAAACGAACTGCGCCGCCTAGGCTCCATTTCATGTCTGTGTGCAGTGTTTTGATATCGTACTCATCAGCAACACGCCCGACTTCAGCAAACGCCACCCACTGCCACCAAGGCAAATCGTAGTAGTTAATCAGTGGGATATCGCCCAGTGGTTGCCAATCAGGAAGCACTCGATATTCCGCAGAGTAGTGAATAGCAGAACGACCGTGGTAACGGCCTCCGGTATAACCTCTTAAGCGATATAAGCCACCGAGTCGAGCTTGCTCTGTTTCCGGTGGACGAGCACAATCTTGCCCTGAACAGTTGCCCCACGTAGGTGTATCAGCGGTATAGACATCAAATGCCACGACTTGTTGGTCGAACAAGTTCCCCAAAGGGCCCAATGCAAAATACTGACTGTTTTGGAATGTCCACTTCAGCCATAAGTCATCGTTAGACCAACTTTCAGCGCCGGTAGTAAACTCAAGATTGGTATGAGACCCCTTGGTTGGGTTGCGTGTGCTATCACGATTATCCCAATCCAACGCCAGACTAAAGCCTGTCGCCTCTTCCGTGTTGTTTAAACCTTCTAGCTCACGTGCCGTATAAAAAGGCGTGAAGATAATCGAACTGACACCCGACTCGACTGGCGAAGCAAAACTCACATCTTTGATTGGCTGAAAAGCCCCTAACAAGCCATGTTCTGCAACATTGCCCCAAGGTAGCAAATACTTGAATTCAAACTGATAGTTCTGTTCTAAGCCATCGGCAATGGTTTTATCATCAATAGATGAATCGTTATCGCCTTGAGAGCCTATGTAATAAGGATTGTCGTTAAAGCGAGCTTGGTACATCTGAGTACTGAACAATACGTTCTCAGACAGTGCGAAGTTAAAGGCTGATAAGAAACCGACGTAACTGTCTTTATCTGAATAAAGCGCCATGCCAAACAGAGCGGCTTGAGGTTGCCAAACACCCTTTGCGACACCAGCAACCCCAAAGGTATTACCCATGGTTTCAGTACTAAAATAGAAAGGAACAAAGGCTGAATCTTTTTCTTCACTCACAGCGGGAGAAGACAAGCTGACACCGAGTAATGCCATTGCAGACATTAACCAGTGTCGAGTCGTTCGTATGAACATCATTTACTTATAGGATCCATAGTTACTTCACATTGAGTTACTTCACATTTAGTTACTTCGCATTAGCTACTTCACGTACTCCATCGCAACACGCGAAGTCAGCTTAGTGACCAGCTCGTAAGCGATAGTGCCAATATGTTCTGCGACTTCTTCTGAAGGTAAATCTTTACCCCATAATGTTGCTTCATCACCGACTTTATCTGCCGCATCAGGGCCAAGGTCAACCGTTAGCATGTCCATTGATACACGTCCGGCGATCGGTACTTTTCGGCCGTTAACGAACACTGGAGTGCCGTTAGGAGCAGTGCGAGGATAACCATCACCATAACCTATCGCGATCACACCAACCTTGGTATCTCGCTCACTGGTCCAGTTACCGCCATAGCCCACACTTTCACCCGCTTTAACATCACGAACGGCTATCAAGTGCGAGGTCAAAGTCATCACAGGAAAAAAACCGAGCTGTTGCGCTGATTTATCAGCAAAAGGAGAAACACCGTAAGAGATAATTCCCGGGCGAACCCAATCAAGATGGCTGTCTGGCCAAGCCAATAGACCCGCAGAAGCAGCAAGTGAACGCTCACCTTCACAACCGTCGGTGAGCGATAAGAAAAGCTCGGTCTGTTCAACGGTGGTTGCTCTATCAAGTTCATCAGCACAACCGAAGTGGCTCATGTAGCGCAGAGGTTTAGCGACATTCGCACATTGATGTAAGCGCTCAACAAAGTTTTGGTATTGCTCAGGACGAGCACCTAGGCGATGCATACCACTGTCGACTTTTAGCCAAACCACAACAGGTGTTTCCAACTCTGCATTCTCTAGCGCGCTTAATTGCTCTTCGCAATGCACTACCGTTTGGATGTTATTGGTCACCAGGATGGGTAAATCGCCCGAAGAGTAAAACCCTTCTAGCAACAAAATAGGTTTAACAATGCCACCAGCACGAAGCTGTAATGCTTCTTCAATACGCGCCACACCAAAAGCATCAGAGCTTTTTGAATGCTTGGCAATATGCAGTAAGCCATGTCCGTAGCCATTGGCTTTCACAACAGACATTACCTTGCAATGAGGAGCCTTCGACTTTATCTGGTTCAGGTTATGTTCAAGCGCGTTTAAGTCAATACTCGCCGTCGCTGCTTTCATGTAAGTCATTAGTGATTACTCATCATCAAATGCAGGACCTGCATAGTTATCAAATCGGGAGTGTTGACCTTGGAATGTAAGACGAACCGAACCGATCGGACCGTTACGTTGCTTACCAAGGATGATCTCAGCGATGCCTTTCAATGAACTATCGGGGTTATAAACCTCATCACGATAGATAAACATGATTAAGTCGGCATCTTGCTCGATCGAACCTGATTCACGCAAATCCGAGTTAACTGGGCGCTTATCAGCACGTTGCTCTAGGGAACGGTTAAGCTGAGAAAGTGCCACAACTGGTACGTTGAGCTCTTTTGCTAGTGCTTTCAATGAGCGAGAAATCTCGGCGATCTCTAGAGTACGGTTATCAGATAACGAAGGTACACGCATTAATTGAAGGTAATCTATCATGATCATAGAGATACCATCATGCTCACGAGCAATACGTCGAGCACGAGAACGCACCTCTGTTGGCGTTAGACCCGAGCTGTCATCGATATACATATTCTTCTTATCCATAAGAATACCCATACTCGACGAGATACGAGCCCAATCTTCATCGTCTAACTGACCGGTACGAATCTTGGTTTGGTCTACGCGAGAAAGTGACGCAAGCATACGCATCATCAGCTGTTCAGCTGGCATCTCTAGCGAGAAGATTAATACTGGCTTATCTTGCTTCATCGCCGCGTTTTCACATAGGTTCATCGCAAACGTGGTTTTACCCATCGATGGACGCGCAGCAACAATGATTAAGTCAGAACCCTGAAGGCCTGCTGTTTTCTTATTGAGGTCGTTGAAACCCGTATCGACACCTGTCACACCATCTTGTGGCGATTTATATAAGATTTCGATACGTTCTAGCGTCTTCTCTAGAATGCTATCAACGTTTTGTGGACCTTCATTTTCACTTGCTCGGCCTTCGGCAATCGCGAAAACTTTACTCTCAGCAAGATCAACAAGTTCTTCCGATGTACGACCTTGAGGGTCATAACCAGAATCCGCAATTTCATTTGCCACACCAATCAGGCTACGCACCAATGCACGTTGTGCCACGATATCTGCATAGGCATTGATGTTTGCCGCACTTGGCGTATTTTTCGCTAGGTCAGCAAGGTAAGCAAAGCCACCCACTTCTTCAAGTTGCTCACGCAGCTCTAAATGTTCAGAGAGTGTAATAAGATCCAGAGGAGAGCTTTCTTCAAGGATATCCTTTACCGCTTCAAAGATCAGACGGTGAGGACGGCTATAAAAGTCTTTGGCCACAACCTTTTCGGCCACCGTATCCCAGCGTTCGTTATCCAATAACAAACCGCCAATAACAGATTGCTCAGCTTCTAATGAATGTGGCGGGACCTTGATGGCGTCCACCTGATCGTTGGCTGATTTCTGACTTTTGGTATCCACTATGACTACACTCAATAACTAATAATGATCGTTCATTATACCCAAGAACATCCGTTTGTAATCCGATCCTATGAGTTTGTTTTATTCTTCAGCAAGAATTTACCTATTGCTGACGGAATTAAGCAAAGGTAGCATTACGATCCTTCCATTCATTCACTGTATAACTGAGGTATGCGTGTCCAAATTATTGGCTCTGAGCACTGGTCTTCTAAGCATCGGTCTCCTGAGCACTCCGTCGGCCTTAGCGGATGATGCTAAAGCCTCTGTTGATGCAATCCTCGACTCGATAGTGGTACCAGAACCTGCTGCTGAGCCGATCGTCGTTGCACCGACACTTGAAAAAGATATGGATATCGCACCGAGTGATTCAGAACTGCCGAACCCACTGAATACTGAAGTCGAATTTGGATATCAGTCGCATACTGGTAATTCTGATTCTCGATCGCTTAATGCACGCCTGAACGGTGAGTACACGGCTGGCCGTCATAGAACCAGTGGCGAATGGAAATACTACAATCTCTACAAAGATGGCGAAGAAGATAAAAGGCAATCGACATATTCTGCTCAGAGTGACTACAAGTTAAGTCCGAAAACCTACCTCTATGGCAGCTTTAAAGGGGTCGATTCACGATACAGTGCTTATTTTAAGGACTACACCGTTTCTAGCGGTCTAGGTTATCAGTTTTCGAATACAGAAGAGTTTGTGTTGGAGGTCGAAGTGGGCCCGGGTTTTCGTTACCAAGAACCGAACCTTGATGAAATAGACGATGATGACATCATCTTCCCAGAGATCGTTGAAGAGGCGATTTTCCGTGGCAATGTAAATACATCATGGCAGGTATTGAAAAATTTGAAGCTCAAAGCCGATGTGACGTTGGTGTCTGGCCATAGCAACCTAAAATTTGATACTGAATTAGAAGCCATCAACGATATTACCGACAATATCGCACTAAAAATTGCTCACTCTCGACAGTACCACGACAAGGTACCGGAAGGGTTGAACAAAGAAGATTCCGTACTGTCTGTAAATCTACTTTTTCAATTCTAAATTTGAGAGCGGGTATAACGGTGTATCGATAAAGAACACCCTCGTTTTTACTATGTAAGGCCCCTCCTCTCTAGTGCTTTCTATCCCTGCAATCGTCACTGTTCCAAAAAGCTTAAAACTCATATTGCAGACATAAAAAAACACCAGCCGAAGCTGGTGTTTAAAACTTTCAAAAGAAAGAATTCGTCTTGGTACTGAAATTACTCAGCTGCAACGATAGCGATTTTCGCAGTAGCAAAAACTTCAGAGTGAAGTTGGATGCTTACTTCGAATTCGCCGATGTTACGTAGAGCGCCTTCAGGTAGGCGTACTTCGCTCTTAGCTACTGCAACACCTGCCGCTGTAATAGCGTCAGCGATGTCACGAGTACCGATAGAACCGAATAGTTTACCTTCGTCACCAGCTTTAGAAGCGATTGTAACGCCTTCTAGAGTGTTAACGCTCTCAGCGCGAGCTTCTGAAGCAGCTAGTTGCTCAGCAACTTTAGCTTCTAGTTCTGCACGACGAGTTTCGAACATAGCAACGTTGTCTTTAGTTGCCATAACTGCTTTACCCTGTGGGATAAGGAAGTTACGAGCGTAACCAGATTTAACGTTTACTTGGTCGCCAAGGCCACCTAGGTTACCGATCTTATCAAGTAGAATAACTTGCATTATCTTAGTCCTCTTAAACTATTATTAACTATTACCGATTACTGATGCTTGTCAGTGTACGGTAGTAGTGCTAGGTAACGAGAACGCTTGATAGCGCGAGCTAGCTGACGTTGGTATTTAGCACTTGTACCAGTGATACGGCTAGGTACAATTTTACCAGCTTCAGTGATGTAGTTTTTTAGAGTTGCTACGTCTTTGTAGTCAATCTCTTGTACGCCTTCTGCAGTAAAACGGCAGAATTTACGACGACGGAAGAAACGAGCCATGGGCTATCTCCTGATCTAAATTTAATAATGCGGTACTCACACGAACTTATAAATAAGTCTAAGCAAATGCTTGTAGTGAGAATACCTAAACGAGTTGAATAAAATTTAATGACCTAAAAGGCCAAAAAAGAATTACTCAGCAGCAGCTTCTGGCTTAGCTTCTTCTTCACGACGTGGTGCACGTTCTTCACGGTCATCACGACGAGGAGCACGCTCTGCACGCTCTTCTTTTTGCTTAAGCATGATAGATTGCTCAGTCACAGCGCCTTTAGTGCGCATGATCATGTTACGTAGAACTGCATCGTTAAAACGGAAAGCAGTTTCTAGCTCGTCCATCACTTCTTGGCCAGCTTCAACGTTCATAAGAACGTAGTGAGCTTTGTGAAGTTTGTTGATTGGGTAAGCCATTTGACGGCGGCCCCAGTCTTCTAGACGGTGGATAGTACCACCAGCTTCAGTGATTGAACCAGTGTAACGCTCGATCATGCCAGCAACTTGCTCGCTTTGATCAGGGTGAACCATGAATACGATTTCATAATGACGCATTTGGTTGCTCCTTACGGATTATTAGCTTCCACGAAAGGCTCGGTCGTCCAAGGGAAGCAAGGAACTAAAGAAAAATGACCGAGTTTTAAGGACGGCAAATATTATAGAAAGAACCCGGTATTGGCAAGCGGTATTTGGCTAATAATGAAACAGTTTTTCTGTCGCCATCTAGCCATCCGACAAACCGATGGCTTTTGCTATAACAGCCTAAAAAGAAACGCCCACCAGCAAGTGGTGAGCGTTAATAAATTCATAGACTTAAAGTCGTTTAACTCTTTATATAGCAAGTATCTCTAAACAACATAGAGACACACAACTAAACCAAGCGTGACTGAGTCAAATGTTGCTGAACCTAGGTTTACTGAGCTAAACGCTGGCGTACCGCTTCGAACAAACAGATGCCCGATGCTACTGAAACGTTCAGGCTCGACACGCTACCTGCCATTGGGATCTTAATCAGATCATCACAGGTTTCACGCGTTAGACGACGCATACCGTCACCTTCAGCCCCCATAACCACAGCAAGAGGGCCTGTTAACTTCGCTTGGTAGATATCATGCGTTGCTTCACCTGCGGTACCCACGAACCATACACCCTGCTCTTGCAGTGCACGCATTGTACGAGCTAGGTTGGTTACGCGTACTAGAGGAACGGTTTCAGCTGCGCCACAAGCAACCTTACTTACGGTTGCCGTTAGCGGCGAAGAGCGATCTTTAGGTACGATAACAGCCGCCACACCCGCAGCATCCGCGTTACGTAGACAAGCACCTAGGTTATGAGGGTCTGTTACGCCATCTAGAACCAACAACAGAGGCTGTTCGTGCTGCGCTAGGATATCGTCTAGGTGAGTTTCATTAAGCTGCTTAGCAGGCTTCACCTTAGCAATAAGACCTTGGTGATTTGCACCCTGTGCTTTTTCATCAAGCGGCTTACGGCCCATTTGTTGAATCGACACACCAAATTGCTGCAGTTGATTCAGTAATGGAAGAAGACGATCGTCTTGACGCCCTTTCAGTACATACGCTTCGATAAAACGAGCTGGATCTTTTTCTAGTACGGCTTTCACCGCGTGAATACCGTAAATAAATTCGTTACTCATTGTCTCTGGTTACTCTTATTGCTCAGAGGTGAATGTCATCAAACCCGATGCACCCATCTCTGTATTGTTTATTTCGAGAGCATGCATCTTCCGCCTGATACTCTCGCATTTAAATTCGTTAGACGTTTAAGCGCTACTCGTCACTGTAATGACGATAGCTTAAGACTTATCAGCCTTTGGCTTACGGCTTGCTGCGCGCTTTTTCTTCGCTCGAGCTTTAGCAGCACCAGTTTTATTCGCTGGCTTTTTCTTCTTAGCAGAACTTTCACTGCTTCCATCAGGTCGCTTAGTCGGTTCAACTAAAGGCGTTGCAGGTACGCCCGGCTTATTGCTCTTCACCGCTGAACGCTTCTTGCTTTTCGCCTTTTTCATCGCTTCAGCAGCACGCTTCTTGGCTGTTTTACCTTTACCACGCGGCTGACGATCGGTGTCTTCTAAATCAAAGTCGATTTGACGAGTTTCTAAGTTAACCGCCGAAACCTTCACTTTAACCGAATCACCCAAGCGGTAGATATTACCTGAGCTTTCACCCACTAGACGCTGACCAACAGCATCAAATTGGTAGTAGTCATTCGCTAGCGCAGAAATATGTACCAGACCATCGATATGCAGTTCCGTTAGACGCACAAAGAAACCGAAACCAGTCACGTTGGCAATCACGCCATCCATCACTTCACCGACATGGTCTTGCATGTATTCACATTTCAGCCAGTCGTTCACTTCACGCGTAGCATCATCAGCACGACGCTCAGTCATTGAACACTGTTCGCCGTAGAAGTCCATATCATCGAAAGTGTAGTGGTAACCACCGGTTGGCGTCCAACGCTCGCTATTACGACCTTCTTCTTTCGCAATAAGGTACTTAATCGCACGGTGCAATAGCAAATCTGGGTAACGACGAATTGGCGAGGTAAAGTGAGCATAGCGCTTAAGAGCTAGACCAAAGTGACCCGCGTTGTCCGCGTTGTATACCGCTTGTTTCATTGAGCGTAACAGCATAGTTTGGATTAACTCACGGTCTTCACGTTCGTTAATCTGCTGCATCAGTTGTGCATAGTCTACCGGAGATGGCGACAGGCCACCCTCCAGCGTTAAACCTAGTTCACTTAAGAAGCTCTTGAAGCCCATTAAGCGCTCTTCACCCGGAGTATCGTGAACACGGTATAGAGCAGGCTCTTTCGCTTTTTCTACGTAAGATGCCGATGCGATATTCGCAAGAATCATACATTCTTCGATGATCTTGTGTGCATCGTTACGGATTACTGGCTCAATACGGTCGATCTTACGATCCGCATTGAAGATAAACTTAGTTTCTACCGTTTCAAATTCAATCGCACCACGTTCGTCACGCGTTTTCTTAAGCACCTTGTACATCTTATGAAGCTCTTCAAGATGTGGTACTTCTGGTTCGTAACGTTCACGTAACTCTTCATTGCCATCTAAGATCGCGCCTACTTTGTTATAAGTAAGACGAGCATGAGAATTCATTACCGCTTCGTAGTGCTTGTAACCCGACAGTTTACCTTTGTCTGAGATAGTCATCTCACACACCATACATAAACGGTCTACCTGAGGGTTCAATGAACACAAACCATTTGAAAGCACTTCTGGCAGCATTGGTACAACTTGTGACGGGAAGTATACCGAGTTACCACGGTTAATCGCTTCTTTGTCTAGCGCGGTATCTGGGCGAACGTAGTAACTTACGTCAGCAATCGCTACCCATAGACGCCAGCCGCCGCCTTTCTTCGCTTCACAGTAAACCGCATCATCGAAGTCACGCGCATCTTCACCATCGATAGTAACCAATGGCAATTTACGCAGATCAACACGTCCTTCTTTTGCTTCTTCAGGAACATGCTCACCGAGGTTTACGATTTGCTTATCTACCGCTTCAGGCCACTCTTGTGGGATCTGGTGAGTACGGATCGCAATCTGCGTTTCCATACCCGGAGCCATATTCTCACCAAGAACTTCGGTCACTTTACCCATCATGTTACGAGAACGACCACCACGGTCCGTAATTTCAATCACAACCACATTACCCATTCGAGCACCGCCTTTATGCTCAGTTGGGATCTGGATGTCGTGACTGATACGCGAATCATCAGCAACCACATAAGAATGGCCGTACTCTAGGAAGAAGCGACCAACAAGTGGCGTTTTACGCTCTTCAAGCACACGAACCAAACGGCCTTCACGACGGCCACGCTTACTGTTGTCAGTAGGCTGAACCAATACGTAATCACCGTGCATGATGGTTTTCATCTGATGATGCGGCAGCACGATATCATTGTCTTTACCCACACTGCCGTCTGGACGTACCCAACCATGACCGTCTTTATGACCAATCACAAAGCCTTTAATCAATTCCATCTTCTCAGGCAATGCGTAACACTGACGACGGGTAAAGATAAGCTGTCCATCACGTTCCATTGCACGTAAACGACGACGCAGCCCTTCATATTGTTCCTCTCCAGCCAAACCCAAAGCTTCGAATAGATCGTTGCGGTTCATAGGAATATTCGCGTCTGTTAGAAACGAAATAATGAACTCACGGCTTGGTACTGGGTTTTCGTAATTTTTCGACTCTCGGTCGGCAAAAGGATCAACAGTGGTTGTCGCTGTCGTGTTTTCTGACATTGGTGTGTTTTTTGACATAGGCGGGCCTGCTTAAGCAAGGAAGGTATATTACCCCTAGTATATCTGATGCTAGAGGTAAGCTACAGATATGCTTTGGAAAAGCCTAAAATAACCTAAGATTGATACATATCTTCACTTTGTGAAACATCACTTCATAGACGCGGGCAATCATCAAAATTTCAAGCAAACGATAAAACAAACGTTTGCGCCATGAATGAAATACACTATTATCACACACTTTACCAACACCTGTTCTGAGTATTGATATGAAACTAAAACGCACCCTATTGGCTTCAGCGATGGCAAGCCTAGCTCTATTTCCATTTGCGAGTTCTGCAATGGAAAAAGCTGACCTGATGATAACCGATGCCATGGTTCTAACCATGAACCAAGAAAAAACGGTTTACGAGAGCGGCACTGTTGTCGTTAAAGACAACAAAATCATTGCGGTTGGCGATGCTTCGCTAGAGAAGCAGTACCAAGCTAAACAAGTGCTAGACGTTGATGGCGATATCGTAATGCCAGGTCTCATCAATACTCATACTCACGTATCCATGACGGTTTTCCGTTCGTTGGCCGATGATGTGCCTGATCGCTTGCACCGCTACATCTTCCCACTTGAAGCTAAGTTAGTCTCTCGCGATATGGTTCGTATAGGCGCTAACCTTGGTAACGTTGAAATGGTAAAAGGTGGCGTAACGACTTACGCTGATATGTACTACTTTGAAGACGAAGTCGCTAAAACTGTTGATAAAATTGGTATGCGCGCAGTATTAGGCGAAACAGTAATCAAATTCCCAGTGGCTGATGCAGCAAACGCGGAAGAAGGTATTAAATACGCATTGAACTTCATTGAAGAATATAAAGATCACCCGCGTATTACGCCTGCATTTGCTCCTCACGCCCCTTACACAAACACAACCGAAGTCCTTCAAAAGTAGCAAAGCTTTCTCTAAAACTTGATGTTCCAGTAATGATTCACTTAGCTGAATCTCATCGTGAAGAAGAAAAAATTGCAAAACGAGCTGAAGGTTTATCTCCGG
Source organism: Vibrio atlanticus (assembly GCF_024347315.1). Classification (NCBI taxonomy): domain Bacteria; kingdom Pseudomonadati; phylum Pseudomonadota; class Gammaproteobacteria; order Vibrionales; family Vibrionaceae; genus Vibrio; species Vibrio atlanticus. The sequence continues at coordinate 287,478 of NZ_AP025460.1, read as the reverse complement.
TTCAATACATGGACAGCATTGGTGCACTAAACAAAAACTTAGTTGGCGCACACATGATCCTAGTAGACGATCATGATATCGAGCTAGTGAAAAAATCAGATATGGGCGTGGCTCACAACATGAGTGCCAACATCAAGTCAGCAAAAGGCGTGTCACCTGCGCTTAAGATGTATGACGAAAATGTACGTATCGGTTTAGGTACTGATGGCCCAATGTCTGGTAACACATTGAGCACCATTGATGAGTTCAACCAAGTCGCTAAGGTTCACAAATTGGTGAATAAAGATCGTGCTGCAATGCCGCCGATCAAAGTGATCGACATGGCAACAATGGGCGCAGCAAAAGCACTACACATGGAAGATAAGATCGGCTCTCTTGAAGCAGGCAAGCTAGCCGACATCATAGTGATCGACACCAAGGCTCCAAACATGGTTCCTGTGTACAACCCATACTCTGCATTAGTTTACTCAGCTAACTCGGGGAACGTTCGTCACACCATCGTTGATGGCAAGATCATCATGCAAGATCGCGACATGCTAACGGTCGATGAAGATCAAATTCGCCAAGAAGCACTCGATTTCACCAAAGTCGTTCGTAAGACGGTAATTGAATCTGGTGAAGTTGTTCAGTAACGTCATCGAATGAAATAAACAGCTTTCCGTTCAGATCAAAAAAGGCCTCATAGGTATTTACCTATGAGGCCTTTTTATATCGATATCTTTCTCGATCAAGATAGATGGTTAACGAGTGCAGTCGTTAACCATCAACCTTAATTAATAATTGTAATTACCAGAACACGTCTCGACGTTTTGCTCGAGCGATAATGTTGTCTGGCATTCTCCGCTCCAAACCGCTTCGAAGCACAGTTATACGCTTATGTTGCCTTTGATCCGCTGTCACCGAGTTGTATAACCAGCGATAAGCATCTTCATAATCTAACGGGCTACCGTAATCACGTAGCAAGAGTTCCGCTAAGTGGATACTTGCACTTAAGTTACCCATCGAGGCGGCTTCACGTAAATACGGGATCGCACGCTCTTTGTCTTGTTGCACCAAAGTGCCAAGAGAATAATAACGTCCTAACTGCTCGAGTGCCGCTGGTAAACCTTGATGTGCCGCGTTTTCCATATAGTAAAGGCCAAGCTCTACATCTTGCGGAACACACACACCCCAAGCCAACATATCACCGTATAAAAACTCATAAGAAGGCAAGCTAATACGCGTTGCACGAGCAACGATATCTTCAACTAACTGGCACTTATCAGCTTTCACTCGCTCTAGGTGTTGATTATTCTCAATTAAATTAATCAGTTCAGCTTCTGTATATATTGGAACGGGCTCTCCCACATCAGCCAAATCTGCATGACTCAAGGGTGAGCTCAGCGCCACTATCAATGAAGCTGCTACAATTCGTAGCTTCATACCTGCACTCTATTATCTGTCGTTAAAGCTATCTATTGAGGGCAGCAGACGATTTCTGCACGCACCAAAATAGGGTGAACTTCACTTTCCATGATATCTGTATCGGCAATAACCTTGGCGGCTTTAGACAAAACTTGCCGCTAATGGGCAATATTTTGCCATATGGCGTTCAAAAGATCATCACGAACGGCTTCGTTTTCAAATTGCAGGTATTAAAAAGCCGACTTAATAAAGTCGGCTTTCAGAAAACTATTTCATTAGCAAAGTACTTTAATTACCTCAGTACGCTTCGTGCTGTGGTAATCACTCAGCTGGGCATTATGCGCCGTATGGGTGAACCTTGATGATAGTTTCGTTACGATCTGGGCCAGTTGATACGATATCAATTGGAACGCCAGTTAGGTCTTCGATACGCTTGATGTAATCTAGAGCAGCTTGTGGAAGCGCGTCGATAGATTTAGCACCAAATGTGTTTTCAGACCAACCAGGCATTGTTTCGTAGATTGGCGTCGCTTCTTCGAATGACTCAGCAGCCATTGGAGAAACTTCTAGGATAGAACCATCTTTCATCTTGTAACCAGTACAGATTTTTAGTTCTTCTAGGCCATCTAGAACGTCTAGTTTAGTTAGACACATACCAGATAGAGAGTTGATTTGGATTGCACGACGCATAGCAACAGCATCGAACCAACCTGTACGACGTAGACGACCAGTAGTTGCGCCAAACTCGTGACCAACATCGCCTAGGTGCTTACCGACTGGGTCTTGCTTCTCAAGGCCATCGTATAGCTCAGTTGGGAATGGACCTGAACCAACACGAGTACAGTAAGCCTTAGTAATACCAAGGATGTAACCGATGTGACGAGGACCGAAACCAGAACCTGCAGCAACACCACCAGCAGTCGTGTTAGAAGACGTTACGTATGGGTAAGTACCGTGGTCGATATCTAGTAGCGTACCTTGAGCACCTTCGAACATAATCTTGTCGCCGCGCTTACGTGCTGCGTCTAGTTCGTCAGTTACGTCGATAACCATCGCAGTTAACATGTCTGCGTAGCTCATCGCTTGCTCAAGTACTTCTTCGTAGCTTACTGTTTCAGCTTTGTAGAAGTGCTCTAGTTGGAAGTTGTGGAATTCCATAACTTCTTTTAGCTTCTCAGCAAATGCTTCTTTATCGAAAAGGTCGCCAACGCGTAGACCGCGACGAGCAACTTTATCTTCGTAAGCAGGACCGATACCACGACCTGTTGTACCGATAGCTTTAGCGCCACGAGCGATTTCACGCGCGTTGTCGATAGCAATATGGTACGGAAGAATTAGAGGACAAGCTTCAGAGATGAAAAGACGCTCACGCACTGGGATACCGCGTTCTTCAAGAGGCTTCATCTCTTTAAGAAGTGCGTCAGGCGATAATACAACACCGTTACCAATAACACATTTAACGTTATTGCGTAGGATGCCTGATGGAATTAAGTGAAGAACGGTTTTTTCACCGTCAATTACAAGTGTGTGACCTGCATTGTGACCGCCTTGGTAGCGAACCACGTATTTTGCATCTTCAGTTAAAAGGTCAACGATTTTACCTTTACCTTCATCACCCCATTGGGTGCCTAGAACGACTACGTTATTTCCCATCTTTCCAATTTCTGTTGCTAATTAAAAATGGATTCTAGCACTGAATCACACTTCTTGCAGTCACTTTTTGTTCATAAACGTTAACGCTGTACAAAAATAAACCAGCGATAACTGAGGGCGAATGTGTAAAGATGCTGATATCATTGCATTTTATAGACAAAAGGCAGAACCATGTCTCAATCAATTTGGCTCGCTATTGGGCTCGTTCTTATCGTTGAAGGGCTCGGCCCCTTGATTGCACCCAATGGCTGGAGAAACATGGTCGCGCAACTGAGCGAGCAACCAGACACGCAACTGCGCCGTATTGGCGGCTGTCTTGTGGTGGCCGGTGCCGTTATCGCTTTCATGACCTACCGTTAGGTTTTCTCAAAGTACGGAGCTGTCACTACGACTTCCCTCGAAGATTCAATGGTCACCTGCAGTCTTCAACGAATAGAAAACAAAAAGGCTCCCATTATGGGCTGTCTCTTGATCACAAGTCTGGTTAATCAAGAGACTTAGCGAGTTCATACCCTTCAAGGATGGTTTGTAACCTAAGCCATCCTTGCCATAACGCCTTTATAGAAGCGCGACCTGTTCGCTTGGTATTCTTCCAGCCACCTAACCGAGCAATACCGTTGTAAGCCCATGATATATTAGGCGCTTCTTTCGGTAGTTTTTTGCTCTCCAACTTGAGCCACATTAACTTCCACGCTTTGCCTTTTAATACCTGCTCACAACTGCTCTTAGATAACTCGTCTGATTCATTCATAAACCTCAACTGGAGTAACCGAGTCGCGATAAAAGCCAAAACGACGCTGAGCCTTTCTAAGTTATCCTTACTTTGCATTCTCAGTTGCTCAACTTCAGTCCCTTCACTTTTCCAGACTTTATGAAAATCTTCTATTAGCCAGCGCCGCTCATAATAACTGACGATTTTGAGTGCCTCTTCCTTGCTCGTTATCGGCTCTGAAGTCAGTAAGTGCCATGCGAGCTTATTACCACTCTCTCCTTGTTCTATACATCCCACGTAGTAAAGCGGAATGTTATCGAACTCTTTCTTGTTAGCAGGAGACTTGAGTGTCACGGGGGCATATTTGATATCTAAATGAGCCTTGCGAGCTTTACGACCGCCTTTTTGCGGTATTTCGAGCACTTTCTCTCCGGCTGATAACAGGGTAGAGGCATAGCTATAAAGACGATTATCATGCTCTTCAATACAGCGGCTTTGCATTGAGCGAACGAGGAACCTTTGTTGTTGCTCTCGCTTGTAAGTGAGGTATTCAAATAGGTCGGCTTCTCTATCGCACACAGAAATGACATCCGAAATTTTATCGCCAAGTCGCTCAGCGACATGGCGAGAGGCTTGTTCCCACTTATAACTTTCTTTCTCTTTGTATGGTCGAGTCGCATGCTGGTGCCTTTGACCTCGCTTTTCTATATCACGAGTCCAGCGCTGTTGTTCAATTAAACCAATAACAGATTGAGTGTCGGGAGCAAAAAGTAAGGTTGAGTGTACGAACATGGCGCGATGTCGATTACCTTGATTGGAGTGCCCGAGTTCATCTCGAATGCTGCGATGGGAGTAACTGAGAGAAGTGGTGTCTTCTAAGGCAAGAAGTGTCTGTTGCTCTAATGCTTCTTGTGCAGTGACATAAAAACCCGCTTCTGCGATATCTTCTGCTTTGATTTGCTCATTACGGATGAAGCGATAAGCCCCTTCCATTTCAGCAGGGGAGATAATGAGTTTCGAGACGGGTACGCCAGGTTGCTCGGCCAGTGAGGCTGCGAGAGCAACGAGTCTTTGAGTGCGTCTAGGGTCATTAAGGTGGGCTTGACCGAACTGTTTTTGTGCCCAAAGGGTTGGCTCTATATAGGTCATGATAATCATCCTTGTCATTGCTTAGATGATCAGATCATGAAACCTAAAAATAGTTCAAAAAAAATCCCCAAGCGTGGCTTAGGGATTTGTGTATAAGAGACAGCCCATTATGGGAGCCTTTTGATTTTTAGGTACTTCGCTAATTTAATGAATTAACGAATCAGCTTATTTTGCTGGAGCACCGCTTGCTTGATTCATGTATTGGAAGAAGTCAGTCTTCGGATCCAGTACTAGAATGTCGCTCTTATCGCTAAATGATGTCTCATAAGCTTGCAGTGAACGCATGAAGCCATAGAACTCAGGGTCTTTGCTAAATGCATCAGAGTAGATCTTCGCTGCTTCTGCATCAGCATCACCACGAGTCACTCGAGCAGTACGGTCAGCTTCAGCAAGAACAGTCGCGACTTCTAGCTCAGCTTGAGCACGGATAACTTCTGCTTTCTCACGACCTTGTGAACGGTGTCTACGAGCAACCGACTCACGTTCTGCACGCATACGGCGGTAGATAGATTCACTGATTTCGTCAGGAAGGTTAATCTTCTTCATTCGGAAATCAACAACTTCAACACCTAAATCAGCCATCGCACTTTCTGCCGTTCCAGACAAAACGTTTTCCATGATCTTATCGCGTTCGCCATCAACTTCTAGTGCTTCTGCAGCCGCTACCGTTGTGACAACTTCGCTATCAGCAGAGTCTGGCAGGATGTCCTTATTACGAGGACCTGACACGATCTGCTTAATTTCACGAGAACCAATTTCAGAACGAAGAACATCTGTCACTTTACGCTCAAGAAGTGCTTCTGCCGTCATGATATTGCCGCCGCCGGTACTCAGATAAAAGCGTCCAAAATCAGCAATACGCCATTTTGCGTAGGTATCAATTAGAACGTCTTTTTTCTCTGATGTTACGAAACGGTCAGAACGACCATCCATCGTTTGAATACGAGCATCAAGTACTTTTACGCGATCAAACATAGGCAGTTTAAAGTGCAAGCCTGGTTCATAGATTCGTGATACGCCGTTGTCATCGAGAACTCGACCAAAACGAATTACCATGCCACGTTCGCCTTCTTGAATCACAAATAGTGACATCAATAGAAGGGCAATCGTCACAACTAATACAGGGATCATTAATTTACGCATTATTAGTATCTCCCTTGACGTGAACTGTCTGAACGAGTTTGAGTGCTAGACTTTGGATCTGCTTGAGTTTCTAACTCAATTTGATCGTAAGTTGATGATGTTTTTGCAGGGCGAGTGCCCGACTGAGAACCACCTTGTGCGCCTAGCTTATCAATTGGTAGGTATAGCAAGTTACCGCTTGATTCAGAATCAATCAGGACTTTCGATGTGCTTGAGTACACTTTTTCCATTGTATCAAGGTACATACGGTTACGTGTTACTTCAGGAGCTGCTTGGTATTCAGGTAGCAGTTTCTCGAACTGAGCTACTTGACCTAGAGCACCATTAACTGTGCGCTCTGAGTAACCCACCGCTTCTTTCTTCAAACGCTCAGCACGACCTGTTGCTTTTGGAAGAATATCATTTCGGTAAGCTTCAGCTTCACGCTCGAAACGCTCTTCATCCTCACGAGCCGCGATAGCATCATCAAATGCATCTTTCACTTGCTCAGGTGGACGTGCTGACTGGAAGTTCACGTCAACAATCAGAATACCCATGTCGTAGCTATCAATAATACGGTTCAACGTTTCTTGAGTGCTTTGACGAATCTGCTGACGACCACTTGTCAAGATACTATCCATTAGTGAGTCACCAATTACCGCACGAAGCGCAGAATCGGTTGCTTGGCGTAAACTGTCGTCTGCATTCGTTACACGATACAAGTACTTGTATGGGTCAGAAACACGGTATTGAACACCCATTTCAACGGTCACAACGTTTTCATCTTTCGTTAGCATCGTGCCAGCAGCACGTAGAGAACGAATCGCTTGAACGTTTACTAGTTGCTCATCTTTGATTTCATCGATGAAGCGTGGGTGCCAGTTAAGACCAGGCTCTTCGATACGGTCGAACTGACCCAATCGAAGTACTACTGCTCTTTCTGCTTCGCCAACGGTATAGAAACCAGCGAAGAACCAGATAGCAATCGCAATGACAGCAATGACACCAAAGCCAATCGCACCGCCACCACCAATAGATGGCCCGTTACCGTTGCCACCTTTTTTACCAAACTTGCCACCTAACTTTTGACTTAGTTTACTAAACACTTCGTCTAAGTCTGGCGGTCCTTGATCTCGGCCGCCGCGATTATTGTTCTTACCCCAAGGGTCGTTATCGCGGCCGTTATTATCGCCGTTGTTGTTATTTCCAGGCTCATTCCACGCCATTAGAAAGCTCCATCATTTGATATGACGTTATACTGTAGCAGTCTCTTTGGTAACGATAAAGCCACCTAAGAGCGCCCCTTCTCTTTTTTCAAGTTTAGACCAATCTATTTGTTGCATTCGGATATCTATCAACAAGTTACCATTTTCATCATACTCTTCTTGTTGAATACATTTCATCTCAAAGAATAAGCTACGAATACGGCCCTGATGTTGATGTGGAATACACAATCGGAATTGAACCATTTGACTTGCTAAACGCTCAGTTAAAGCTTCAAACAGCAGTTCAATGCCTTCTCCTTCCATTGCAGAAACCCAAACAGCGCGAGGTGCGCCCTCTTCGTCTCTTTCAATTCGAGGTTTTTGGTCTTCCATGCAGTCAATTTTGTTCATGACTACAAGGGTTGGCACTTCATGAGCATCGATTTCTTCTAATACTTCATGAACAGCCTGAATGTTCTCACGAAAGCGGTCATCACTGGCATCAACAACATGTAACAAAATGTCAGCTTCCTGCGTCTCTTGTAACGTAGCCTTGAACGCAGCGACCAAGTCGTGTGGTAGATGACGGATAAAACCTACGGTATCTGCGAGAATTGCAGGCCCGACATCTGCCAAATCAATCTTACGTAGTGTTGGGTCTAAGGTTGCAAACAGTTGGTCTGCCGCATAAACACCAGCACTTGTGATGCGATTGAAAAGTGTTGATTTCCCCGCGTTGGTATAACCAACCAAAGAAATTGTTGGGATTTCAGCTCGATTACGAGCACGTCGTCCTTGTTCACGCTGCTTAGCGACTTTCGCTAAACGACGTAATATTGCCTTTATACGGTCACGCAACAAACGTCGATCGGTTTCCAGTTGAGTTTCACCTGGACCACGAAGACCAATACCACCTTTCTGCCTTTCAAGGTGAGTCCAACCACGAATCAATCGAGTAGAGATATGACGAAGCTGAGCGAGCTCAACTTGTAGCTTACCTTCATGAGTTCGCGCACGTTGTGCAAAGATATCTAAGATCAAACCCGTGCGATCTATCACACGACATTTACACAATTGCTCGAGGTTTCGCTCTTGGGCAGGAGAGAGGGAGTGGTTAAAAATCACAATTTCAGCACCGGTTAGCTGAACAGCTTGTGCGATTTCTAGGGCTTTACCTTCTCCAACGTAGTATTTAGGGAGTGGGGATTGTCGGCTACCAGTAATCACTTGTAGCGTTTCTACCCCCGCTGAGGAGACCAGCATTTCACATTCGCTCAGGTCTTCCCATTCTCCCTCTTGCGTGAAGTTGATATGAACAAGTACGGCTCGCTCGCCGGATTCATAACGGTCAAACAAGCAACCAACTCCTTATTACAGCGCAAGCTGTATCAATTGAACGATTAATCTTCAGTCTTCTCAGGACGATCAGATGGCGCGCGTTGTTGCTCGCCGCTGTGGTGACTAACTGCACGAGCAGGAACCACAGTAGAAATCGCATGCTTGTAAACCATTTGGTTTACTGTGTTCTTCAATAAGATCACGAATTGATCGAAAGACTCGATCTGACCTTGCAGCTTGATGCCGTTAACAAGATAGATAGAGACTGGAATGCGCTCACGACGGAGTGCATTTAGGAATGGGTCTTGTAGCGATTGCCCCTTAGCCATTTTATTTTCCTTATTTATATTTTGTTGTAATTATTTAGCTAGTGGTGCACAAAAAGGTGCGGCCTTTGCATCTGAGCTAAACGAATAAAAAAACTCCGTTGTTATTGAAAGGCTGTGATTTTTAAAAGCCTCAACAACTGATCCTTTCCAGAGTATATTCACGCAAAAGCGATCACATTATACACAGCAATACTAATCAGATGCTATTGCATCTGAAAGAGTTTCTAACGCCTGTTCAATGTTTTCGCTATCCAACCAAGTTAAATCATCCCAACTGCGTAACCAGGTGATTTGTCGCTTGGCCAATTGACGGGTTGCGCAGACACCACGGAAAACCGCTTCGTCTAAATCGCAATTCCCATCTAAATAATCCCACATCTGCCTATAACCAACGCATCGGATCGATGGCAGTTCAGGGTGAAGATCTTCTCTGGCGTACAACGCTTTCATTTCATCTTCAAATCCCGCTTCTATCATCTTCTCGAAACGCAGCTCAATGCGGCGATGGAGTTCTTTCCTTTCCTTGGGAGCTATTGCAAATTGTTTTACACGAAATGGCAGGCTATCGCCTTTCGTTTGAGTTAGCTCTGTTAATGTTTTACCCGAAATTCGATAAACTTCCAATGCCCTTGAAAGCCTTTGTGGATCATTTGGGTGTATTCTTTCAGCGGATACGGGATCTATCTCTCTTAATTGATCGTGCAATGCCTGCCAACCCTGCTCAATAGACTCCGCTTCAATCTGCTTACGAATCTCTTGATCCGCAGCGGGTAGTGGCGATAAACCTTCCAACAATGCCTTGTAGTAAAGCATTGTGCCACCAACAAGTAGCGGGATTTTACCTTCCGCTACAATCTTATTCATTTCACTGATCGCATCACGACGAAAGTCAGCCGCAGAATACGCTTCGCTTGGGTCGAGAATATCAATCAAGCGATGAGGCGCGAGCGCGAGCTCTCCTGCATCCGGCTTAGCAGTACCAATATCCATGTCTTTGTAGATTAGCGCCGAATCGACACTGATGATCTCTACCGGGTATTTCTGACGTAAGCGGATAGCTAAATCTGTTTTTCCTGATGCCGTGGGGCCCATTAAAAACAACGCTAAAGGTAATTTTTCAGTCATGATATTTTGTATTTATTTCTCTGTTAGAGCACTTAATTAAAAGGCTTCATGTCGCGATACACTTGTCTACTAAGAAAAGCCTCATCGCAACAGTTAAATCGTAAACAGCCGAAGCCGTAAATAAGCTTAATTTATCTAAAACTCAGCTGTGAAAATTCACCTACAAACTAAGCCATAAAAGCAGCGATGGTTGCAGAAAAGTCGATAGGATTAACAAATTCGGGATCATCTAATGGAAGTAGACCATGCCAAAGTTGCTCAAGTTCCCCAACTAGTTGAACCGCTTCAGATAAAGTGTAGTCGTTTTTTACTTGTGCTGTCTGAATCCCGATCCAGTTAACCAGTAATGGTAACGTATCGCTAGAAAAGCTATGACCTTGAGTTTCCGAGGCCTGAGCGTTTATTGAAGCCGCGTACGATAACAGATCTGGGATCAAAATTTGTAAGTTTTGCTGCCTCAAAGGAGAAGGCACTCCCATCACCATTATCGCTTCGTTATTCCTAGCTTTAAGCTCGATACCAAGCACAGACAGCATTGGACTTAGCGCCTTAGCGACACCGACTAAATCAGCGCCTAATTTGATGGATAAAGGCACTAATAATGGTTGGCTCTTTAACGCGCCATCACGCGTATCAAGCTGGCCAACAATACGCAATAACTCAGCCTTAGCCAAAGAAACCAACACACTGCCGTTCTTATTACCCATCACCAAATACTGACGTTCCACAATCGAGACCGCTTTGCCCAAGTCCGTCACAGGTACTCTTGACTTTGAATGGGCTGGATTCTGTTGAGCTGGTTTAGTTTCTATTGGGTTCACTTGAGCCACATGCTCGTGAGGTGAGGATGGTTCTACAACTTGGTCATCAAAACCTGGCGTTTTCAGAAGCTCTTTATAGGCCTTCACTTCTCGCTTAGATGGAGCAGGCTCACCATGATGTTGGTGCGGCTCTTTTTCTTTTTTAGGTTCAGGTCGAGACTCTATCCACTCTTGGCGAGGCGAGCCGGTAAAACTGGTTTCATGAGCCGACGGACCTATGTTAGGCGATGAACCTCGATTAGCTGGCGAGCTATAACGCTGCCCACCATCATTAACGCTGTGCTGAGGTTGATCATAAACCTGTTCAGATTCGGCTTTTCTTGGGTAGGCTGGCGTTTGCTCAATAGCATGTCGCACCCTTTCCGAAACTTGGCTTTGATCCGCGCTACTAGGTAGCGTGTTTTCAGGTTCAGCGAAACTTGCAACACCATCAACTTCAGGCACCGAATCATCTTGCTGATAACTTGGCGCTTCTGATTGATGGAAAGCAGATTGATTCACAGGCGCCGCATCGATTTGCTTACTCTGTGCTAAGCCATCACTCAAGGCTTGGTAGATGAAGTCGTGTACAAGGCGGGCTTGATGAAAACGCACTTCATGTTTTGCAGGATGAACATTCACGTCCACCTGATGCGGGTCTAGCTCAATGAACAACACATACGTCGCGAATTGGTCGGGGCGCAAGCTAGTTTCGTAGCTTTGACGAATCGCATGATTGATCAGCTTGTCACGCATCATACGACCATTCACATAACAGTATTGCAGATCGCTTTGTTGTCTTGCTCCTTCAGGCGTGGTGATCCAGCCATGAAGTTTTAAGCCTTGATGCTCAAGTTCGATCTTAAGCATATGGCGAACAAAAGGATTACCACATACAGCTGCGATGCGCTTTTCGGCTTGAACTTGTGTTTTTGCAGCGCGGTACTGACGAATCATTTTACCGTTATGACGAAGGTTAATCGTCACATCAAAACGGCTCAATGCAATGCGTTTAAGCAGCTCATCGATATGCGTGAATTCAGTTTTCTCGGTGCGTAAGAATTTACGTCGTGCCGGAGTATTGAAGAACAGATCCAATACCTCAACCGAGGTGCCAATGGGATGCGCTGCTGGCTGCAGTTTCACCTGCATATCACGACCTTCACTGTGTGCAGCCCAAGCTTGATCCTGAGTCGTAGGACGTGAAGTCATAGTTAGGCGGGCAACAGAGCTAATACTCGCCAGTGCTTCACCTCGGAAACCTAGGCTGACGATCGCTTCAAGGTCATCAAGAGTATGAATTTTAGAGGTAGCATGACGGCTTAATGCCAAGGCAAGCTCATCTTTAACAATGCCCTTGCCGTTGTCACGAACGCGGATCATCTTAGCGCCACCTTTTTCGATATCAATATCGATACGTGTCGCGCCGGAATCCAAACTGTTCTCAACCAACTCTTTCACAACAGAAGCGGGTCTTTCGACTACTTCACCCGCTGCAATTTGGTTAGCTAACCGAGCTGGCAGTATTTTAATCGTCATATGTATAGCTACCTTACTGCCATTGATGGGAACACTTGTGCGTTATTAACACTTCTACCGTTTGAACAACCGCACACTTAATTACTTAGTTACTTCCAAGGTTATTTGTGCGGAATAATCAGTACTTGGCCAATGGCCAATTCATCAGAACGCAGTTTGTTTGCTTTGCGAATACTGTTGACGCTCACACCGTATTTTGAAGCAATCTTGCCAAGATAATCGCCTCTAGCGACCTTATGTTTACGTAGAGGAACATCTTTAACTTCAACCGTAATACGTAACTTTTGGCCCACTCTTAGTGTCTCTGATTTCAAGCGGTTCTCGCGTTTAATGTCCGCAACTAACACTTTATAGCGACTGGCTATCTTGCCTAAGTATTCTCCAGACTTAACCGTGTGAGTGATGGTCTTGGTTTTGACTGCGCTACTAGAAGAGGAGCCTGAAGCACTGCTTGGAATCTTAAGCACCTGACCGATGGCTAGACTACTCGATTTCAGATTGTTGAATTTCATCAATGTCTGTGTCGACGTGCCATATTTACTCGCAATCACAGACAGAGACTCACCACGAGACACTTTATGTTGGCTCACGCTACTCGCTGATGACGTTGCGTTCGATATGATAATCCCTTCTGGCGGGTTAGCCTTCAAATACTTAACGACCGCTTTAGTTACTGCGCGCGCAAGCTTATCTTGATGTGAACGTTGGAAGAGCAGCTTCTCTTCCGTCGGATTCGAGATAAAGCCTGTCTCTACCAGTACCGATGGAATCTGTGGTGAACGTAACACTGCCAAGCTGGTGTTAATCGGCTTACTGTTATGCAGTTTCGCGACCTTACCCATTTCAGACAGAATGGTCGTTGCCAGTTTATAACCCTCTTTTTGAGAATGGCTAAACTGCAAATCAAGCAGGGTTTGGTTTACGTTCTTATCATCAATATTACCCGTGAACGCAGCACCGCTCCCCCCAAGCAATTCTGACTGTTTCTCTTTGTTCTCAATCCAGCGTGAGATTTCGGTGTTCGCGCGTCGAGTATTCAACACAAACACCGAACCACCTCTTGGTTGAGGCGTCGTAAAGGCATCGGCGTGAATAGAGATCAGCAGGTGAGCTTCGTTCTCACGAGCAATCGCGACACGTCTGTTTAGGTTTACAAAATAGTCAGCGTTACGCGTTAAACGCGTTTTGATTCCCGGAACTGCATTTAATTGTGCAGCCAACTTGCGGGAGATACTCAAAGTCGCATTCTTCTCATATTTACGAGATGGACCGATTGAGCCAGGATCTTCACCACCGTGACCTGGGTCAATCACAATCAGAACATCACGCTGACGCTTAACTTGATTGAGGTTCTTACTCACTGTTGGCTTAGTCGGCGTTGATGTTGCTTTGCCTTTACTTGCCGCACCATGAGGCAAATCGATCACCAAGCGATGTCCGTACTGACCACCAGGAGTCGGACTGAGTTTAAACAACTCTGCTTTAGACGACTTCTTTAACTCAAAAACCAAGCGATACGTGTTTTTGTCTGGCGGTGAGCTTTTACGAATCTTAGATAGAACGGGGCTGTCTTTCACCACGACCGGTAACTTAGTTGCAAGGTTGGTCTTTTTTAAATCAACAACCAAGCGACTCGGGCTACTCAGGGTGAAATAGCTGAAATCCGCTTCTGATTTTAAATCGATAACCACACGAGTTTCTTCTGGAGAAGGCCAAACCCTTAAACTCTTTAGTGAGTTTGCAGAAACAAGTGAAGAAAACAGTATAGAAAAAACAGCAGCCAACATAGCTACTGCTGAAATAAGGCGTCTAGAAATCAACATAACTCCAACTGACTAAGTAAGCGCTGTCCGTATTCACTGTTAGCGGTTAAAGAAACAATGCGGTGATCGTCTTGGTAACGAATATCAATATCCAAATCTGCTTCTGGTAGCATTCCATAACCTTTCTCTGGCCATTCAACCAAACAGATAGCATCAGGCGTGAAGTAGTCACGAATCCCCATAAACTCTAATTCTTCAGGATCGGCTAGGCGATAAAGATCAAAATGGTACACCTGCCAATCGGCAAGTTGATAAGGTTCAACTAGAGTATACGTTGGGCTCTTTACATTTCCTTGATGGCCAAGTGCTTTTACAAAACCACGACTGAAAGTCGTTTTACCTGCGCCAAGATCACCATGCAGATAAATAGTTGTCTGCTGTGAGCAAAGATTAGAAAGCTCCGTTCCTAATTGAATCGTTGCTTGTTCATCTTTCAAAGTAAATTGTTTCGTGCTCATGAATACGTTCTCTAAAAATCGATCGTTGACTATATAAAAATCAAAAGAACAAGAATAGTAAACCGTGATGCTTTTGAGAGACAAGCACTCAAGTGTAAGTTCTATGAAAAATACTGATCAAAACACGTCTGTTCTGGTCAATACCACTAAGATCCGTTAAGATCCGCCCCCATTTTTGCCGAACCTAATTTTAATTAGCCTTATCTCTAATTGTAAAACAGAGAAAATAAGAATTAAGAATGAAGCCATGAATCTAGACCATCTTGCTGAAAAAATTAAAATCTGGGGAAAAGAACTCGGCTTTCAAAAAGTTGGCATCTGCGATGTTGATTTAAGTGAACATGAAGCCCCTCTTCAAGCATGGCTAGATGCTGGCAACCACGGCGAAATGGATTGGATGGCTCGACATGGGATGATGCGTGCTCGTCCCAATGAACTTCACCCAGGCACCATTCGAGTGATCAGCGCCCGAATGAACTATCTACCACCAGAAGCTCAGTTTGCCTCTAACCTAAGCGATACCACTCAAGGTTATATCAGCCGTTATTCTTTAGGCCGCGATTATCACAAATTGTTCCGCAACCAGTTGAAAAAGCTGGGACAAAGAATCGAGAAGGAAGTCGAAGGTTTAGACTCACGTCCTTTCGTAGATTCAGCGCCCATCTTGGAACGACCGCTCGCTCAAAAAGCAGGGTTGGGCTGGACAGGTAAACACTCATTAATTCTTGATA
This sequence comes from Vibrio atlanticus, assembly GCF_024347315.1. Classification (NCBI taxonomy): domain Bacteria; kingdom Pseudomonadati; phylum Pseudomonadota; class Gammaproteobacteria; order Vibrionales; family Vibrionaceae; genus Vibrio; species Vibrio atlanticus. Next base: position 272,090 of record NZ_AP025460.1, on the reverse strand, counting down.
AAGACGCTGGCTCTTGGTTCTTCCTAGGAGAATTGTTAGTTAACATACCTCTTCCAACAGATGAACCCAGTGTCGATGAGTGCGGCAAATGCACCGCATGTATCACCTCTTGTCCAACTGGCGCCATTATTGCTGATGGCGTAGTGGATGCTCGAAAATGTATCTCGTACTTAACCATTGAATATGATGGTGTGATCCCGGAAGAGTATAGAGACGCAATTGGTAATCGTATTTACGGTTGCGATGACTGTCAGTTAGTTTGCCCGTGGAACCGCCATGCCGAACTCACTGAGCAAACAGACTTCCACCGCAGAGAAGACTTCCGAGAGGCAGACCTTGTTTCACTTTCAAGTTGGGATGAAGCGACCTTCCTAAAGAAGATGGAAGGCTCAGCGATAAGACGTATTGGACACACCCAATGGTTACGCAATATTTTTGTTGCTATGGGCAATGCGCCATTTCAACAACGCATTGTTGAAACACTGGAATCTCATCGAGGCAACAACGAAATGCTGGATGTGCATATTGAGTGGGCTTTAAATAAACAACTACAACAGTTACCCAATGCTAGCAGCATGCAAGAAGATAGCTCTACGCAGAAAAATAGCTGTGTGCAAAAAAATAGCAGCAAAATCCTCACCAAAAAGCACAGGCTAATACGCATCGTTGAGAAAGGGCTACCAAGAGACGCCTAGCCCCTTAGCCATCAACGATTGGCAGGTCAACCCACACCAACAACCCACCATACAACACAACTCGTTGCACATAATTTTCGAACAATGTTTGACCTTGTTCTCAATTCTAACAATGTGGAAAAAATTCAGAACTCTCGTAAACTTCCGACACCCACGTAAAGTTAAACACAGTACCGATAAATGATTAAGATCAAAAAACAACAAGTTAACGATCTTTTATCAAATTCAAGGTAAGCATTCAACCTGATAAAAAACAATGAGTTACGATCGGAACAATTCAGCTAATATACTGAAAACAAGAAAGATCTTTTAGAGAAATGTAAAGAATTAGGTCTGAAATAACTTTATCAACCAAGTTATCCACACTTGATACTTTGTGGATAAGTCTGTTTATAGATATGAAAAACCTCAAGTATCTGCTTCAGAGACCTGATGTTTACTAGCATTCTTGTTGCTAACAAAAATTTAAGACAAAAAAATATCCACCATAATGGAGGATTATTTGCTTTTTGGGGGGATTATGCTTCGCAGCATTAAAGAAAGAGCGTGACCGGTAAGGTCGTCTTTAAACACTGTGGCTTAAAGAGTTTTGTTTACCATGAAAAGTAAACTGGAGCGATACATCGGGTTCGAACCGATGACCTCAACCTTGGCAAGGTTGCGCTCTACCAACTGAGCTAGTATCGCATAAGCTAACCGTTCGTCTTTTCTGCTACAAAGCATCAAATCAACGTTCAACTGTAATGTGGTTGCGGGAGCCGGATTTGAACCGACGACCTTCGGGTTATGAGCCCGACGAGCTACCAAACTGCTCCATCCCGCGTCCGGATGCATTGTTTAAGTCAATGAGTCTTTGTCTCTAAGAGACCCTCTAGGAATTTATTTCCTAAAAGTATAAAGCTGGAGCGATACATCGGGTTCGAACCGATGACCTCAACCTTGGCAAGGTTGCGCTCTACCAACTGAGCTAGTATCGCATAAGCTAACCGTTCATATTTTCTGCTACAAAGCATCAAATCAACGTTCAACTGTAATGTGGTTGCGGGAGCCGGATTTGAACCGACGACCTTCGGGTTATGAGCCCGACGAGCTACCAAACTGCTCCATCCCGCGTCCGGATGCATTGTTTAAGACAATGAAGCTTTAAATTGGAGCGATACATCGGGTTCGAACCGATGACCTCAACCTTGGCAAGGTTGCGCTCTACCAACTGAGCTAGTATCGCATAAGCTAACCGTTCATCTTTTCTGCTAAGAAGCATCAAACCAACGTTTAACTGTAATGTGGTTGCGGGAGCCGGATTTGAACCGACGACCTTCGGGTTATGAGCCCGACGAGCTACCAAACTGCTCCATCCCGCGTCCGGATGTTTCTCTTTTCGCATCATTACCGTTTAAGACAATGAGACTAAACCATTTTCATTCTGAGCAAGGCTCTAAGAATAGAATTTGGAGCGATACATCGGGTTCGAACCGATGACCTCAACCTTGGCAAGGTTGCGCTCTACCAACTGAGCTAGTATCGCATAAGCTAACCGTTTATCTTTTCTGCTAAAAAGCATCAAACCAACGTTTAACTGTAATGTGGTTGCGGGAGCCGGATTTGAACCGACGACCTTCGGGTTATGAGCCCGACGAGCTACCAAACTGCTCCATCCCGCGTCCGGATGCATTGTTTAAGACAATGAGGCTTTAAATTGGAGCGATACATCGGGTTCGAACCGATGACCTCAACCTTGGCAAGGTTGCGCTCTACCAACTGAGCTAGTATCGCATAAGCTAACCGTTCATCTTGTCTGCTAAGAAGCATCAAACCAACGTTTAACTGTAATGTGGTTGCGGGAGCCGGATTTGAACCGACGACCTTCGGGTTATGAGCCCGACGAGCTACCAAACTGCTCCATCCCGCGTCCGGATGCATTGTTTAAGACAATGAGACTAAAGCATTTTCATTCTGAGCAAGGCTCTAAGAATAGAATTTGGAGCGATACATCGGGTTCGAACCGATGACCTCAACCTTGGCAAGGTTGCGCTCTACCAACTGAGCTAGTATCGCATAAGCTAACCGTTTATCTTTTCTGCTAAAAAGCATCAAATCAACGTTCAACTGTAATGTGGTTGCGGGAGCCGGATTTGAACCGACGACCTTCGGGTTATGAGCCCGACGAGCTACCAAACTGCTCCATCCCGCGTCCGGATGTTTCTCTTTTCGCATCATTACCGTTTAAGACAATGAGACTAAACCATTTTCATTCTGAGCACTTTCTCAAAGAGACAGCTTCTAAGAATATTACTTCTTGTTCGAATAAAAGTGGAGCGATACATCGGGTTCGAACCGATGACCTCAACCTTGGCAAGGTTGCGCTCTACCAACTGAGCTAGTATCGCATAAGCTAACCGTTCATCTTTTCTGCTGCAAAGCATCAAATCAACGTTCAACTGTAATGTGGTTGCGGGAGCCGGATTTGAACCGACGACCTTCGGGTTATGAGCCCGACGAGCTACCAAACTGCTCCATCCCGCGTCCGAATGCATTGTTTAAGTCAATGAGTCTTTCTCTCTAAAGAGACCCTCTAGGAATTCGCTTCCTAAAAGTATAAATCTGGAGCGATACATCGGGTTCGAACCGATGACCTCAACCTTGGCAAGGTTGCGCTCTACCAACTGAGCTAGTATCGCAAACTGAAAACGTCTTTCGCCGTTCAGGGCTGCGAATTATAAGAGCATTTTTTTGTGATGCAAGTCCTTAATGCAAAAATCAGCAAGTTTTTACTCAACTGCTGTAAAAGCACACATATTTGCAAAAAAAATAGCTCTTATGTCCCTGAAAAGTTAGATAAACGTGAACATTTGATCTGATTAGATGTTAATAATTGTTTTTCGATAGTACTGCAGCTCAGCAATAGACTCTCGAATATCGTCTAATGCAAGGTGGCTTCCCGACTTAGAAAAACCATCTAACACTTCAGGCTTCCAACGGCGAGTCAGCTCTTTCAGGGTGCTAACATCAACATAGCGGTAGTGGAAGTACTCTTCCAGCTCTGGCATGTGCTTGTATAAGAATCGGCGATCTTGACCAATGCTGTTGCCACAAATTGGTGACTTACCTTTTGGTACCCATTTTTCCAGAAACTCAATCGTTTGTTGAATGGCATCTTGTTCTGAAACTGTACTGTCTTGAATTCGTTTCACTAGGCCACTACCGGTGTGAGTCGTTGTGCACCACTCGTCCATCTTGTCCAATTCACTCTGAGGTTGGTGAATAGCCAAAACAGGTCCTTCAGCCAGGATATTAAGCTCACTATCAGTAACGATAGTAGCAATTTCAATGATTTTATGAGTTTCAGGATCAAGTCCTGTCATCTCGAGATCAACCCAAATAAGGTTCTGATCGCTAAAGGACATAAGGCGTCGCCTATTTGTTTATGTATAAAAGAGGTACTATACCCAAATAACTATACTCAAACTAGCTTTAGAGCCATTGAAATCATATGGCAGTAGCAACATCCTGTTTGAGTTCCCAATCATCAAGTTAGATGTGTTAAGTGAAAAATTGTGGCTAAAAAAAAGAAGTTAACCAAAGGTCAGGTACGTCGCGTACGTAGCAACCAGAACAAGCGACTCAAGAAAGAAGATTCTATCCAATGGGACGAGAACATGCTTGGCGGAACAAAAAGCGGACTCGTGATTACGCGCTTTGGTCAACATGCCGATATCGAAGATCTTGAAACCAACGAAGTTCACCGTTGTAACTTACGCCGTAGTATTGAGACTTTAGTTTCTGGTGACCGAGTAACTTGGCGCGCAGGGCTTGAGTCAATGGCTGGCATCTCAGGTGTTGTCGAAGCCGTTGAGCCAAGAACATCAATGCTAACTCGCCCTGACTACTATGACGGCCTCAAACCGGTTGCCGCAAACGTAGACCAAATGGTTATCGTTTCAGCTGTACTACCAGAGCTATCACTTAATATCATCGACCGCTACTTGATCGCCTCTGAAACGGTGAATATCGCCCCTTTAGTTGTACTCAATAAAGTCGACTTGCTGACAGAACAACAAATTAGCGAATACCGCGAAACACTGAAGATATACGAGAAAATCGGCTATAAAGTCATGTTCGTGAGTAAAGAGTCGGGTTACGGCATCAAAGAGTTGGAAGCTGAACTGAAAGATCGTATCAACATTTTCGTTGGTCAATCTGGCGTAGGTAAATCCAGCGTAGTGAATGCACTGATGCCAACATTGGACATTGAAGAAGGTGCAGTTTCTGAAAACTCAGGACTGGGTCAACACACCACCACAGCAGCGCGTTTGTATCACTTCCCTTCTGGTGGTGATCTTATCGATTCCCCTGGGGTACGTGAATTCGGCCTATGGCATTTAGAACCCGATGAAGTCACAGATGCTTTCATTGAATTCAAGCCATACCTAGGTGGCTGTAAGTTCCGCGATTGTAAACACAATGACGACCCAGGATGTCTTCTGCGTGAAGCCGTTGAAGACGGAAAAATTAGCCGCTTACGCTTTGCTAGCTACCACCGCATTATTGAAACAATGGCTGACAACAAAGATAACCGTCAGTACTCACGAAGCAAGAAAGCCGATCTCTAATCGCGTTTTTGTGAACAAATGTGTGCATTTACTGACAATTGGCGCGAACTTAAGTAACATCTCGCGCCCTAAACCGTCATCGACAGATTTAATTGAAAAACAATTAGCATTGGAAAATTAATACAATGGATAAGATTAAAGTTGGATTGCAGTACTGGATCCCACAACATGGCCTGACTCGTTTAGTTGGTAAACTGGCGTCTGCTAAAGCGGGTGGTTTAACGACAGCGATCATTAACTGGTTCATCAAGCAATACAAAGTGAACATGGATGAAGCTCTGCATAGCGATCCAAAACACTTTAAGACATTCAATGAATTCTTCGTACGTGAATTGAAAGAAGGCATGCGCCCTATCGCAGAAGGTGACTCTGTTATTGTTCACCCTGCTGATGCACGTGTAAGTCAGTTTGGCCCAATTACTGATGGTCAACTGATTCAAGCTAAAAACCATAACTACTCAGCACGTGAGTTGCTTGGTGGTGATGCAGACCTAGCCGATGAGTTTAAAGACGGTGAATTCGCAACGCTTTACTTGTCGCCAAGTGATTATCACCGTGTGCACATGCCATGCGACGGCACACTGCGTCAGATGATCTACGTTCCCGGTGATCTTTTCTCAGTAAACCCGCTAACGGCAGAGAACGTTCCAAACCTATTCGCACGTAACGAACGTGTGGTTTGTATCTTTGATACTGAGTTTGGCCCAATGGCACAAGTGCTGGTTGGTGCAACTATCGTAGGTAGCATCGAGCAAGTATGGGCTGGCACCATCACGCCACCTCGCGGTAACTCGGTTTACAAGTGGGATTACCCAGCACAAGGTGATAAATCTATTATCTTGAAGAAAGGCGAAGAGATGGGTCGCTTCAAGCTTGGTTCAACGGTTATCAACCTGTTTGCTAAAGATGCAATCAAGTTTGACGACACTATGCAGAATGGTGAGAAAACCGTTCTAGGCACTCCTTTCGCGCACATTGCGGGTAAAGACGTTGAGACTGAAGCTGTTGATTCAGCAGAGAACACTGACCAAGCTTAACGATCTGAGTTAACTCATTTAGTTTAAAGGCGCGTTACTTTTTCTATATCAGAGAAGAACGCGCCTTTTTCTGAACTCTACCAATTCGTTTCCTACTCAAGCTCTAACAACCCAAGCTTTCAAACCTCAATCCTCCCCCCTGCCCAGCCACCTGCTGCTTCTCACTCTTGCCTCTAATTGCCCAGATGAAATATTGACCAAAAGCAAAACAACTGTCGAAACCTTAAACAACTTTTCGATTTTACAACCCGTCTCCAAGTACCAAAAATCCAGATAACTTACTCTATTTGAAGATATTTTATTCATGGGGTCTTTGTACATGCCTAAACTCAATATTGGCGTTCTGGTCAAGCTGTTGATTTGTTTTGCGATTCCCTTAGGCGTGTTATTCATGCCAATAGATTCCATACCTATCGATGACCTCACGCTGATTCAACACCGCTTGTTGGCGATATTCTTACTAGCAGCTCTACTGTGGGTGCTTGAACCCGTTCCAGTATTCGCCACGTCAATTCTGATCATTGCGCTTGAACTGGTGATGATTTCCGACAAGGGTTTACATCTATTTAGAAACCCACCAGCAGGACACGATCTCGGTGAATTAATCAAATATACCGACATCTTCGGTGCATTTTCGTCACCAATCATCATCCTTTTCATGGGTGGCTTTGCTCTTGCGATATCCGCATCCAAATACGAACTCGACAACAATTTAGCTCGCGTGCTGCTCAAACCATTTGGCACAGAACCGCGCTTTATTATGCTGGGTTTAATGCTTATCACCGCCGTGTTCTCAATGTTCATGTCAAATACCGCAACAACGGTAATGATGCTCGCATTGCTAGGTCCTATCGTAGCCTCTGCACCAAAAGGCGACATGGGGATTAAAGCGCTCGTGTTGTGTATTCCAATCGCCGCCAATACCGGTGGTATCGCGACACCCATAGGTACACCACCCAATGCGATCGCACTGCAATACCTAACTGGCGAGAACAGTATCGACTTTCTTAGCTGGATGATGATGGGCTTACCCTTTGTGATCATCCAACTCACCATCGCTTGGTTTCTCCTACAAAAACTCTTCCCTTCTAAAGAAAGAAATATGGTTCTCAAGCTTGATGGACAATTTAGAAAGAGCTGGCGAGCGATTGTGGTTTACGTCACCTTCGCTGCGACAATCTTACTGTGGATGACCACCAAACTGCATGGCATGAACACTTATGTGGTCTCTATCATTCCACTGGCTGTTTTTACTCTCACTGGCATCATGGGTAAAGAAGAACTCAAGCTGATTAACTGGGATGTGTTGTGGCTGGTTGCGGGTGGTATTGCGATTGGGATTGGCTTGGATAAAACAGGCTTAGCCGCTGCACTCGCACACGCGATTGATTATGAATCGCTCTCGCCGACTGCTGTGGTACTAACGCTGTCTATCGTGTGTTGGCTAATGGCTAATTTCATGTCGAACACAGCTACCGCAAACTTGCTGATGCCGATAGCAGCTGCGATTGGCGCTTCTATGGAAAGCCTAGTAGCAATTGGAGGCTTACAAGGCTTGCTGGTTGTGGTCGCCTTCTCAGCATCACTGGGGATGATTTTGCCAGTGTCTACACCGCCCAACTCTCTGGCCTACTCGACCGGGCTAATTGAAAGCAAAGACATGGCGAAGATGGGTATCATCTTAGGGATTGTCGGCTTACTGATGGTCTACCTCGCGCTGTTTATTATCACTTAGCACGTCAATGCCTCCCTTCCGTCCAGCTAGTAATCGTGATCTCGCTAGCTGGCGGGTTACCAGATTTTAACCAATACGATAAATCCTGATAACAATTAACACCTTAGCAGCAACCAATTGTGATTCCACTTCACTGTTTATTAAAAATAATCATATATATATTTAAATTATGATTTTCAACACGTTTCGAACTTTAAATATAACGACACTAGACACCTAGCAGAGACACATCCGTTCGCAATCCAACGCGTCGCTGTCATTAGCCTTTTATCCAAGAAGGAGGGATAAACCTTGAGACATACTATTAAGTTCAAAATTCAGATCGCTATCGCGGTTATTATTGCCGTCGTAAGTGGCGCTCAAGCTTGGATATCTGTTAATCAGCTTACTCAAGAAACTGAAGTCGCGATCAACCAACAGGTGAAAAACGTGAGTGTTGGTACGACGAACTACATTGCCGATTGGTTATCAATCCGCAGTGATATGATGCTTGCCAATGAATCGACCATTTCAAGCAATAGCAACTCTGATCGCGAGTTATTGATCACCAAGCAAGCCGGGCAATTCTTGTCTGTTTATGCAGGATTCAGTGATGGCAGTATAGCTTATGGCGACAAGGCTGAGGATTGGCCAGCAGACTACGACCCACGATCCCGCCCTTGGTATAAAGATGCAAACGCGACATCCGAACTCATCATTACCGAACCTTATCAAGATTTTGACGGCAGCATTGTCATCAGTTTCGCTAAAGCATTTAATGGTGAAAGACAGGGTGTTATCGCGGCAGACTTAACCGTAACCAGCATTATTGATACCGTACTCAATGTAAAACTCGATAATGACGGTTTTGCTTTTTTAGTCGACGGTAATAACAACATCGTCGCCTACAGTGATGAAGAGTTGAGTCAAAAACCACTGACCAGTTTGAATCCAGAACTCACGACCAACAAGGTGTCACAACTGCTCCAAGACCAAATGATCACCACTCTCACTTGGCCTGGTCAAGGCGATAAGCTGGTCTATATTGCCAATGTCCCGAACACCGATTGGTCGCTAGGTATCGTTATCGATAAAGAAATGGCGTTTTCTGCAGTATCCGATGCCATTCAATTCATCACGCTGACCTCTTTGGTGTTGTACATCATCATTTCAATTGCGAGTACCGTGGTCATCAACCGCCTACTTTCTCCATTACAAACCTTGTCTGAAGCCTTAACTCAGCTCGCTCAAGGCAGAGGCGATCTCACTCAGCGCATTGATATCACACGTATGGATGAGATTGGCAAACTTGCCGAGCTCGTGAACCAGTTCTTAAGCCAGATGCAAAGCATGTTGAAGGGCGTAATAGAGCACAGCCACGATTTAAACAACCATGCAGAGAAAGCCAATCAACTGGCGACCCAATCTTCGATTAGCGTTGAGAATCAACAAAACGATATCAACCAAATTGCGACCGCGATTCATGAGATGTCCGCCACCGCAGCCGAAGTGGCTAGCCATGCCGAATTAACGGCATCCGCTTCTCAGGCATCCGCCACCGCTTGTAACGAAGGCCAAGAGGTAATCCAACAAAACCGCGATGCGATTACAGGCCTTGCGACTCAGGTTGAAGATGCAGCCAATGTTATTCGTGAATTAGAGAGTAATGCTCAAAGCATCAACCAGATCCTATCCACCATTCAAGGCATTGCCGAACAGACCAACCTGTTGGCATTGAATGCTGCGATTGAAGCCGCTCGAGCGGGTGAACAAGGTCGTGGGTTTGCCGTTGTCGCCGATGAAGTCCGAGTGCTCAGCCAAAGAACGCATGGCTCGACGGAAGAGATCCGCGTGATGATTGAAACACTGCAGAAAAATACCGAACATGCCGTTGAAAGCATGACCACCAGCACTCAGTTAGCAGAGAACAGTGTTGGCTTCGCAGAACAAGCTCATGGCAGCCTGACTAAGATCACTCAGGCAATCACTGAAATCAACGATATGGCGCTGCAAATAGCGAGTGCTGCGGAAGAGCAACGCGCGGTCAGCGAAGACATCAGCCGTAATACGCAAGGAATCAAGGATGCCTCTGATGACCTTGCACAGCAAGCTGAAAGCAGTCGCAATAGCTCAAATGAAATGAGTAGCGCTGCCGAGTCGATGCGCCAAGACGTGGAGCGATTTAAGGTATAGCGCGACTCAAGCAAAGTAAGTGAACCACACCACCGAGCGACAGCTGACATAAACCAATCACTGAAACAAAGTAGTTCTTTCATAAGAATCACTTTGTTCTCAGTTCGGTTTGATGCATATTGATGAGCTAATTTATCCCAGACACAAGGATGTTATTCAGATGGGATTTGAATGGTTAGCTCTAGCTGCCGCTTTTCTTTGGGCCATTGCGAGCCTAATGTCAGTAAAGCCTGCTCAACACTTAGGTTCTTTCGCCTATAGCCGTTGGAGAATGGGTTGTACCGCGATCATCTTATCGAGCATGGCATGGTTTACCGGAGGTTGGTCAACTGTCGAAGCCAATCTAATCACGCCGATGATGCTGTCTGGCCTGATTGGTATATTCATTGGTGATACCGCCCTATTTGCCTGTTTGAACCGAATGGGACCGCGCCAAGCGGGTTTGCTGTTCTCTTGTCACGCCGTGTTCTCGGCGATTCTCGGTTACTTCTTGTTTAGCGAAAGCATGACCTCTATTGAGCTGATTGGCTCGGCTTTGGTGTTTAGTGGTGTATTAACTGCGATATTTTTTGGTCGTCGAGGACAAGCCAACAACCAGCTTGAAACCATCAAGGGCACCGTGTGGGTTGGTGTCGCTCTGGGGATCACTGCCGCGATCTGCCAAGCATTGGGCGGCATCATTGCCAAACCTGTGATGCAAACCAGTATCGACCCAATTGCAGCTTCTGCCATTCGAATGATCACCGCTTTTGTTGCTCACTCCGCATTTCGTTTAACAGGCGCCAAACTTTCACGCGCACTTAACCCGATGAATAAGCAGATATTCGCGATTACCGCGGTTAATGGTTTTCTAGCGATGGCAGTAGGAATGACGTTGATTTTGTATGCGTTGCAGGAAGGCAATGTCGGCATGGTTGCGCTGTTATCTTCAACCACACCCATCATGTTGTTACCGATACTCTGGCTATACACCAAGCAAAGACCGAACGTCTACGCTTGGATAGGTGCCATTGTTGCCGTAGTGGGTACTGGTATTTTGGTCAGTTAGCCAAACGGTAAGTAGGACTAACTGAATAGAGAGCTAAGAGCGCGGGAACGGGAAAGCCGTCACGTCATCGATGTGGTCATAACCTAACGCCAGCATGATCAGACGGTCGATACCCAAAGCAACACCCGCACAATCTGGTAAGCCCGCTTTTAATGCCTCAATCAAGTGATGATCAATCGGTTGAGGTGATAAGCCCATCTCAATACGTTTGGTATTATCATCTTCAAAGCGCTTAAGTTGTTCTTGCGGTTTATCTAACTCGTGGAAGCCGTTTGCTAACTCAATTCCTTTGAAATACACCTCAAAGCGATCGGCGACTCGTGAATCGTTTGGATTGATCTTAGCTAACGCTGCTTGCGATGCTGGGAAGTCATACACAAACGCAGGCACCTGCTGGCCTATTTTCGCCTCGACCCCAATACTGAAAAGAAGCTGCAATAACGTATCGCGATCTTGCTCGGGGTCAGCTATGTCGCTGAGCCCTAGTTTCGCAGCTGCTTGCTTTAGCATATCCATCGAATCTTCCAGCGGACAAACACCTAACACATCAATAAAGGCTTGTTGGTAAGTCATTCGCTCTGCTGTGCCTGATTTAAGTACCTGCTGTAACAGCAGATCCATCTCATCCATCAGATCATGATGATCAAAACCAACGCGATACCACTCCAACATAGTGAACTCAGGGTTGTGATAACGGCCATTTTCTTCATTGCGAAAAGATTTACAAATTTGGTAAATACAACCGCTTCCGGCAGCCAACAAGCGTTTCATATGAAACTCTGGGCTAGTCATAAAGAATAGTGGCTGGCCGTGCGCATAACCTGGCCCTACGAATTCAGTTTTGAAGGTATGTAAATGCACATCCGTCACCGTGGCGTGGCTCATCGCAGGCGTATCAACTTCCATCACGTTTCGCTCAACAAAGAACTGACGAATTTGATTAAGGATATCAGCACGTTGCTTTAACTGCTTAATGGTTGCGGCCGGTTGCCATGTAGAGTGCATTATTGAGTTCCATATTACTGAATTCTAAACGACGAAAATTACCACCTTTCATCGCTTTTGTAAGCTTCTATCTTTCTATTCTTGAAAGCGAAATGTTGTTTTAATGAAGCCAGAAAATTACGTTCTACAATACAATTATCAATACAGATTTTACATCCACATTGATAACAAAAATCATACTCAACAAGCCGTTAACACAAGCCCTGTGGGCTAATCGTTATCAACAATTCATTGCCGTGATTGCAGTCACATAACCTATAAATTCTATGCCTCCATATGCACTACCGACCTAAAAACCCAAATGCATCAACTTTTCGAATACCTTCCTCTCTTACACTGAACCTACCACTTAAGGCTTAGGGGTAATAAACGGTTGATGCCGTTTACGTACTATTAATTAGTAAGTACTGCCAATAAGCTTTTTATAATAACAAGCGGAATACTCCGCATCACACTGGAGAATAACTGTGAAGACAATTACCACAGATATCGCAGTCATCGGCGCAGGCGGCGCTGGTCTTCGTACAGCAATTGCAGCAGCTGAAGCTAATCCTGAATTGGAAGTTGCACTGATTTCTAAAGTTTACCCAATGCGTTCGCACACGGTGGCAGCAGAAGGCGGTTCAGCAGCGGTAATTAAAGACGAAGATAGCCTAGATAACCACTTCAACGATACTGTTGGCGGTGGCGACTGGCTATGTGAACAGGATGTTGTTGAATACTTTGTTGAAAACTCGACTCGCGAAATGATCCAAATGGAACAATGGGGCTGCCCATGGAGTCGTAAAGAAAACGGTGAAGTAAACGTACGCCGATTCGGCGGTATGAAGGTAGAGAGAACGTGGTTCGCAGCGGATAAAACCGGCTTCCACATGCTTCATACTCTGTTCCAGACTTCGATGAAGTACGACACAATCAAACGATTTGATGAGTACTTTGTGGTGGATTTGCTCGTTGAAGATGGCGAAGTACAAGGCCTAATCGCGATTCACATGTCTGAAGGTGAGCTTGTTACCATCAAAGCAAAATCTGTTGTTCTAGCAACCGGTGGCGCAGGTCGTGTTTACCACTGTAATACCAACGGCGGCATCGTAACTGGCGACGGTATGGCAATGGCTTATCGCCACGGTGTTCCACTACGTGATATGGAGTTCGTTCAATACCACCCAACAGGCCTACCGGGCACTGGCATCTTGATGACCGAAGGTTGTCGTGGTGAAGGCGGTATCATCGTCAACAAGAACGGCTACCGTTACCTGCAAGATTACGGCATGGGCCCTGAAACTCCAGTGGGCGAGCCGAAAAACAAATACATGGAACTGGGTCCTCGTGACAAAGTTTCTCAAGCATTCTGGCACGAGCAGCAGAAAGGCAACACCATCAAGCACCCGCTTGGTGATGTCGTACACCTTGACCTTCGCCACCTTGGTGAAGAGTACCTGCAAGAGCGTCTTCCGTTTATCTGTGAGCTTGCAAAAGCGTACGTAAACGTAGACCCAGCAAAAGAGCCAATCCCAATTCGCCCAACCGTTCACTACACCATGGGTGGTATTGAAACCAACGGTACCTGTGAAACTCGCATTAAAGGGCTATTCGCTGTTGGTGAGTGTGCTTCAGTTGGCCTACATGGCGCAAACCGCCTAGGGTCTAACTCTCTTGCTGAATTCGTAGTATTCGGCCGCGTAGCCGGTGAACAAGCCGTGAAACGTGCCGCTGAATTCAAAGGCTGGAACGAAGAGTCTATTGCTAAGCAAGTGAAAGCGGTTGAAGATCGCATCGCTGGCATCTTGGCTCAAGAAGGCGATGAGAACTGGGCTGATATCCGTACTGAAATGGGTCACACCATGGAAGCGGGTTGTGGTATCTACCGTCAAGAAGACTTGATGCAAGAAACCATCGACAAAATCACTGAACTGAAAGCTCGCTACAAGAAGATCAGCATTAAAGACAAAGGCAAAGTGTTCAACACTGACCTACTTTACGCTATCGAAGTGGGTTACGGCCTTGAAGTTGCCGAAGCGATGGTTCACTCAGCGATCCTTCGTAAAGAGTCTCGCGGAGCACACCAACGTCTAGACGACAACTGCACAGAACGTGATGACGTGAACTTCCTTAAACATTCTCTATCTTTCTACAACGAAGATGCAGCACCAACTATCGACTACAGCGGCGTTAAGATTACTAAATCTCAACCTAAAGCTCGTCTATACGGTGAAGCAGCCGAGAAAGCCGCTGCTGCTGAAAAAGCGGCAGAAGAGAATGCGAAGAAGAGCGAAGAGGAGCAAGCATAATGTCAGCGAATCGAATCCAAAAAATTGAAATTCTGCGTTATGACCCTGAGCACGATGCAGAACCTCACTTTCAAACCTTTGAAGTTCCATTTGATGAAACCATGTCGGTACTTGATGCGATTGGTTACATCAAAGATAACCTAGATAAAGACCTGTCTTACCGTTGGTCTTGTCGTATGGCGATTTGTGGTTCTTGCGGCATCATGGTTGATGGCGTGCCAAAACTGGCATGTAAGAGCTTCTTACGTGACTACCCGAACGGCTTCAAGATCGAGCCTTTAGCTAACTTCCCAATCGAGAAAGATTTGATTGTCGACATGACGCCGTTTATCGAGCGCCTTGAAGCAATCAAGCCTTACATCATTGGTAACGATCGCAAGCCAGAAGACGGCACTAACATCCAAACTCCAGAGCAAATGGCGAAGTACAAACAGTTTGCTGGCTGCATCAACTGTGGTTTGTGTTACGCAGCGTGTCCTCAATTTGGTCTAAACCCTGAGTTCATTGGCCCTGCGGCACTTGCTCTTGCTCACCGTTACAACCTAGATAGCCGTGACAATGGTAAAGCTGAGCGCATGAAGCTTATCAATGGCGACAACGGTGCTTGGGGCTGTACGTTTGTAGGTTACTGTTCTGACGTTTGTCCGAAGAAAGTAGATCCAGCAGCAGCTGTAAACCAAGGCAAAGTTGAGTCTTCAATGGACTTCGTTATCTCGATGTTCAAGCCTGATGGATCGCAAGTAAAAACAGCAGAGGAGGCATAATATGAGCAATCGTAAGCCTTATGTTCGTGAGATGAAGAGAACGTGGTGGAGCAACCATCCGTTTTACCGCTTCTACATGCTACGTGAAGCGACTGTACTGCCTTTGATTCTATTCACTCTGTTCCTAACCTTCGGTTTGGGTTCGCTAGTGAAAGGTCCTGAAGCGTGGGAAGGTTGGTTGAGCTTTATGGCTAACCCTATCGTTGTTGGTATCAACATCGTGGCACTGCTTGGCAGCTTACTGCACGCTCAGACCTTCTTCAGCATGATGCCTCAAGTAATGCCAATCCGTCTTAAAGGCAAATTGGTAGATAAAAGAATCATCGTACTGACCCAGTGGGCAGCGGTGGCATTTATTTCTTTAATCGTTCTGATGGTGGTGTAAGGAGCTTCGTTATGACCACAAATTACAAAGTGAAACCTGTTAACCACAATCCGAAACGCTCTGATGAACCAATCTGGTGGGGCCTATTCGGCGCTGGCGGTACTTGGTTCGCGATGATTACACCAATCACGATTCTAGTGCTGGGTATCTTGGTGCCAATGGGCATAATCGATGCGGATGCAATGAGCTACGAGCGTGTCTCTGAGTTTGCCACCAGCATTATCGGTGCGCTATTCATCATCGGTACGCTAGCACTGCCAATGTGGCACGCAATGCACCGTCTTCACCACGGCATGCACGACCTTAAGTTCCACGTCGGTGTTGCTGGTAAAGTGGGTTGCTACTTCGTTGCAGGCCTAATCAGCGCGCTATCTGTTATCTTCATTTTTATGATTTAACAGTTAAGAGCAGATTCGAGATTCGGGTAACTGAGATTCGAAGAGTTTAAGAACGAAAATACTAGAAGCAGAACAGGATTATCTTGTTCTGCTTTTTTGTTACTTGTCGAATCTCGTTTACTCGAATCTGCTCTTCTCCGATCGCCAGATACAAAAAAGGCCGCTCATAAGCGACCTTTTCTATTTCACTGAGCCACCTTAAACAAGATGGACACAATCAAATTACTTCACACGACCAACGTATTCGCCAGTACGAGTATCAACTTTAACAACTTCACCGATAGCGATGAATAGAGGAACACGAACTACCGCGCCTGTTGCTAGAGTTGCAGGTTTACCACCCGTACCCTGTGTATCGCCTTTAAGGCCAGGATCAGTTTCAGTTACTTCGATCTCAACAAAGTTTGGCGGAGTAACAGTGATAGGGTTATCATTCCACAACGTTAGAGTACAAACGTCATTTTCAACTAACCATTTTGCTGAATCAGCGACTGCTTTTACGTCTGCTGCGATTTGCTCAAATGTTTCGTTGTTCATGAAGTGGTAGAATTCGCCGTCGTTGTATAGGTAGCCTAGTTCAACGTCAACAACATCTGCAAGCTCGAAGCTTTCGCCTGACTTAAATGTTTTCTCTAACACTTTGCCTGACAGCAGTTTACGAAGTTTTACACGGTTAAACGCTTGGCCTTTACCTGGCTTAACGTATTCATTGTCGATAATTGCGCAAGGCTCGTTATCTAACATGAATTTTAAACCGCCTTTGAATTCATTGGTGCTTACTGACGCCATGATTTTCTCTTCCACATCTTTGAGTTAATTTCAATGCCGCATATCATAACCCGAAAAGTCGAATCTGTTGAGCAAAACTGGCTCAAACAACTATCGAATGCGATCTCTGACCCGACAAAACTGCTTGAAGCATTGGAAATAGACCCAACACCGTGGCAAAAAGGATTCGCAGCACGTGAGCTGTTTTCACTTCGAGTTCCTCTTAGCTTTGTTGAACGAATGGAAAAAGGCAACCCACACGACCCTCTATTGCGTCAGGTGTTACCGCTCAACGAAGAGTTCGAAGTACACCAAGGTTATTCGGCCGACCCGTTGGAAGAGCAAGACAACGCAATCCCCGGGTTACTGCACAAATACAAAAGTCGCGCATTGATGATTGTGAAAGGTGGTTGTGCTATCAACTGCCGCTACTGCTTCCGCCGGCATTTCCCATACCAAGATAACAAAGGATCCAAGTCTGTTTGGCAAACCAGCCTCGATTATGTGGCTCAACATCCCGAGATTAACGAGGTTATCTTATCCGGTGGTGACCCTTTGATGGCCAAAGACAGCGAACTAGAGTGGCTGATCAATGCTATCGAACAAATTCCACATGTGAAAACCGTTCGAATCCACAGCCGATTACCGGTTGTGATCCCAGCTCGAGTGACGGATGAGCTGTGCCAATTGTTAGCTCAAACTCGCCTCAATGTGGTGATGGTCAGCCATATTAATCATGCTAATGAAATCAATTTAGAGCTCAAACAAGCCTTCTACAAGCTGAAGCAAACTGGCGCGACTCTGCTTAACCAAGGCGTGATGCTTAAAGGCGTAAATAACAGCACTAACTCATTGAAAAAATTAAGTGAAAAGCTATTCGACGCCGGTATTTTACCTTACTACATGCATGTACTTGATAAAGTTCAGGGCGCTGCTCATTTCTATATCTCAGATGAAGAGGCAAAAATGCACTTCAGGGGTTTGATCGCTGAGGTTTCGGGCTACCTAGTACCTAAGTTAACTCGCGAAATTGGCGGCCGCAGTAGCAAAACACAGCTCGACCTGCATATTGAATAACCCTATCTCGAAACAATCGTCGCTTCTTATCGTCTTGTGTATCAAGAAGCGACAGAAATAACACACACCTCTCGACTGGCTACTCCACATCAATCGTTAAGACAAAAAGTTTTTGTTCGATCGTCCGGTCTATTATTAGCATACTCGGCTCTATTCTAAATTTTTAGGAGGGGTGATATGTCACAATTTATAGAACAAACTCTCAACCTTGCCCCCTTTAGCTGGGCTGGCCTTGCAGTATGCATGCTGTGTGGTTCGTTAATCGGCATCGAAAGGCAAACACGCGGCAAACCGGTAGGGATCAGGACATCGATTCTGATCATCAGCGGCACCTATTTCTTCCTAACCATGGCGATCAGCCTTTCCCCTAACACGCTCGATCAAGCTCGTGTGCTTGGTCAAATCATTACTGGGGTGGGTTTCCTTGGTGCAGGGGTAATGATGACATTGGATGGCAAGATTCATGGTGTCACTTCTGCCGCGATTATTTGGGTGCTAGCCGCTCTAGGAATGATGATTGCACTAGGGCATCTTTCCCAGTCGGTTATTATCACGTTAATGGCGTTAGTTATCCTGCTTGGTGTCGACAAGGTAGAAAACAGCTTCCAAAGCCTACGTCGCGGTGTTCACCAAAAGTGGATGAGAAAAGTCCGCGTCAAAAAATAACATCTATCAGGAAGACATTTTTCCTTAGGTGAAAGAGCCTAGTCAAACGACTAGGCTCTATAATGCACTCACGAATTAATGTACGTGAATATTCACTTGATTCTTGCCCGCCGCCTTCGCTTTATAAAGCTGCTCATCAGATGAACGAATACTTTGGTTTTCCCACAAATGTCCAATACTGTCGAACTTACTCAGAGAGTAAAGCGTTGCCCCCCCAGATGCTGAGATATTAATCTTGTCGCCTGTCAGACATCGATAGCTTTGTAGGCTAATGTCGTTTTGAATTCGTTCAAAGATCGATGACAGTAATTCGGATGATTCACCCGTAATCGCGACAACAAACTCTTCACCACCAAATCGAGCCACAATATCTTGCTGCCTAACACTGTTCAGCATTAACTGGGCAACATGACAAATCACCTCATCCCCCACCTTATGACCATACTGGTCATTCACCTCTTTGAAATCATCGATATCAAATACGCCAACACCAATAATCGGTTCTTCACCTTGTGCTAATAAGCGCTCTTCAAAGCCTCTTCGATTTAACAACCCAGTAAGAGGATCCTGCATGGCTAAATCATTCAAACGCTGATGCTCTTGCCTGATATAAAATCGCCATAACCATAACGCTGAAACAAAGTACAAAGCCAATAAAATCAGTAACTGGACCCGCTCCAGTTCCAGTATATGTAAGAAGTGCTCGCTCTTTCCTTCTTCAATAGTCAGGTACAACTCTGTATTAACTCCATCGACATACAAAGGCCGTGAATAGGTAAAGTCCAACACCCCATATTTGTTCACACCTCTTGCACTCGTCACCTTGTATCCATGAACGGGATTCGAGACCAGATTAGAGACGTAGCCATCAACACCGAGTACCCCTTTAAACTCGCCATCCACATAGATACCTTTGGTTAAGGTTACAACCTTCTTCCCCGTTAGGTAGTCATCGTACTGCCCGGTATACACCACCTGGTCTTGGCCCTGAGCTAAGCCAAAGCGAATCGTATTCACCCAATAAGGACGGCTATTAACGATCGAATCAAAGGTGTCACCTTTAATGTAACGAGCAAAATCAGAAGGCGAAGAGATGATAAACTTATCTTTGGAGATAAAGTAAATCGCAGAGATGGTATCAATAGTATTCGCAAAGTAAGCCATGGTGGGTGCGATAAACATGCGCTTACCAGCTTCTGAATGAAGCTCCGACTTTAGATCGCACATCTCACTAGGGCCAGAGAACATAAAATCAAATCGAGTGGCTTGTTGCTCTTCACTAATGAAATAACACGTCTTACCTTCGACCTTTTTCTCATGTGAGAATACGTATGTATCACTATGCAATGGATAGAGTGCTGTAATGTTGTACTCAAGCGCATTAATGATCTGTGTGAGCTCCGCTAAAGAGCGTGTCACGCCTTGGTTTTCAATTCCATACTGCTTTTCTGACTCTTCCGCTGAATCAACAAGTAACAAGCTAAAAACCACTAAAAAGCTGACGGTCAGACTTAAGAAAGCCTTTTTAAAATCGACGGTATGGGGATTAATCAAAGCATATAAGTCATCATTGAAAATTTAGCGCACATTGTACTCACAAGTGAGAACATCGCAACAAAAGTATAAAACAACATGCTTACAGTAACGTTTAAGGAGTGAGATAGCAGATGTAAAATAACGCCTAAACATAGAAGTAAAGGCGTTGATAGGTTCAATCATGGATAGCTTTAAGCCTTGGTAAGAACGTCGCTCACCAGTATTGAAACCAGCGCGGCTACCGTCTTACTTAGCGAAATTCACAATTGGGAAGCACGGGAAAAAACCATTGTCAGCACAGTTGATCAGACCAATCTGTACACCTTCAATTTTATTGGTTTTGTTGAAGATACCAACCTGAACCGTCGACACCTCTGAAAGGTTCGCAGCGCCTACATCCACCATAGTGTTCCCTTCAGAATAGTTTACGAAACTCACGTTCGCGCCTTTTACATCATTAGTAATGTTAACAGCACCTAGGTTAACACCTGTTGTTTTACCTGTGTTCCAGTTAAAGAAACCTAGTGAAGCACCTGTCATTTCTTGGTTTACTTTTGATGCACCAAAAATACCAAGGTTCACACCTGTCGTGGTTTGCGTCTCAGACATACCAACAACTGCAAGGTCGACACCTTTAAGGTCATTGACTTGCCCGTGAAGCAGAGCCAGACGTACACCACCAACCGCATCTGAATCAGGAGCGTTAAAACCATTGATCGTTGAAAACATAACAGGCGAAGAAGCAAATGCTGCCGGTGACATTACCGCTGCAGATACAGCAAGTACTGAAAGTAATTTTTTCATTGGGGAGTCTCCACTGACTTATTGTTGACTTGATCAATCCATATTCAATCAAGCATTTATTGTCCTTTATTCAACAGCTATCCATGTTAAATCAATGTCATAACTGTACCATTAAATATAAGACTCAAAATCGTAAAGAGCAATATTGAGCGGAGGATATCATGAGAGGCAAGAGTAACCATCGGCAGTCAGGTTTCTATATGTCGACGATAAAGATTCCCTATCACGCTCGTTCCTCGCTGTAGGGAATAACGAAACACAAAGCAACTCAAACAATAACAACCGTCATTCCAGAACTGAGGAACGAAGTATCTGGAATCTCAGAGCACAAACCCCTCCGTCACTTTAGCCAAAGCAGATTCCCTATCACGCTCGTGCCTCGCTGTCGGGAGTGACGATTTCAAAGCATAAAAAACGGAGACCGAGGTCTCCGTTCTAAAGTTTATGTATGGCTTTCTCTGTTACGAGAAAGGGGGATGGTTACATCATGCCGCCCAGGATTAGCTAAGCCTTTGTTTAAAGAGAAAATTAAAACAAGACACAACAACTGTACCCCTCATTATACCCTAGAGTCTCTATAGACAGGTGCTAAACAACTAAAGTAATTTAATTCTAAGCTTAGTTATGCACATAAGATCAACACTCTCTCTTAATCACAACTTTAAACTCATTTTTATCTCTATTATCAATAAATTCAATATTGGGCCAATTTTTTATCGCCCTTTGAACACCGCTGCCAATACCACGATATGGAAGCACATATCTCGCAAATGAAGCAATGATTGGATTTCGACTGTTAGAATTACCATTAACAATATTATCAATAGTGAGGTTATTTGGTAGATGCCCAGGACTAATGATTTCTATACGATCTAAAAACACAAATAATTTCACTGGAGCTTTGGTGAAGTAGTCCCTATGGATCAATGCATTAGCAATTAACTCTTCAAACACAATTTTAGGTATTTCAGGCTCCCCTACAGAATTAAAACCTTGCCCAGCTTGCACATGACGGATATTGGTAAGTATAAAACTCATACATTCTTGATAAGTAACACCTAATTTGCCATGAATATCTCTACTATCATTGTACTCTTCGTCTGTGATATCCGTACCAGGGAAAGCTACTGCTTTTACAATGAATGCTGGTAATTTGAATTGAGGCTGCCGTGCCAACAACAACGTACCACATAGATTTAAATTATCTTCTTGCATCAAGTTCATCGACTCTAGCAGCTCGCTATGACTTCTTGATTGAGAAGACAAATCTTCACCAACAACATTTTGGAAAAAGTCTGAAAAATAGTCCATATCGATATCATCAATAGATGTGTTTTGAACTTTAAGTTCATCTGCATGGACGAGTGTTGCAGCTTGAAACATTCGTTGCATCTCTTCAATGGCTGTCACCGCTCGTTTATCGGAACCATTTTTCACCCAAATACGCCCATCGTTATCCGCACATGGACGAATACCCTTATCTATGGAAACAACGATTACCATACCATCAGGGTGCTCAACATTTTCTGTTATAAGGTTTATCGCAGGTTTAACATTATTTGTTGCCGCATCAGCTATTAGACGATTACTACTTTCCAAATCATCTACAGTTAGTCCATTTACGCTCTGATCATCAGCAACACCAACAATTAACTTACCGCCTTCTGTGTTACTAAATGCAATCAATTCTTTAGCTATATCTTTGGCTCGAGATACTCGTTCTTTGAATTGATGCTTACTGTCTTCGCCTCGAGCAATCAACCCTATAAGTTCTATGACTTCCATACTTCATACACCTGCTTACGTTTATCAAAGGCTTCTTGACCACCTTCCATTATTGACACAATCTGTTGCTGAACTTGTTTATTATCAATACTACCTGAAAATAGTTCTGTCTTTTGATCGTCATAACGACAGCAAACAACTTGCTCTGCATCCCCAAGTACCGGAATATTTGCATTATGAGTAGCAAAAATAAATTGCGTAGATGGCTTAAGTTTTGTGAGCATCTTAATTACATCGTCATATATTGTTTGGTTATCTAAATCATCTTCTGGTTGATCAATTATCACTACATCGTTATCTTGCTGACTTAGTACAAAAAGCATTAATGCAGAAGCTCTTTGACCAAGTGAATGCTGCTTTAAAGCTTTACCATGATATTCAATCACATATTGATTAGGGACTTGCCAAGTTAAGAGCTCTTCAATATTCTTTTGAAAGTATTCATTAAACACTTCGTAATTTGAGACCATCTTTCTTACATCATCCCATGCATTTCTCATTGAACAAAAATCACCGAACTTTTCGATAAGCCCCTGAAGAGTCGTACCACGTATACCACTCCCCCTATAAGCATCCTGCATCATATTTAACGTAGACGTTGAATTCGATTTATAGCTCGCCAATATTTTAAGTGGTGAGTCTTGTTGGTTAACACGAGCAATGCACTTTTCTATCTGATTGAACTCTTCGGTTCTTAATTGCTCAAGTTTACACAACTCATCTGTTAGATCACCTTTAAGCTGTTGATGCTTACTATCACTTAACTCCAATGCTTTTAACACCTTCCCCGCTTGATCAATCTGCGTTTTTATTTTTCTAAAATCTTCAATTTTTAGAGATTGGATTCCCTTTTCCCTAAGTTCGGCAGATAACTTACGCTCTATTTCTGCAAAAGCTTCTTTATTAGAATTTTTAGCCAACTTAAAGCTTTGAAGTTTACTCTCTAAAGGCTCGATGAGCGTTGCTGACCCTGAAGCTATTTTATCCATTAATTTAAGTTGTTCTAAAATAGGCTGATACAGCTTACGGTACTCTTCAAAAAACGGGTTATTCTCTTTTGATTCATAACTGCTTAAAAGTAGTAGTATACTTTTTTGCTCTTCAATGAAATCTTGAAGTTCCATATAGAATTTTTTTGCATTACTTGTCGCATCCACAAGTTTACGTTCATCTCGATCAAACTCTATTTGCTTCTGAAGCTTTTCTTCAATACCGTTATCTTGGTAAATTTTTAAACTGAACTCTGCGTCCTGTTTTTTCTGAAACCATTCTTGCTTTGCTTGCTTATCTGTCGAGAGCTTCTTGATTTGTTTGATCACATCAATGACAGCTTGTTTCTTTGCCAAAATTTGCTGACGAATTGGTTCCAGTGAGTCACCTACCAATTTCTCAATCAAGTCTTTTTCAAACCCTTCGCCACTGCTCGATAAATCTTTTTGGCCAAAATAAATAGGGTTGTACAACACTGTTTCACGTATTGACACCCCAGGCTGCACAACACCGTTTACCATAACGTCTGGTGCTTTATTGTTAATTCTTTTAATTTGATAAGCTTGACCATGCCGATCTCTAGCATTGATACAAATAGCTCCACCGTTATTTAATAAATGATGAACTAAATCATTTTTATAATCCTTATCCATCGACTTAACGCCTAACGGGATGTTTAGTGCATACCTAATAGCTTCTAGAACCGATGACTTACCGCTACCACGGATGCCAATTAACGTATTTAATTCAGAAGAAAAGGATACCGTTTGGCCACCAAGCGAGCCTTCCCCTTCAAAGTGAATACTATCAATATGTGAATGAGCAACTTCGACTACCTGACTATTTACTCTGTACCTATGATTGATTAAAGCAAACTTAACCGCATCAAACGAAAAGTCCCCAACTTTCAAGTAGCTTATTTTTCCCTTACCAATTTGCTCAATACTCTTAGGGTCACTGCCTTCAACTTCTGCCACAAAATAGCCATTCATAACAGAAATTAGCTTATCTTTCTTATCACGAGTGGCGACTTTTTGAAAACCAAGAACACGCTTTCTAAATGCCTCACTAGCAAAAAGATCACCTATTGGTCCGGGCTTTAACGCCCCCCACAAACCATTATCTGCTTCTACATGGGCGAAAACTAAAAAATAGTCTCTTTCAAACTTGTCGAGTTCCCGAACTGTTTCTTTTAAGTCATGATTAGACCTAGCATTCTCTTGCTCAAAATTAGCTTGCCCTGCAAAGGTGACGTTTAGAAAGCTCTGAATATAGTTTTCATTTTCTTTATTGATGACCCATTCATCGGAAAAAATCACTAAAGTATGAACTCCGGCTTGCCCATCCTTGACCGATAACTCGACCCCAGGAAGTAAACCTACCCCCTTCTTGCGCGCTTTTTTACGCATTTGCTTAAATTCATCGAGTTCAAATTTATTGTGGTTACTAATTACACCAAGGCCTATACCCGCTTTTTCGAGCCCAGCAACATAACTATTGATATAATCATTCTCACTCCCCGAATACTTAAATTCTTTATCCGCACGGGTGTGCAAGTGAAAGTCAGCTCGAATCCACTCACTGCCATGACTAAATCGCGAATGTACATTGCTCATTAATAATGCTCCTCAATATAACTATACGTCTTGGCGAACAACTCTTTGCCTTTACTTAAAGCAAACTGCGCCAATTTCAGTAGCAACGCCTTCTGAATATCTCTTGACCCACTGTTCGTGGTTTGCCAGCTTTATAAAGCGTTTGGCTTTTACAATCTTCTCTACCTGCTCAACTACATCACCAATTAGCTTTGCCGTGCTCTCAAGTCACGTTTGCCAAGAACAGTTTAATTACTATTTACTCTTTTCTATCCAAGCTTCTAAATATTTTCGTTTAAAACGCCATGGGCCACCAATCTTGAAGCCCGGAAGCCTTCCTTCACTGGCGAGGCGATATGCAGTTTTATAGACACCTTCAGATAAGTAGCCACACCTTTAATTATTAGTGTTTGATCAACCATCGGGTTGTACTCTCACTAAAATCTTTTCAATACTGAGCAGAGAGAATACGGGAGAATTGAAGAATCAACAATGCTCAAAACCAAACTTTCAGCACTCCGGTTTCATATATGATTTTTTTTTATTTTAGTCGAAATTACTCACCATTCAGCATCATGCCCCTCAGCCCCTGCCATCCACTCGAATCCAAATTTTTTCAAATATATTTCATCACTATGCATAACCTCATGAGTCGAAAAGGAGCCGATTATGCATAGGGATATCTTACCCACAACTTCATTCAACAGGACTGCTTTGCCTATATCTCAGGCTCTTCTGGATACATTAAACAACGTTCTAAACAAACACACAGGACTCGTAGATGATCATCACATCATCCATTTCAGCAATAAGCACTACTCCGCTGAACATGGAGGCTATCACCCTGTTGAGATTGCACTAGCGAAAGACGTTAACAACATCTATTCAATCCTTTGCATCACAGATTTTAGCTTCAATGGATACCCTTACCCGACACTTGAGCGAGATATTGAGTTCGATTTCACTCATTCCACGGTCTTCACTCGATACTCCGGTTTAAAGAGTATCAGCGCACCCAACACCCACAAGCTATACACACTTTGGGAATCCAAGTTTATTGCTAACTTAGCCAAGGGAGCCTACAACCCAATCGAACTGCGTGGCCCCTAATACATGAACGCTATTGATAACCACCACTTTACCGATCCCCCTGTTTCTAGCTATCACCATGATTTTACTATATTACTCTTTCACAGGAGCCCCCTTTATGTCCTATGACATTGTCTATGAACAACTGGCACTGCGTATACCAAAAGAAGACGTTGTTCAGCAAGCCTGTACCTTCTTCAGAGAACGCCTCAACCACACAGACACCCAAAGCACCAACGAACTCAAACAAGCTCTGTATGAACGTTACAGACTTAGACTGCGTGAAGATGACCTATTTATGCTCCACATGCTCATTGGCTCTAGCAATCTCTTTGACACCGAGACAAACAAACGAGCACGTAGCTGGCAGTTCTGTGGTGTAAACACATTCAACCAGCTACTCGTGAAATACGGTTGTGACTGGTCAGCAGCCGCTGAATCAGGAGATGTCAAACTCAATGGTCGTAACACCAAAGCAGAAGGTTGGATACGTGCATTACGTAACACTCTGAATCTCCCTAAAGACTATGGAGTGATGCCGTATTGTCACACCCTAGAGGTATGGCTTAAAACGCCATTAGATACCTCAAAACAAACCCAACTAGATGAGTTAAAAACGCAGCTAAGTGATTTAGATGCAACTTGGAAAGAACGGCAACGATTTGAAGACGATGGCTTTGATGTCGCAATAAACCCCAAGTCTGCTTTTGAGATGTTGCTCTTTCAGCAGCTCATCAATGGCTACCAAGGCAAGTGCTGGATAAATGGCTCAGAGCCGCCCTATCACGCTGTAAAGAAGCATTCTATCTAATACGTTAAACACAACCCACCAGCTTAACGACCCACAAACACGTTCACCCACCACTCTAGAGGCCACCTTGTTATCAAGGTGGTCTTTTTTATTTTATTCGAAGAAAGGAACCCACTATGCAAACAACACAACCAAACAGCTCATCCATAGATCAACATGATTCTTTACCTACGTTAGAGGCAAAAAAAATCAAACCACTCACGGTACTTGTCCACTGGTCTGAATCTCGCGAGTTCAGTGAAGAGACACTCTATGACTTTAATGAGTTCGAAAATAAAGCGCTGGAAGTTGCCAAACGCAACCCATTAGGCGGGTACGATAAAACAAAAGTAACCGTGACCTTTGACAATGAATATCAGCACGAATGCCGCTTAGATTTAGGATGTGGTGGTAATGACCAAGGCTTTGCTGAGCATTGCTTAAGCATAGTTCGTTATTACCGTCAGCATAAAGGGGATGTCGATAAGCCTTGGCTTTATGACAAACACCACCAGCAGTTAATCGAACTCATAAATACTTATGAGTTGGACCACTCATTCGTAGACCTAGGGCGTATGCAGGTTAAACAGGTCGAGGAGCAAGCCAAAGCCGAAGAAGCTGCAAAAGAAGAAGCCAAACAACAGAAGCGGGAAAGAGCGTGGCGTAAACACCAGCAAGCGGAGGAGGCGTTTCAAGAAACCTTAGAAGTACCACCATGGGCAAAGGGCGTGATTGTTGCCACACTCACGGACTATGACGCTGAAATCAGTGAACCGTATGCAGGAGAGTTTCACACCAAAACGCTAAAGACCATCATTCTCGCTTGGTCGAAACACTCTCGAAACCTATTCCCTGAGCTGCGCAAAGCTTGTCTGAATCACTCTGAAACGGCTTTCCTTAACGATCCAGAGAAAAGCGTTGAACACCGTGAACGCTTTGCCATGGGAGAAGGCTATTACCTAACCGATACCAAATACATTCGTCATGGATGGCAAGTCAAAAAGCGAAACTTTTACAGAGAGGACAATAAAGCACGTTACGTACCCTTAGGTGATATCGCGATAGGCGAATAAAAGAAGAGAGAGGCGAGCGGATCGCCTCTCTCTCTGGGTGGTCTTATTTTTTTCTGTTATCAACGACAGAATCGCTGGTGATCACAATCAACCTACAAGGTTTGAAACTAATTTCTGTCGAGTAGACGACACTTGTTACCAAGTGCCGCCCCTCTAAGAACCGTACGTGCAACTTTCACTGCATACGGCTCAAGCCTCCACTAAGGCATCATTGATACCCAGCAACTTATAACGCAGTCGGGACAGGCTCTTTCCAAGAGTTACGGGCTAGCCTTTTAGATTTTCTCTTCACCAAATATTCTTGGTATTGAGGGTCAAAAGGGGTCGCTGCATTCTTGATTTTTACGTGTCGCTCGATGGGCACTTTCGCTATTTGGAACAGATTGAAGTGACAATCCATATTCATGATCTTCTGCCAACCGTGAAATTGCCACTGGCCTTTTCGGTTGATGAAGTACTTATGGGTGACCCAATCTTTTGATTTAGTTGGGTGACGCCTAACAGCCCAGAGCCATAATGCTTGGAATAGTTGGTGTCCAACGTATCCGAAAACTCGTTTGGCAACACAGTGGCGATAGTAATTCGCCCATCCCCGTATTTTGGGGTTTATCATTTTGATAAGGTTATTTACGGGGATCGTTGCGTGAGTTTTGATGAGTCTACGCAAGTTACTTAAGAATGACAGTACATTGGTTTTACTCGGTTTTATGAGTAGCTTTCCTTTGTATTTTCTGTGGTTAAACCCTAGAAAATCGAAACCATCATCAATATGAGTTGTGCGTGTTTTTTCATCGGAAAGTGTTAGACCTCTTTCTAGTAGAAATTCAGTAATCAATGGCTTTATGTCGTTCTCTAATACATCCTTTGATGTACAAGTGACAACAAAATCATCAGCGTATCCAATAAAGTTGGCTCTTGCTTTCTTCTTGAGAGCCAAAGACTTTATTTGTTGTTCAAGCCCTGCGAGAGTTATTAGCATTAACGTTGGAGAAATTATGCCACCTTGTGGCGTGCCTTCTTCCGTACGATAAAATAACTGTACTTCACCCTCACTTTGCGACACAGCTGGGGCGCAAAATCCCAAGATCCGATGTGTCAATTTTTCAATTGGTGTTAAATATAAATTTGTTTTATATTGTGTAACGTAATAATAAGGATAATGGAGATATAAATGAAAAAAATCATTGCAGTTGCACTTCTAGGAGTGACATTTTCTGTTTTAGCTAAAGAAGTGCCGGTTAATTCACCTGAATTAGACTTGTTGCTTAGCAATAATACGCTTCATGGTGTTCATTACGGAAAAAAAACAGTCCAATATTTTTCCGATTCAGGCACAACGTGGTGGATGAGTAGTGGTGATGTAAAACCTAGCGAAGGCACATGGCGAATTAAAAATAGTCAATATTGTTCAAACTTCGGTAATGGGGAAAGTTGCTACGATGTTGTCCATGATAACTCACAAGATATCTATTACTTTTTAAAAGGTGATTTCCGAGCTCCGTTTATCCCTCGTGATGGATACACGTTTAGCACGGTAGACTAGTAGTTTTATTTATTTAACATAACGGCACTTAGTGCGCACTGGCAAAAATCTAGAGGCTGAATTATCAGCCTCTTTTTCGTGTTCTGGCTTGATGTATGGAATCCACTCCCTCTCTGCCAATCTACACTTAGCAGAGTGCAGTTATAACGAGGGTTCCAATATGTTGACTAAAAATGTTATCGCGATCGACCTAGCAAAAAATGTTCTGCAAGCCTGCCATATCAGTATTTACGGTGAGATGCTGTCCAATAAACCTTTAAGTCGACAGAAAATGAAAGAGTTTCTTGCCAAGGCTAAGCCTTCCATTGTCGCCATGGAAGGTTGTTGCGGCTGCCACTACTGGGGGCAATTAGCTGAAAAGTTTGGACACGAAGTGCGGATTATCAACCCGAAGAAAGTGAAAGGCTACCTAGAAGGACATAAAACTGATCATAATGATGCCCTTGCTATCGCTAATGCCGCTATCCAAATTGGTATCAAGTACAGCCGTCCAAAGTCATTAGAACAACAATCTATGCATTCATTAGAAACCAGCCGTAGGTTCTTATCTCGTAGTGTGGTTTCCTTAGGGCTTCACATTAGAGGGACGATTTTGGGCTACGGGATAGCAAACCCTAGAGGTGAAAAAGGTTTAAAAGCGTCGGTTCAAACAGTACTTGATGGAGAGACCTCAATACCAGCAAATGTTGTATCCGTTCTGTCCATGTTGTGGGAGCAATATAAAGAACTGAAAGCAAAACTCATCGCGTTCGAAAAAGAGAAAAATGCGTTAACCCGTCAGATAGAACCATGCCAACGATTAATGGAAATTGAAGGTGTTGGTGAAACAACAGCTGCGATGCTTTATACCACTCTGGGTGATGGAAAGCAGTTCAAGAATGGAAGGCAAGCTTCAGCGTTTGTTGGTCTTACGCCCAAACAACACAGTTCAGGTGGTAAGGTCTTTATGGTTGGGATCGATAAATGCGGTGGTGTGAAAGAGCTACGCTCCCTTCTCTATCTTGGTGCAATGTCTTACGTTGGACGACTACCAGAAAAACCGAAGACTCAAAAGGATGCTTGGTTGAGGAGTATCATAGATCGTATCGGATTCAAGAAGGCCTGCATTGCACTGGCGAACAAAGTGGTACGGACTGCATGGGCAATGTTACGGTATGAATCTGAATATAAACCTGTTTTACTCACCGATTAATCATTAATAAACTCTTAAATTTCACAAAATGATGATGCATAAAAGGTAAGACCAACCTACTGAAAACCTGGCCATTCTGTCATGCTAAGCAAGCTGCTAACTCGATAAGGACAGTAGGTGCGCAAAACATCAAAGGCTAGAAGGTAGCTCCTTCAATAAGAAGCCGAATATACGACCGCATCTTAACTTTTATTACCAAAATCACTTTGTAAATACGTGGATTCCATATACGTAATGGGGCAAAAATCACTTAGAGTAACAACTCAATTAATTGTGATCACCAGCGACTCTCTCCTGCCCTCTCTCATTCTAACGCCATCAGATTCCCTCTCTAACCTACCTCTAAAGCTAACAAACCATACGCCCTCTTCAATAACACATCTTTCCTTATGATCTTCCATCGCTTCGCACCCTAACCCCAAAAATTTTCAGGCATATGTCATCAATGTGAATACCCATCATTGAATCCGACAGGAGCCCGTAATGACTACCCCTAATTCTGATTACCAAAAACAACAGCGCTATCAAGAAAATGAAATCCTAGAGCATGCCGCTGAGATACTCGCAACGCGCTATGTACGTGGTGATGCCTTAATTAGTCCTAACGCCACTAAAGAGTATGTACGCTGCAAACTCGGCAGCTATGAACGTGAAGTGTTTGCTTTACTGCTACTGGATAACCAAAACCGATTGATTGAGTTTAAAGAGCTCTTTCATGGCACCGTCGATGCCGCCAGTGTCTACCCAAGAGAAGTAGTAAAAGCGGTGTTAGAAGTGAATGCAGCAGCAGTGATTATGGCACACAACCACCCTTCCGGTGACTCTACCCCCTCACAAGCGGATAGACGTATCACCGAAAGACTCAAAGACGCTTTAGCGCTGGTGGATGTGCGCGTATTGGACCATATCGTAACGGGCGAAACCTGCACCTCATTTGCTGAACGAGGCTGGTTATGATTGAACAATACTATGGTGACATCACCATCAATGATGCACTGCTCTCGTCATTAGAGAGCCTTCTAGCAGGTCACACACTACCTGAGCATGCTGAGCGACTGGTACTGAACTGCCGTCAAATGAGTTACTACCGCCATCGCCAAGGATTGCACCCGATTGAGATACAACTCAAACGAGAGTCAATCTCAGAGCCTTGGTTCATCGTGTTCTTTGCGAGCTTTTCTTACCCTAATGACAACAGTACTTCAGTAGAGCCAGAGCTGTACTTTCATATTGCTAATCGTTGGTTCTATCAACCCGATACAGGAACAACGGATTTATCTCATCCAGAAGTGCAAGAGGTACTCTCTGCTTGGGTGAATGCATTAACTCGCCACCTAACCCGAAACGTCTTTGATAGCGTGCAACTCTCGTTGGTCAGCTCGTTTAAATAACCCCCTGCCTACTTTCTGATTTATCCCTAAACAAGGAGGACTGTCGATGTCCCAATTAGCCTTTACATCATTACCCCTACCTGTTTCTAAGAAGCTGTATGCGTTGCTTAATGCGCGTTACTCGGCTCATTTACTTAACAATGAAACGCTCTCCACCAGCCGTCATGTGGTCTTTAACTTTCGTGATAAAAGTTATAGTGCTGATGCTGGTGGCTTTCACCCTGTCGAGATGTCTATTTGCCAGTCTTCAACAGGAGAGTGGTGTGTTGAGTACATCACAGACTTTTCTTATATGGGGAACTACTACCCTGAGCTTGAACGGAATTTGGATTTTGACTTTCGCGCTCGTCAATGTTTTGCCAGCTATCATGGCTGGTTTTCAATGAAAGATAACCGTGAGGCTATCGAGCTGTATCAATTGTGGGAAAGTGATTTTCTCGCATACATTGAGATGGAGGCATTCGACGATATTACCCTTACTCCGCAATAACTCATGACTTCCCTTCTCCTACAAACCATCAAACTTATCTCTGCCCTCATCACGTTACTTTCTCTTTCCCCTTTCTTTGGTGCCATTGGAACCCTAACGACCTTAGGCTTTCTGGTGGTACTGCTGATTGGGTTACTAGTAGCAATCTCAGAGCTGAGAGATAAAAACAACCATCGATAATGTTAATCGACTCACGCTTTCGCTAAGCCGATTGATGGCGCTTTAACCGTTGGACATTATGTGTCGAACCCACCTCTATTCTCCCGACATTAAATGTCCGACTCCGGTGTGGAGCGCTATGTATTGAGAGAGTAGTCATGAGCAATAAAACCAGCATTGAAGGCTTATCTGCTTTGCTGCACACGCTGATGCTTATTCCTCAACATCGATGGATCACTGTTAGGGAGTTGCAGCAGCAGTTAGCCCTAATCGATATCCACCGCACCACGCGCAGTATCAAACGCTACCTCGATGACATCATTGTGGAGGTGTTTAACGTGGAGTGTAATTCGATGAGCATGCCCCATATTTACCGAAAAACATCCGAGCAATTGCTGAAGCTAAACAAGCAAGAAATGCTCTATTGGCAACTGACTAATAAGTACTTACAGCCGCTTATTCCTGATGCACTGAATTATGGACAGGGTCGGCCCTCGGAGAGAGACAAACCCTTACGGGATAAGGCTTCAGCTATTTCAAAAGAACGACTTTGGCTAAGTAAAGTACACCTCAACCTGCCTAATACGAGAGGCTGGAGTAACAAGCAGCAACAAGTCTTAGGGTCAGTCCATGAAGCATTACTTAACAACCGAATGCTAAAGGTCTCTAGCCAAGCTTTGCAGCAAGAGCAAACGCTCATTGAACCACTGGGACTCTCGGTTCAGTGTGACGCGCTCTTGCTGCTCTTTCGGCTATCCAACCAACATCCAATACACACCGTTGCCTTACCACTCATCAATGAGGCCAGTGTATCGACATTTTCATTTACCTATCCCTCTGACTTCAATGTTGAGCAGTTCATGCTGGCTCACGAAGGAACAGGCTACCCAGAATTTCACTCACCAATGAGGAGAGTAAACCCATGACAAAAATAAAACATCGACTAAACCAATCGGTTCGATACGCAGTCACGATGGCCCTGTTTATAGGAGCAACAGGATGCACTGAACAGGAAGAATCTCCTGAAGCCGTTGCGGATATAGAAGTATCTATCTCCACCAACTCTCATTGGGGAAGCTTAGTCTTTGACCTACAAGCCATCACCAACAACACCGTCATCACCGACGTTGTGATTAACCGAGGTAATTGTCGTATTCCTGCTGGTACGGCCTCAGAGCTATCTAGAAACGTTTCATTGAAGTTCGGGGAAACCTACACGGGATACAGCAACAACTGCACTGTCGATAACGTGAAAGAAATTGAAGTCACTTCAACGGCTGGCACCTTTGTTTACACCTTCTAAACCGAAAGCAAAACAACTCATCTATCTATCAACACCAATAAGGATCGAATATGAAAAAATCATACGTACTCATCGCGATTGCATTGAGCTCTCTAAGCGTTTCATCAATGGCAAACGCTGCGCTCGGTGGAACACCAAACATCTCTAAGGAGCACCTGGAAAAACACTGGAATGGAAAACAAGGTCCTCAATCCACTCTTGTCGCTGGAGCTCTTCTGCATTGGACAGCCGATGCGTGTGGAAAGCTTAACGGTCAGGTCTCCGATAAGAATAAATGCTCACCAGAAGTTGAGCAAACTTCTAACTAATCCTACAACTTTCTTTTTAAAATTATAGTGAGAATCACACCATGAAAAACATTACAACAAACACACTTGTTCTACTGGCTTCCCTAGCATCACCTTTTGTTTTGGCTCAAGGTGGTGGATCGCTTGGAGGTAATCCATCGGTAGAAACGGGAGCGGTTAACGTCAGTGTAGGCAAATGCACTCAATACAAGCTGGATGTGAAAGCAGCCCTAAACGCAGGTAAACAGGCATCGTCGGTTGCGATACATAAAGGCTGTGAAGCCATCAAAGAAAAATAGTGCCACCAGCAAAGGCTCAAAATGATAATGGGGAGCGTGATTGATCCCCATTCTTTTTTTGCTTCTGGACATAGCTTCTTATCTAAATACCTCTCAACAAGACTATTCCCATTAGCTGGCAATTTCACTTGGCTTTGTTGCGTAATTCAGTGGAACTAAATCCAGAACCTACGATCTGATCAGCTACATTCACTCCCTCTCGTAGCCCTATGCCTAAACCTCGTTATAAAACAACCAACTGGAAGCAATACAATCAATCACTCATTAACCGTGGCTCTCTGACCTTTTGGATTGATGAAGAGGCGATAAGCGGCTGGGCGCAAAGCAAACAGAATAAGCGCGGGAGGCCGCGTCGGTTCAGTGATTTAGCTATCACGACAGCACTCATGGTGAAACGAGTTTTTTCTATGCCATTGAGAGCGCTGCAAGGATTTATCGACTCGATATTTAGGTTAGCCCATGTACCGTTAAGTTGTCCGCATTACACCTGCATCAGTCGTAGAGCCAAGCAAGTTGAGGTTTCATTTAAGACTAAAACGAGAGGAGCGATACAGCACCTAGCTATTGATGCTACTGGCCTTAAGGTTTATGGCGAAGGTGAATGGAAAGTCAAAAAACATGGGACGGATGGCAAGCGTAGAGTCTGGCGAAAGCTTCATATTGCCGTCGATACCAACACTCATGAGATCATTGCCGCTGAGCTAAGTTTATCGACGGTTACAGATGGAGAAGTACTCCCGAACTTACTGAAACAAACACGCCGAAGTATCCTTGAGGTGTCTGGTGATGGCGCTTACGACACGAGAGCGTGTCACGCTGCTATTAAGATTAAGGGAGCTATTGCGCTTATTCCCCCAAGAGAAGGGGCAGCCTTCTGGGAGCGTGGTCACTCTCGAAATCTCGCCGTGGGTTGCCAGAAATTATACGGCTCAAATAAGTATTGGAAAGAGCGGTATGGATACCACAAACGTTCACTCTCAGAAACAGCGATGTATCGAGTTAAACAGTTGCTAGGAGGGAAACTGAGCTTAAGAAATTACAATGCCCAGGTGGGTGAAACTTACGCGATGATAAAAGCGTTGAACAAGCTTACTGGGTTAGGTATGCCTGAAACTTGTCGTATTGATTAAGAAATACGCGAAACGGGGTAGTTCTATCTTTAAATTTAATTACGCAACAAAGCCCTTCCCATATCATAACGCTCGACTCAACTGACGCCTAAAGAAAGGTCCTTCACCTACCGAGCGCACTATTTTTCTCAAGATCAACACACGCAATCTGTAACAGAGAAAAGTATCACCAACTTGCCCTACATAATCACCAAGCACACGACCAATGACTACTGCTGCAACACAAACTCGTGGGCCAATCGCAGCAAGAAGAGCAGCATCAAAAAACGTCTCATCATGGGATACAATTGCGGAACCGTTCCAAGTTCGAACCATATCCCTACTCACAAGAAGACTATCCCATTCTTTGGCTAATTTAACCTGTTGAAAGATATCAAGAGGTACTGGAATGACGGTAGTAAGTTCTTCGGCTGAACAGGCACCAACGATTGGCATGGTGTCTTTGCTCAACTTACCTGTCGTTACATCGGCTAAAAATAAACGTTGTTCCGGTAGCACAGAGCACAGCGCTCGCAACATTAATTGCTCATCCACTGACTGGCCAACCCAAACAACATAATCGCCATCGCATTCGAGGTTCTGATAGCTCTGCAATATGGGCAGTCCTATATGGCCAGCTAACCATGGCCATAAGTCTGGATCATTAATAAGATCACATACCCCCCTAAACCAATTACTACGTAGAGCATCTCCCTGCTGCGTACCATAATTATTTAACGGACCGTAAGTCAACGGGTCACTCAGCTCTACTACCCGCTTCTTTTCATCTGGCGCAAGAAGATAATTCAAAATGCCAGCAGCTGCGCCTCCTGTAACAAAGTGAGTCACCTTACGAAGGGTCATGACTAAACTCACTTATCATATCAGCACATCGTCTCTCTATTCTCATCATCGATCCTTGTCTGCTACCAACTGCTAATCACTTATCGAGCTCCATAACCTTAGAATTCATAAGTTGGTTTACTCTATTGTTTCTATTCCCCGGTTAGACGAACAAATATACGTAGGAACGCAACATTTACCACGTTTTATCAAGGTCTTTTGCATAAAGCAGAATGGCTCGCTGGTAACTTTTGATTTTCTTACTCTCAGTGGTTGATAACAATAACTTAATTAGTAACGCCGTTGCTTCTTTGTGTCGTTCTAAGTTGTACAAACACATGGCATAGAACGGCTGTACTTCCAGTGAATCAGGGTATTCAGCAATGGTTCGCTCAAAATACTCTAACGCTTCAGTGTATTTACCCAAACTGCGATAAGTACTCGCCAACCCAAACAGAGCATCAAAACGTTCAGTTATGGAAAGATCCCCTTCCAATGCAAGATGATAATGTATAAGCGCTTGCTTCTCTTTGCCTTCATTATCATAAGACCAAGCCATGCATAAATTTGCTTTGGCTGCATATTGACTGTCATCCAATAGCGTACGCAGCAAAAGCCGAGACGCATGATAATTTCCGGCCTCTCTAAGATTGATGGCTTCGTGGATAATGGTTTCCATGTGCATCTCCTCTATAATTGACTAATAGAATGAAATTTATTTACACTCTGTGCTAACTCTCAAATCGTCCAACGATAAATTATCAATGATAAAATCTTAAACTAGATGAATAAATAGTAATAAAGGAATCCAATGTTTATAAGATTTATTGCCAGTATGGAGGAGGAAAAGCGACTCCAGCATACTCATGGTATCATTACCCAAGCACAAATGATGCTTGTCGACGGATTGATCCTTTACGAGTACCATCAGGTGCATATTAAAGAAATCTTCACTCAACTTAATGAATCACTACCATGTCCACCGTTCCACTCAAAGTCATGGCCAGACAATGCTATCTCTTGGTTTTTAGACTCAAGCGTCAAACATATATCACTCATGTATGAGCTAAAATATATATTAGAAGAATATGATACAAAGGTGGCGACATTACATTATTCAGACGTCGGCACCATTTTATACAGAGATGACTTTCAAGTGGTGGCTAAGTCTAGCCTCTTATGAAAAACAAAATAATATATTGATAATAAAATGAACCTTCTAAAAATATATACCCTCGCCAGTTAAAATGAGAACTGCAACCCAAGCTCATAGCTCACTTCCGCCTCATCACGCTCTGCATATTCTAAATTTGCAACTAAGCCAAACACTGAGCCGAATTGAAAGACGTTATTCCACTTAAACTCATCTCTTGCTAGATCTAAGAAATCATGCTGATAGGAAACTCCCATCAACCAATGATTAGCTATTTGTTTTCTAACCATCGCTTGACAGTATGTTCCACGCTCGGAATATGGTGAACTGTAATCACTATCAGCACGATAGTTTACTGCTCCACAGGATAAAGAGCTGGCCATTGCCCCTCCCAAACGCCCAATGAGTCCTCCGCCAGCTTGCCAACTATCTACCTCCGAACTAAATCGAGTGAGAAAGTCTGCTTTTCCTTCAACGAATACGTAGTCAAAAACTTGAGCACTGACATCTAAGTATAACCCTCCCATCGTCTTATTCTCTGTATTGTCATACTTATCGTTAAGGTAAGGTTTTAACGCTCCCGACTTAAAACTAGCTCCTTTATAACCAAATCCTATGTGAGAAAAATTATCAACAATCTCACTTGATGCAAAGCTTGAACACGAAACTAACAACATCAGAGGAACAACTTTAGTTATCATAATACGATATCCTGTGGCACTTTTTTGAAATGAAAGTTTATTCTGTACATTGCATATTGACAGCAACATACGGAAATAAACTGTAACCAATCAATATGTAACATCCGATAAATGTAAACGAAAACTATGCGTTGCGTTCACATTTCCATCGT
Organism: Vibrio atlanticus; assembly: GCF_024347315.1. Classification (NCBI taxonomy): domain Bacteria; kingdom Pseudomonadati; phylum Pseudomonadota; class Gammaproteobacteria; order Vibrionales; family Vibrionaceae; genus Vibrio; species Vibrio atlanticus. The sequence goes on along the minus strand of NZ_AP025460.1, from coordinate 233,155 downwards.
TGTCTTATAGCATGTTTAAATTCCAGTGCTAATCCTATCTAGGCTGTCATACCAATTCAAAACATGGCTAGTCAGCATTTCCTCTGTGAAAGCGTTACTCGTAGACAGCAGCCACTTCAACGTCCCATAGACGATATAGTCTGAATACATGGGCGCATCGCCCGATAAGTATCGTGTCTTAGCTAAATAAGATTCCAGTACTCTCATTTTTTTGAGTAAATCGGCCTTTGCTAACTCTTGGTTGTTGCTTTGTACATTTTCTAAGCTGTCCTGAAAGTGTTTCTCTCTAGAGGAACGAAAGTAGTCTTTATCGCGGTCTTTAAGCTTGCAGTAAATGTCGAAGATGGCAATTTTGGCGATGTCCGAATGTAATGATGCTGCCCACTCATGGAAAAAAAGTGCCATTAAACGCCCTTTTTCACCGCCAAATAATGAAGGTGATTCAGGGTAGTGGGCCTCAAGATAATCAGCGATGTTAAACGAATCAGAGAGCACCGTTTCACCATCTTTGATGGCGGGTAGTGTAGAAAACTGCGCCTTAAACTGAGCCTGAATGTCGATAAAAGAAAGCTCAGTGGTATCAAACGCTATATTTTTGTGTATCAAGCACATTTTCGTTCGCCAACAATAAGGACTGAATTTTAAGCCATCGTCCCCACACAGTTCGTAAAAAGTGATCATAGGTGTCTTACTCCGAGAGTTGCTAAATAGGTGTAATGGTTGTGCTGGGCACAGTATGTTCAATCTTGGTCGCAGTTCTCAGTCGAGATTAAGTGGGTTCTTTAATTGCTAGAATACCTGCGGCTCCCAGCAGTAAAGCACCACTTCCTCTGGTCACAGCGGTAAGAGATAGTCGGCTCGCATCAACAATCCGTCTGGCCGAAAACGCATAAAACATCACTAAACTGAAATCAAGCAACGCCATGGTTGGGCACATCACTAATAGTTGAGGGAATACGGGTAAGTCGGGGTTGATGAATTGCGGGAAAAAAGCCGAGAAGAATAGGATGGCTTTGGGATTGCCAGCCGCGACTAAAAAGCCAGAGTAAAACAACTTTTTGTTTGAGGCCTGTAAATCTGAGTTGTTGAGGTTTAAGTGCTCAACTTGTGCTGGTTTAGCGAGGAGCATTTTTAGCCCCATGTAAACCAAGGTGATCACACCAAAGACTTTGATGACATTAAATGCCACTACCGAACTGGCAAGGATGACACCTAAACCCAAGGCGACTAACACCATTTGAATAAAGTTAGCTGAGATGTCCCCAAGGGCGGTATATAGCACGCGTTTGTGCCCATATCTGAGAGCATGTGCAATACCTAAAAATATGCTAGGCCCTGGTGTCGCGGTAAGAATGAGCGATGCCGCTACAAAACCGAGCCAAAGGTGAAAGTCCATTTTTTATCCTTAATTATCCGTTAAACACTGCAAATCGTATCGCTACAGAGACACTACCATACCAGCGATTACTCCAACCACATATTGACCAGCGACATGACACCCATATTGTTGGTTTCGGTACCATACAAATTGTCTGCGCGAGTGACGATGAAATGATTGCGCCACAGAGGACAATAATAATAGTTCTGGATAAGCCAATCCTCCGCTCGATACAGCTTGTGCAGAAACTCCTCACTGTCGCTGCTTTCCTGCATGAGCATATCAATAAAGGTTAATAGGCTTTGTTTTCCACGTTCAGGCAAACATAGGCTAAACACATTGCCGCAAAGGAGCCATTCGTAATACTGGAGCGTCAGGTCGTCGCCAAATACGTAACAGTCGTAGGAGACATCAACAGCCACATCTTGAGACTGTCCTTGAAGACATACCTGCCAAATAACCCCTTTTTGAGACAACGCATCAAGCAAAGGTTGCAACTCCCTCATATGACTGTCTATCACTTCAATGACCACCGGACGAGCTGGCAGTTTCATGTCGTGATTGAACAAGTGAAATCCCTTATCTTGATGGCAATCCATCACGCTGTTCGCTGTTCTTTTCTGGCTATCAAGTGTAAAGCGTCGACTATGATGAACAAGCCAAGCTCTTTCTTGAGCGGACAAGGCGTTTGCATGATGATGAAACTGAAAAACAGTACACCCACTGCGATCGACTTTTTTTGGCTGAGCGGGTTGAGATTCGCAATAGAGCAGTTCTGCCACGTGCATAGGCGTTTGAGGTTGGGCATCGCTACACCAAAACTCTACTCGTTCAATATGGCCACCAAAGCCAAAATAGTGGTTGTTGCGAACTAAACTCCAATATTGTTTTTCCAGACTTTCGACCCGATATGCTCCACACCCGATAGGTTTTGAAGCCTGATAATCAAAAATTCCACTGTGTGAGTCGGCTAACAGGTGCAGGAAAACGGGGTCAGATTGACGCATAGAGAAAATGACCCACTGCTTATCTATGTCAATACCCTCTACATGACGAAATAGGATTTGATATGGATGCGGAGTCCTAAGGCGCATTTCTATATTTTTTTTGACAAGTTCCGGTGTCAGCGCTTCTCCATTGTGCATCATTATATCATTGCGGATGCGGAGACGGATTTGCTTGTCACTGTAATGAAATTGGTGAGCGATATGAGGCACAATTTCGTTCTGAATAGGGTTATATCGAACTAAGGTATCGAAGACGCTTTCGATCAATAAAATAGAACGAGCGGACTGCGCCAAATGAGGGTGCCATTCAGGCAGCACATAAGGAACTAAATACATTAAAGTATTCTGCTTTTTCAGTTCCTGTTGCGCATCCCTTAACCAGAGTGGTAAGTGATCTTGAAATAGGCGTACTTCGCCAAGCAGAGTTGCTAATCGAAATGCCTGATTCATTCTGCCAGACCGAGCCATTCGCTCTAACTGAGTCAGCAGTGACATCTCAAAACTTTTTAGTAGTGTCAGTTTCGAACGATGACCTCGCCCCTGACCCGAAGCCCAATGGATAAGCCCAAAGTTTTCAAAAGAAGCCATTAGCTTACTCACGTACCTTTCTGAGCAGGCCAGAATTTCAGCAAGGGAGACAATATCAACATCATAAGTTTCATTGCGAGAAAAATGTTTCTCGAGTTGCTTCAAACGCTGCAGATGACTCGTAGATAACAACTGAGAAGCTACCATATCAACCTCAAAATCATGTTCATTAGATACAACGAATCCCTCTGAAATATGACGACTTAACTTAAAGTTGTCCTCTTATAATGCCACAGGACGTGATTAATAAAGGTGGGTAATCTGACCGACTAGGAATCCCACCAAGAAAACTATCCCAGGCAAGCTCGGACGGCTTTGGCTTTGGCTTTGTATTACCGTCATCGTTTGTTCTGGTTCCAGTAAGTAGTGTTTGGCGTTTAAAGTATAGAATGTGTAGTCTAATGGATTCATTGTTTTACTCACTAATAATGGCTCATGTGTTCATTATCAGCGAACAAACCCGAAATAATAACGCTCTCTTTACTATAAACAGTTCACCTTTTAATTAATGAAGTACAGCTCTATTTTTGCTAACTGCCACCAAACAAAATAATTCAACAAGCATGTCGAGGCAAGTTAATCCCAGTCACATGCAATATTAGCAATCGACGCTACATCTTCATCAAAGTAAACGTAAGCAGACTTACAACTATCTTCCATAAGTTAAAGTCGCTTTGACACGTCGACTCAACAAAGCGTAACTTTTCGCTGGTGCTGAGAAAGAGTAAATGTAACGTCTGCGCAGCGGTACGCTAGATTGTAGTGTCCTAATATCGTTCTATTTATAAATCATACAATCCTTATCTACATCATGATCACTATCATCGTCAATGTCGAGCCTGAAAAAACACCCCAATTGCAGCCATTGAATGCTTCATCTTCAGGTATATGTTATCTATAAAAACGCTTAACGCTACCCTAAAGACAAATCACCGTTCCTAGGGATAAAGCAAAAATACGACCGCACAGCCTGCTAGCGGTTTGCCAACAAACTGTGCTCTATCTTCTTACTCGGCTTCTGCCGCTTCAACAGCTAACAAGTCTGCCATGTCATTACCTTTATCACCTGAATGAGCTTTGACCTTAAACACCTCTACGTATTTCTGTGAACGCAATTCGTCGATTTGTTGCCATAGATGACGGTTCTTAACTGGCTTCTTATCTGACTTACGCCAACCTTTATCCTTCCAGTTATCTAACCAACCGTTATAGCCCTTTACACAAAAATCACTGTCTGAGTAGATGACGTCGCCATCCTGTGCATACTCTAGACCTTCGATTAAGGCCATTAGCTCTAATTCTGCATTGGTGGTACTTCGTCTGATAGTGATGCTATCTTGATACTCTAGTTCACCGTGCTCATTAAAGGCTGCAATACCAATCCCACCCTGTGTGCATCCGTGTTGATTGTTCGGTGCCGCGCCATCTACGTAAATTGAATAACTCATTTTATTTCTCTCTCTAATTGAAAAGGGAGCCTTCGTGGGCTCCCTGTTGATGTGGTCAGTATGCTTTCTGCTACTTGGATTATTCTTGGTTCTCTCGCAGTGCTAGACGCTGTTCCATCCATTCTTCGATTTCACTCTCTAGCCACGCTACTGATCTTCCTCCCAATGGAATTGTTTTAGGAAAGACTTCTTCATCCATAAACTTGTAGATAGTTGAACGGCTTAACCCTGTTGCTGCGATTACGTCTTTTAATCTTAAGAATCTCATTGGGAATGCTCCTTGTGTTGTATATACCCATGAGATAAGCCACCGCTGTAAAAAAGTGCGGTGAGGTTAATCCTCGCTAGAGCCAAAACAGTAATGCTCTTCTTGCCATGCCTCAGCTAAACGGCTCATGCGGTGAAATACACTGTTCTTTACTACGCTACTTTTGCTCTTGCAGCGCGTCCCTAAGCCGTAGTTACCTCGGTCGTTAAACAATACCAATGAACGCTCTTTGCCTTCGTAGTGGCTCTGGACGGCCTCTTGCCATGCCTCTTTAAGGTGGTTGGCTAATTGATTACGTTTATCCCAACAGATAGCGGAGCCAAAGTACTGGTTGTAATCAAGCAAGAGTATGACTTGGTAATAGTGTGAGGGGGATTTATCGACTCGTTTGCGCCACGAGTAATAGAGTGAGTCTGTATTGAGTTTCTTTTTAAGCTGGTGGATGTAGTCATTGATGATGGTTAAATCGGTGTCTGGGTGGTCTTTAGGAAGGTATAGCCCCAAATGCATGACTAACGTGAACTCAAACTGCTCTAGTGCCTGTTCAAAGAGGTTGGTCATACTCGTAAGGGCTGATTCATACAGCCCGTGCTCACTGTAGATCACGGGATAATCGTTAAAGGTAGTGGAATGGGTTATTGCTGGTGTATGGGGAGTGTGGGGCATGAGACAGTACCTATGGCTAGTTGAATGACATAAGTACTGCTTGTGGTGTGATTTTTTAGGTTATCGACGACTGCAACCAAAACTCGTACTACGGTTATCATCGTGTTTGGTGGTGGGCTTCGCGAGACGACTAATTCGATAGAAGAACTCGTTTAGCTGTAACGGGAACGTTTCTGTGTCGGAAGAAAACTCAAAGCCTTCATTGTTAGAGGAATACGCTAACCCTGAGCATCGTTGGTTAGAATGAGCTTCCACCACCCTATCCCATGTCTTTCTTACTTTTTTGTAGAGAAAACGCCCCCAACTATCTCGACCTGCTCCTAAGCTTTGGAAGAGCTGTCGATCAAAGAGCAGGATAAGATGATACTGGCTAGTGGAGTCACACTCCTTAGCCCAGATATAGCGGATCACCGTTTGTGGATGTTGATAGGTGTTATTGGTGTATTTGTCCTTACAGAGTTCATTAGTCTCCAATTCTAAAGTATGAAAGAAATGGGCAAACACCGTTAGGTAATCACCCCTGAAGTGACTCGGTAGATTGAGGTGGAGGTGAACAGCAAAGAGTCTCGGATATTGATTTAGTGCTTCAGTCAGTACTTGATCGATATCCTCCAAATACTCAAGGATAAGACCACCCTCGAGGTAGTAGAGTGGCTTTCCATTAAACGTTCGGTCATGAGTGACGGTGAGGTAGTTAGACGCTTCTGAGTGATGTTGAGTGGCATTGAGCTGATTTGGCATTCTAGTTCCTATGGTTTGTTGTTAATCCCACAGGAACTGTCACTACCGTAATTTTTAAGCTACTTGTGACTATGGCCGAAATTCCGTCTGCCGCTACCAAAGTGTTTCGTGTCTTCTTTAGCTAAATAACTAATGTGCTTAAATAGCTCATCAAACGCGTCGTCAAAGTCATCAGAGTTACTGTTCAAGCGATGAATAACCACGCTGTCACTGTTCTTTCTCTTTGAGAAATGTACTAATCCATTTGCCTCTTCATAATCAACACCGACGACTCTCGCCCATGCCTCCACGATAAAGGAGCCTAAATTATCATTTGGTGTTTGAGTTTGTCCCAACCAGTTAAATCTATCCTTATTGAACATGAGTAATAAGTGATAATGATCATTCATTGAGGTAGAGCGCTCTCTAATCCACACATTTCGAACTTTGCAGGGATGAACCCTACCACCCTCTTGTCTTTTTTTTCGCTTGCCAGAGTATGCTATCTGAGACTGTAACGAGCGGATAAAATCTGTGATGACATTACCGCATTCTTCATTGGCTCTTAGCTTTGGAAATCTCAAATCTACACGGATAGCCATGAGGCGAGGATAATCATCTAATGCTCGTTCAATGGTGGCATGCATTTTTTCTAAGTAGTCGAGGTACAGTGGACCGTGTGCAGTCTGGATAGGATGACCAAGAAAGGTTTTCTTAATGGTGAGTCTAAGGTTTTTGTTTTTTCTAGAACGTACATTCATTGCTATCTATTCCTATGTTGAGGTTCATAGATAGGTCGATGCCGTTATTTATAATGGTGTACTGTGAGTCACTTGGTGTGACTCAGGGATATGTGATGATGTAGTCGTGTACTAGGTATGGTAGATGTTTAGTTATTAACGTAATAATACTAACCAGACAGACAATGCAAAAAACCTTTACGTATACATTTCCTGTCCGTATGGAGGAAAAAATACTAGTTAACCATCAACGCCTAGGCACTGAACTGTGGAAAATCGATATCAGCTCACCCACTCTCGAATCCAAGTCAGTCACAAGTTAAATGACAGTTCGTTGAGCTAGTTAATGAAGAGAGAGCTCTCGATAATGCACACTACTTCAACAACAATCCATCACGCCCAAACGACTCAACACATCCTCATTCATTGTCAAAAACCACGGTTCATACATTTTTATTTCTGGAATTCACTCACATAAAAGGTGAAAATAAAAACCTATAATTACCACTAAATCATCGGATTATGGTTATAAGTAAGTTAAGTGAGAGAAATGAAATGACATCGACAGACAAAGAAAAAGCCAATCAATCAGAAGTGTCAGTGGTGAATGAGACACCAATATTAGACCCAAATACAGAAGTGGAAATCATCAATCTAGCTAACCCTTTTGATGTCAGAGGAAAGTGTTATCTTTACCATGAAGAGGAAGGAGAGCTTAAACACATGCTTCTTAGAAAAGATGACAAAAAGAAAACCAGTCTTATAAAAGAGCTTGCTGAAGTTAAAAACGCAGGACAACTTAGTAAGACCCGATTAAGCAAAGAGTACCCATTTTTAGCAAGCCAAAAACAGATTATCTTATTGCCTTACTCTCCAATTTCAAGAAGCCATATTTCGAGTGATACCTATCCAGAAAATAAGATTAATAGAACAAAAATCATCAACACATTTTGGAAAAGCGAGCTAAATCTTAGTTATGATGCTGCGGAAGGATTAATTTTAGTTTGTTCATTTCTAGCCAAGAATGTTGACCGTCATACCCTTGGATTAGGGATAAGCAAAACCAAAATAGCGGTCTCTTTGGGAATGAGTGTTCGGCGTGTATCCGATATTTTAGAGCGACTTAAGGAGCTAGGTTATGTGAATTTTTACAAAGAAAAGGTTAAGCGAGGCAATCTAAGTTTGGGAACTTTCGTACAATTAACACACACTTTTTCGACACAGTTTTTGAAATCCATAGATACCCCCACGAAAAACCAAACGGATACCTCACATAAACCACCAGAAAACACATCTCATGAGCGTCATTTTGAATTTATGGAAAGACTGAATAACCTACGACTCAACTTAAAGAAGTTCATCATAGATAGCAAAGAGCCGATACCACCAGTCGTTTTGGAGCAGGTGTTTAAGGTCTTAGGGTAATGCTCATATTTGAACGTGCAGCATAAACAGTATTATTTTGGGGGGCAAGCTCGATAACATTGCCCCCAACACTGAATCAATCACATCTAGTGCTCATCTGACAAAATATCTAAGTAATCAGCCCATTCCTGCATTAGTTTGATCCTTTCTGACAAGTAAAGTGAGCGATTATACGCCCTTGACGTTGCCGTTCCCGTCAAATGAGCTAACTGTGTTTCGATCACCTCAGAATTCCAGCCTTTCTCATGTAAAATAGTTGAAGCTGTACTTCTAAAACCATGAGCTGACATTACATCTGCGGGGTACCCTAAATCTCGTAAACGATTAGTTAATATATTCTTGCTCATCGACTTATTGCTATCCCTTTGGTTAGGGAAAACAAGAGGCGAATAGCCCGTCACTAATTTAACATTCCTTAACTGATCCACAACTTGTCGTGACATTGGTACAAGATGCTCACGATTACGCTTCATCTCTTCAGCAGGAATTCTGATTAAACAATCTTCAAAATCAATATAGTCCCACTTTAGATTTCTTATTTCAGTCGGTCTTAAAAAGACTCTAGGTATAAGCCTAAGAGCTTCTATCGTACAGTAGTTCCCTGATTGATTCGTATCAATATCTTTAATCAGTTGTCCTAGTTCGCTGGGTTTAACAATTGCAGCTCTATGCTGAACTTTCGGTAACGGCTTCAATATATCTCCAAGCGGCAGACCTTGAGCTGGGTTATTTCGAGTCAATCGATGACCTAATGCATATCCAAATACCCTATTAATAACAGCTAGTATATTCGGAGCTTTTTTTGGGGTACCAGCCGCCTCAATTGCCAACATGAGATCAGTAATATGTCTTGTATCAATCTCATCGAGATGCAGTTTACAAATACTTTTTAAGTCAATGATTATCCATCGCCTAACTCGGGCAGCATGTTCTTCTGACCAAGAGTCCTTTTTTTGATCCCACCACTTCAGAGCTATCGTAGAAAACAGCTTATTTTTATCTTCCCCCTTGCTACGCTTCCTCTCCCTGCGTTCATCCATAGGATTAATGCCGTGAACCAAAGATGCCCTTGCTTCTTCTGCTAATTTCCGCGCCTCGCTTAGGGATACGGAGGGGTACTTTCCTAAAGCCATCTCTTGGTACTTCCCTGAATACCTAAAACGAAACCTCCAAAGCTTAGAGCCATTTATTTTTATCAGTAAAAACAAACCATTACCATCAGATTTCTTAATCTGAGATTTACCTACAGGGCATGAGAAATTCTTAACATCCAGTGCTTTAAGTGCCATTTTAAACTCCTAGGAGGGGTACCAAATGAGGGGTACCATTATATTACACCACTAATTTTACAGTTTCAAAAACTATGATACCCCTCATTAAACCCCTTAAATCCGCAGAAGTCATGAGCTTACATTGGATACTATAGGAACTCAGAACAAAAGAAAGCCCCGTAAACACTTGGCTTGCGGGGCTTTACTGGACTTTACTGGATTAAGGCAGGACGTTTACATCATGCCGCCCATGCCACCCATACCGCCCATGCCACCCATATCAGGCATTGCAGGGCCAGAATCTTGAGGCTTGTCAGTGATCATCGCTTCTGTTGTGATCATAAGACCAGCAACGGATGCTGCGAACTGAAGTGCGCTGCGAGTTACCTTAGTTGGATCTAGGATACCCATTGCAATCATGTCGCCGTATTCGCCAGTAGCCGCGTTGTAACCGTAGTTACCTTCGCCAGCACGAACATTGTTAGCAACAACAGACTCTTCATCACCTGCGTTCTTAGTGATTTGACGAATAGGCGCTTCCATTGCACGTAGTGCAACACGGATACCTACGTTTTGCTCTTCGTTGTCGCCTTCAAGGCCAGCAACTTTAGATGCAGCGCGGATAAGTGCAACACCACCACCAGCAACCACACCTTCTTCAACAGCCGCACGAGTTGCGTGAAGTGCATCTTCAACGCGGTCTTTCTTCTCTTTCATCTCAACTTCAGTCGCAGCGCCTACTTTGATTACTGCAACACCGCCAGCTAGCTTAGCTACGCGCTCTTGAAGTTTTTCTTTATCGTAGTCAGACGTTGCATCTTCGATTTGTTGACGAATTTGAGAAACACGACCTTTGATCATCACTTCATCGCCCGCACCATCAATGATGGTTGAGTTTTCTTTAGTGATCGTAATGCGCTTAGCTTGACCTAGGTCTTCTAGCGTTACTTTTTCAAGGTCTAGGCCGATCTCTTCAGAGATAACCGTGCCGCCCGTTAGGATAGCGATGTCTTGAAGCATAGATTTACGACGGTCGCCGAAACCAGGTGCTTTAACAGCAGCCACTTTAACGATGCCACGCATGTTGTTCACAACAAGAGTTGCTAGCGCTTCGCCTTCTACATCTTCAGCAATGATAAGAAGTGGACGAGATGCCTTAGCAACTGCTTCTAGAGTCGGAAGAAGTTCACGGATGTTCGACACTTTCTTGTCGATAAGAAGAATGAATGGGCTTTCTAGATCAACAGAACCTGCTTCTTGGTTGTTGATGAAGTAAGGAGACAGGTAACCGCGGTCGAACTGCATACCTTCAACAACGTCTAGCTCGTCTTGCAGAGCCTGACCTTCTTCAACCGTGATTACACCATCACGACCTACTTTCTCCATCGCTTCAGCAATGATGTTACCTACTGTCGAATCAGAGTTCGCAGAGATAGTACCTACTTGCGCGATAGCTTTCGTGTCTGAACAAGGAACAGAAAGGTTCTTCAGCTCTTCAACAGCCGCGATAACCGCTTTGTCGATGCCGCGCTTAAGATCCATTGGGTTCATGCCAGCAGCAACCGCTTTTAGGCCTTCAGCGATAATAGACTGAGCCAATACTGTTGCTGTTGTTGTTCCGTCGCCCGCCGCGTCATTCGCTTGCGAAGCCACTTCTTTAACCATTTGTGCGCCCATGTTTTGGAACTTGTCTTCAAGTTCGATTTCACGTGCAACTGAAACACCATCTTTAGTGATAGTCGGTGCGCCAAATGATTTGTCTAGAACAACGTTACGGCCTTTAGGACCTAGTGTTACTTTTACTGCGTCAGCCAGAACGTTTACACCTTCTAGCATTTTAATACGTGCGTCGTTACCAAATTTAACGTCTTTAGCAGCCATCTTAATTTCCTTTAAATTCTTTGTTCAATCAGTTCAATTTTATGGGTCGGATTACTCAACGATCGCCATGATATTGAACTCAGACATTATCAGTACTTCTTTGCCATCGATCTTTTCCGCTCTAGTACCGCGGTCTTCTGCAAAGATAACTGTGTCGCCAACTTTAACGTCCAATGGTTGTAGTGAGCCGTTTTCTAGAATGCGGCCTTTGCCAACAGCTAGAATTGTACCGCGAGTTGATTTTTCAGCGGCAGAACCAGTTAGAACGATGCCACCAGCAGATTTAGATTCAACTTCTTGGCGCTCAACGATAACTCGGTCGTGTAGAGGACGGATATTCATCGGTCAGATCTCCTGATAATTTCCATTTAATTTGATAGTTGCCACGATTGGCATGGGGTTAAAGAGTATGTTGGGGCGATGTGGAAGAACCCAAGGGGGGAGATGGACTTTTTGTGAGGAAACTCAAACAACAATAAACGTAGAAAGAAAAATGGCTAGTGATAACACTAGCCATTTAAAATTTAATCTTCTTTTCTAAACGCAAAGCGTATTAGAACAATCGCAACCCCAAGCATACCGCCTAACAATGTACCAAGAACAACGATCAAAGCGCGTTTAGGTTTATCACGAGTGGTTGGCGGTTCAACATCACTTAGGTAACGAAATGCGTGAAAATCAACAGTTCGATCGATTTGAATGCCGTCAAACACGGCTAGCTGAGCTGTTATTTGTTGGAGGCGAGGCTCTAAAGCCGTTAGACTTTTTACAGACTCCAAAATCTTGATTTTTTCTTGCAAAGCTTTTGAGCCAAGTTCAATTGCATAAAAATCTCTTGCGTTACCACTTAAAAGAGGGGTATCTACACCGGCTGCTTTGGCAATTTTCAAGGCAGACTGCGCGCGCTCGATTTCAGCAAGCAACTTGTTTCTAGCATTATTTTCAAGAACCATTTTTTGCTGGATCAGCTCGTTACGCTCACCAAAAACGAGTGCTTCAAGATGATCAAATACATCTTCACGAACTTGAAGCTCAGTGAAAGCAATATAAGAGCTTAATAAATCAAAGCTGCTTTCTTTTGTTGTGGATTGAAAACTCAGAACATATGGTGCATTTTTGTCCTTCTTATCTGCCTGTGACGCAGAGATCCTTTCTAACCACGCTATATAAAACTTACGTTCAGCATCTTCAGTTATTTCAGAAGCATTCGCAAAGAGATTATCTTTAATATTTTTAAGTTCAGCACTTTGCTCTAAAAAAGCTTGTTTATTATTTCTTGAATTAAATAAATCAACAAACCGTTGAAATATGACCTGAGAATTAACTAAATAATCTAGCTCTGCACTACCAGAGGTTGAACCATTTTCTTGATAAATAGAGAAAGCAGGTTGAAATTGTTTCACCTGCTGCTGATACAGCATTCTATCTTGAAGTTCAGATTTTGTGACTTTAGCCTCAGAAGTCCACCACTCTTGAGCTAGCAAAGCAAAACCAATAGCACTGGCCGTAAATAAAGCCGTAACCAAAATAATTATGAACTTACCATTCCACAAAGCCTTAAAAAGCTCTCTAAGATCGATCTCATCATTTGGAGTATACATCGGTGGATTTTGTTGGGAATAAGGCTGTGGTTGGGTGTGCTGCTTCACTGTAAATCTCTCAAACATCTAAATTGATAACGGTAGAATCGTATCACACCGCATAACGTTAGTATTGTGTGATTTGTAAACTTTATGAAAGCGATCTTCAGACTATTCACAATTCACTGTATTCTACCCGCATTCTAGTTCAATCGGCGTTTTACATGCAAGATAAGTACGGGCTATTAACCGCCCCAATTGAGAGTACATTGCGTACCATGACCATACCGACCATATTCGGTATGGTGTCGATCTTAATGTTTAACCTCGTCGATACTTTCTTTATCTCATTGCTCGGCACTCAAGCCTTAGCAGCAGTGAGCTTTACCTTCCCTATCACCTTTGCGATTAACTGCATCACCATGGGTATAGGCATTGGCTTATCGACGTGTATAGGGCGGTTACTTGGCCAAGGCTGCGCACAAAATGCGGCAAGGTTTACCTGTCACGGCTTATTGTTGGCTCTGCTTCTTGTAGGCTGCGCTTCTACGCTAGGTACTCTCTCCTTAGAACCACTGTTTACCCTATTAGGGGCAAAGCAAGAGCTACTGCCGCTGATATCGGAATACATGTCAGTGTGGTATTTAGCGATACCGCTGCTTGTGATTCCAATGGCAGGTAACAGTGCTATTCGTGCCAGTGGCGATACAAAGACGCCCGCTAAAATCATGATGCTAGCAGGGTTAATCAACGGCGTTCTCGACCCTCTGCTTATTTTTGGTTATGGCCCCTTCCCTGAATTAGGAATTCAAGGTGCTGCGATTGCCAGTGGTTTCAGTTGGTTTGGTGCGTTATGTGGCTCACTGTATGGATTAACCATACGAGGAAAGCTACTTGCTCCGCCTAAGCTAAAAAACCTCATCGATGACTGGAAACAGATCTTAACCATTGGCACACCCGCCGCCCTTTCCAATGCCCTCAACCCACTTGCTGGTGCCATCATTATGATGATGCTAGCCAAACAAGGAACAGAAGCTGTGGCAGCTTATGGTGCTGCCCAGCGTATTGAGTCAATGTTGATCATCGTGTTGATGTCTTTAACCTCTGCTCTCACGCCTTTTATGGCGCAAAACTTTGGCGCTGATAATCCTCAGCGTAGTTTCAAAGCTCTGTTTTTAAGCATGCGCTTTGCCGTAATGTTCCAAGGGTTAATTTTCTTAATGATGGTGCCATTGAGCATCCCTTTAGCTGCCCTATTTTCTCAAGAAGAATCCGTACGAGGCATCTTGTGGCACTACCTATTAGTTGTGCCGTTTAGCTATGGATTCCAAGGGATTGTAATGATGCTGATCAGCGCGATGAATGCCATGCATCAACCACTCAAAGCCTTTCAGTGGAGCTTCATGCGACTGTTTGTATTCACATTGCCATTCGCTTGGATCGGCAGCCAGATTGATGGCGTCGAAGGGTTGTTTATCGGCTTAGCATTGGGGAACATCATGGGTGGCATTTCAGGGTATTTGTTTGCGCTTAGTATAAGGGTTGAAGCAGATGCGGGATGCAAGTAAACGGGACTCGAAGATCCTAAAAATCAGATGCGAGATTCGAAGAGCTTGAGAGCAGAAAAAGACTAGAAGAAGAGCGATGACATGAAAGACACCACTTACAAAATGTTCTATGACGCACCGATTGGCAAGATGATCATTGTTAGTAATGGTGTGTCGCTTATTGAAATTGACCATGTAAATCATGAAGAGCTAATGACTAGGGCGTGTTGATCTTTCGTGAGTGTTTTTTGAACAGCATGGTAAAGAGTTATAATTTGCTTCGCCAAAAGTAAAACCATAACCAATACCATGCCAAGAACAATGCTAACTGATATTCGCTGGGAACTGCTACTCCAAGTTATGAAAAGTACAGGTCGTATTTACGATAAAACTGAACATCGAATGACATTTGAAGGAATACTTTATCGAATGAGAACAGGTATTCCTTGGCGAGATCTACCCTCTGAGTTCGGAGAGTGGAGTACCGTTTACAGACGATTTAATCTTTGGTCAAAGAAAGGGATTTTAGATAAACTTTTCAAAAGCTTATCTAGCATGGCTGATTTTGAATGGGTCTTTCTTGATGGCTCTATAGTTCGAGCGCATCAGCATAGTACAGGTGCAGCTACTGAAAGCTCAGAGCAAATAGGAAAAAGTCGCGGGGGCAACTCAACCAAAATTCACTTAGCCGTAGATAGTGGTGGTCTGCCGATTTGCTTTGATTTATCAGAAGGACAACGCCACGATATAGTGCATGCCGAAAGCTTAGTTGAACAACTCGATGAAGTTAATACTATCGTTTGTGATAAAGGATATGACAGCG
This sequence comes from Vibrio atlanticus, assembly GCF_024347315.1. Classification (NCBI taxonomy): domain Bacteria; kingdom Pseudomonadati; phylum Pseudomonadota; class Gammaproteobacteria; order Vibrionales; family Vibrionaceae; genus Vibrio; species Vibrio atlanticus. The sequence continues at coordinate 217,813 of NZ_AP025460.1, read as the reverse complement.
AACCTTTCCGTACTTTTGTTAAGGAACGTGGCGGAGAAACGGTAATTGCTAAACGCAATTACGGACAAGATATAGACAAAGACAGTATGGATTGGTGTCTATACAAGTATCGTCACTTGGTCGAAAATGCCTTTGGGAGAATTAAGCATTATCGAGCTATTTCAAGTAGATATGACAAGCTAGAAAGGAATTATGCCAGCATGTTATCGCTGGCATTCATGTTAATGTGGCTACCGATGTATTGTTGAACACAAAATGTACAGCAAAGATCAACACGCCCTAGTAATCCAGATGAGCTTTGCCAACTGGCGACGGAACAGTTAGATGAGTACTTTGCAGGTCAACGAACAGAATTCGATTTGCCATTAAGAGCGATAAAAGGCACTGATTTTCAAAAAGCAGCTTGGAAGGCTTTAACAACCATTCCTTATGGAGGAACTATCAGCTACGGCGAACAAGCGAAAAGAATGGATAACCCAAAAGCTGTAAGAGCGGTGGGTGGTGCAAATGGCAAGAGCCCATTTAGTATTGTTGTACCCTGCCATCGAGTGATTGGGGCGAACGGTAGATTAACGGGCTACACCGGCGGCATGAACCGCAAAGAATGGTTGTTGGATTTTGAGCATTCGGTTCTGACTCAAGCTAGCAAATAACTCTCTGTCATTCCCTACAGCGAGGGACGAGCGTGATAGGGAATCTCTCTTTATGTAGAACACCGGATATGACAAGTAATACGTGGCATGAGATTCCAGATATTTCGTTCCTCAATTCTGGAATGACGGGATAAGAAGGTAACGAGTAAACGAGAATCTATTCCTCAAACTTCAGATACAAAAAAACGGCTACACTTACGCGCAGCCGTTCTAGTATTCGATGAAAGTTAAAACTATTTATCTAAAACAGTAACTACTTAACGATCACGTCACCTGACATTTCTGCTGGGATATCAATACCAGACAGAGAAAGCATCGTTGGTGCAAGGTCAGACAGTTTACCGCCTTCTTTGAACTCAACGTCTTTGCTGCCTACGTAGATAAGTGGCACTGGTAAGTTAGTGTGTGCAGTGTGGATGCCGCCCGTTTCTGGGTTTACCATCATTTCCGCGTTACCGTGATCTGCGGTGATAAGCAGTTGACCGTCTGCTTCTTTAATTGCTTCAACCACTTTACCCAGACATTCGTCTAGCGACTCTACCGCTTTAACCGCTGCATCATAAACGCCAGTGTGACCAACCATGTCACAGTTAGGGAAGTTACAAACGATAGCGTCGTATTTGCCGCCTTTGATTGCTACAACAAGCTTTTCAGTTAGCTCTGGTGCGCTCATTTCTGGCTGTAGGTCGTAAGTCGCCACTTTTGGAGAAGCTACAAGCTGACGCTCTTCACCTTCAAATTCGTCTTCTTTACCGCCGTTGAAGAAGAACGTCACGTGTGCGTATTTCTCTGTTTCAGAGATACGTAGCTGCGTTTTGCCTTCTTTCGATAGCCATTCACCGTAAGTGTTCTCTAGAGAAGCCGGTGGGAATGCACAAAACAGTGGGATGTCTGCCGCGTATTGAGTCAGCATCACAAAATCGATTGCTGGGAATACGCTACGCTCAAAACCGTCGAAGTTAGGTACGAATGCACGAGTAATTTCACGTGCACGGTCAGCACGGTAGTTCATGAAGATAACCGCATCGCCATCAACGATAGCGGCAGATTTTTCGCCTTCCGCTTTGATTTCAGTCGCCTTCACAAACTCATCGTTTTCGTCACGAGCGTAAGCCGCTTCTAGGCCAGCAACCGCCGTATCGAATGTGAATTCCGCTTTTGCTTGAGTAAGCAGGTCGTAAGACTCTTGAACGCGATCCCAGTTGTTATCACGGTCCATTGCGTAGTAACGACCAATAAGCGAAGCCACACGGCCTTTGCCTAGTTTAGCGAATAGCGTTTGGAAGCGAGCTAGTGTGTTTTCAGCGCTACGTGGCGGCGTATCACGACCGTCTAGGAATGCGTGTAGGTAGATTTTCTCTGCGCCACGTTCTGCTGCCATTTCAACGGCTGCGTAGATGTGATCTTCATGAGAGTGAACGCCACCTGGAGACATAAGACCGATGATGTGCACTGCTTTGTCTGCTTTAACCGCTTTATCAACTGCATTCACTAGCGCTTCTGTTTGACCGAATTCGCCGTCTGCGATTGATTTAGTAATACGTGTTAAATCTTGGTATACCACACGACCCGCACCGATGTTGGTGTGACCCACTTCAGAGTTACCCATTTGACCATCCGGCAGGCCTACATCTAAGCCAGAAGCAGAGATTAGCGTGTTAGGTTGGTTAGCAATAAGACCGTCTAATACTGGTGTATTAGCGTTCGCGATAGCGTTGTCTTGGTTGTCTTCACGGTAACCGTAACCGTCAAGGATCACTAAAGCCATAGGCTTCTTAGCTGACATAGAACTGACCTCGTTAAATTTACATAAAGTGATATAAAAACAAATTAGCGTAATTTTACTACAGTTTATAGGCAAAGCAGTAGTGGAAGATCAAGAAAGCTGTTTTTCTTTATAGGCCCAGGAAGGGGCTTCCGCGCTATCCGTTATTCCATAATTGCTGCTATTTCTCATACTCTATGTCTGTTTATCTTCACACCATACATATCGTCGAATAATTCACACCCATCGTATCGACAAAATACCCTCTAGCTCAAAAATGATTTCCCCATAGCTTCTTGCGTATATTCGGGAATTTACTAAAAAGCCTGATTGCTGTTCACCTCTTTAACACCTCGCAATCACCACTCTCAATGGCATAAGAAAAACTCGTTTCACCATGAGTACCGTCGCGATAGCTAGATCACTGAATCTACATAGCCTCCCGCGCTTATTCTGTTAGCTTTGCGTCCACTCTCTTATCGCCTCTTCATCAACACAAAGGGCCAGAGAACCACGGTTCATGAATAATTCATTGTTTCGTTCCACTGAATTATGCAACAAAGCTATCTCTACATATGAAATTGGTGATTGCTTGTTGTTAGTCTTCTCAACCTTTTCAGCCATAACATCAACAGCAATCACTTCATTATGCTATGCGAGCAACACTGCATTTGATAGGCTAACATAACCGGTACCTGCAATGGCAATTTTCCTTATTATTTAACCTATAAGGAAAAGTTATCTTAGAGGGTTATAAAGTAAGAAAGGCAAGGCTCGAAGACCAATTCCTCATTCCAGCGAAGCATTTTTCAAGATCTTATTTAGCTCCAAACCCTGTGAGCATAGTTCTAATTGTTTTAAACACAATATTTGCATCTAACCAAAATGAGATATGTTTAATATAATAAAGATCGTACGAAAGTTTCACTCGAGTTGAATCAGTATCATCCGCATAACCTTGAACTGTTTGAGCCCAACCAGTAATTCCCGGCTTCACCATATGACGATAACCATAAAAAGGGATATCAGCTTCAAACTGCTTAACAAAAGACTCCTGCTCAGGGCGAGGGCCAATTAATGCCATTTCACCTTTTAACACATTAAAGAACTGAGGAAGTTCATCGATTCGTACTTTACGGATAACTTTACCTACTCTAGTGATACGCGCTTGTTCTTCAGTTGCAAACTTATCCTCTGCATTTTTTTGTTTTACTGTCATGCTGCGGAATTTATATATATTAAAAACCTTCCCCCCTTGACCTACACGCTCTTGTATAAACATTGCAGGCCCAGGGTTTTCTAGTTTAATCCATAAAGCTGTAACTAGCATAATTGGCAATGTTATTGGTAAAGTAACTAAAATTAACAATGATTCCCAAAAACGTTTAAAAATATGATAAAGAGGATTTGGTTGAAGGGTACCAATTGTGTTTTCAGATAAATGCTTTACCTGAACTCGACCATGGATCATTTCACGAATGCTTTCTATGTGAAATACTGGAATATTATTGATACTACAATCCGCAATGAATTTCTCTTGATCCGCTGTTAATTCTCCATGCAAATCAGCAACCAAACCACTGCTAATATCTGCCATATTATAAGGCTCTGAGAGGTACGTTAATTCAATATTTTTATGGCTTTTGATATTTTCAGATTTAAAGTTGCCAATAGCACTAAGGTACAGTTTTTTATGGGGGCCCCGAAGAATAGCACTCACGTAAAACCAAATAAAACTGATTATAAATCCGATTGATATCACATAACGAGAATAATCAATTCTAAACATTAAAATCAAAATAAAAGCCAAAGTATAAACAGATACTGTTACTGGAAAAATGTAATACTTTCGCTCAACAAGTAAGTATTTAGATATTAGAGGTAATAAGTTTGCAATTATAAGATAACAAACGCCTACCAGCCAAAATGAATTACTTACTGTATTTGATGAAGCAATTGATTGAGATACGATGTGAAGTCCGCTTAAAGTAATAAACAGTCCGACACTATGGCTTACGTATGAACTAGATAACAGCTTGTCAATTAATTTCATTATTTACAACTTCATGTGTTAATTTTCGTTTATGTAATAGAAGACAACTCACTTTCTATCATTTATATTTAAAATCTGGGTTCCAACTAATTTAGCTGAATTTTTTATTTATGGAAAATCAAATACTAGCTCCTATAAATAGCTTTGTGCGTAATTAAATTTAAAGATAGAACCGACCTATTTCGTTTGTTTCTTAGTCGATACGACAAGTTTCAGGTACGCCTAACCCTGTGAGCTAGTCCAACACTTTATTATCGCGTAAGTTACCCACCAGATCATTAAACTTCTTAAGCTCAGCTCAATCGTCCTCCTAGCAACTGTTTAACTCGATACATCGCTGTTTCTGACAATGAACGTTTGTGGTATCCATACCGCTCTTTCCAATACTTATTTGAGCCGTATAGCTTCTGGCAACCCACGGCGAGATTTCGAGGGTGACCACGCTCCCAGAAGGCGGCCCCTTCTCGTGGGGGAATAAGCGCAACGGCTCGCTTAATCTTAATAGCAGCGTGACACGCTCTTGTGTCGTAAGCGCCATCACCAGACACTTCAAGGATACTTCGGCGTGTTTGTTTCAGTAAGTTCGGGAGTACTTCTCCATCTGTAACCGTCGATAAACTTAGCTCGGCTGCAATAATTTCATGAGTGCTTGTATCGACGGCAATATGAAGCTTTCGCCAGACTCTCCGCTTGCCATCCGTCCCGTGTTTTTTGACTTTCCATTCACCTTCGCCATAAACCTTAAGGCCAGTTGCATCGATGGCTAGGTGTTGTATCGCTCCTCTCGTTTTAGTCTTAAATGAGACCTCAACTTGTTTGGCTCTACGACTGATGCAGGTGTAATGCGGACAACTTAACGGTACATGGGCTAACCTAAATATCGAGTCGATAAATCCTTGCAGCGCTCTCAGTGGCATAGAAAAAACTCGCTTTACCATGAGCGCTGTCGTGATAGCTAAATCACTGAACCGACGTGGCCTCCCGAGCTTATTCTGTTTGCTTTGCGCCCAACCGCTTATTGCCTCTTCATCAATCCAAAAAGTCAGAGAGCCACGGTTAATGAGTGATTGGTTGTATTGCTTCCAGTTGGTTGTTTTGTAACGAGGTTTAGGCATAGGGCTACGAGAGAGAGTGGACGTAACTGATCAGATCGTAGGTTCTTAATTTAGTTCCATTGAATTACGCAACAATGCCGCTACGAGAGGGAGTGGACGTAACTGTTCAGATCGCTGGTTCTTGATTTAGTTCCTCGGAATTACGCAACAAAACCACTTTTAGCCTAATGGCCAGTTAGGTGCAGATTCACTACAAGCTTCAGCTTATATTCAAAACAGAATAAATCCAACTACGTAGTGAATAATTGGAACGGCATTCGCTACTAAGAGGCGCATATTTCATACTAATAAAATCATCTGGAATTTGAGGATTAACCCTATCAATCACCAAAATATTTCTTTCATCAAAAAAATCATAACTTCTAACATCGCAGTTAGTCGTTATAAGTTTCTTTTCTAAGCCCAACGTTTCTAACGAGCGCATCGTCAACCCCTTTTGTGCAGGGTGTTGAATATCGATTACTACGTTAGACTGTAAAAAAATAGTCTTTACTTCACTTTTTGACATAGCCTTGAAAGAAACCTCGGAATAAGATATAAAATCATACTCTTTAGTAAAGAGCTTTTTTAGGATAAATAACAACTTACTCGGGCAATAGTAAAAACTAAATGTTTTAACGCCTAGCTCTTCGAACTGCTTAACAATCTGTTTAACTAATTTAACTCTATCACTATGCACTGTGCCAACAAAAGCTACAGAGTAAATCTGTTCGTGACTTAATTCATTATCACAAGCGTTGAAGTCATTATTAAAAAATAGAGGTAGAAATTCAATGTTGGTGTTGATTGTTTTATCACCTGGATCGAATGAGATAACATTATCAAAAAATGGCAATAATTTTTTTGCATTTTCTTTATTAGCAAACGAGTCCCACATGTATAAAATAGAAATAATATTCGGGTTAATAGCTTTGAGTTCGCTAACAAAACTGGTTCCTAGCGTTTCTGGTGATATAACAAGTAAAAAATCATAATTTTTTTCAACACTTTGCTTTAATATGTTTTCAAAGTAATTTCTAATATAGCGTCGCATAATAAACTTAAAATCTAGCCTATTTATTATCTTAGCAATGGAAGACTTAAAAGGCCTTTCGTCAAAATAGTCGACCTCGACACCTAACGCAATCATTTCTTGAACAATATCACTCTCGTAGCCGAAGAAAGAAGGAGCTATCAGTAAAACTTTTTTATTCTTTATCATAAGGTAAATATCACATGTGACATGTTCATAATTAATAGAAACTTTCGAAAAAATATTATTATAAATAAGTATTAAGTTTGGAATAAACTAAGATCAAGGATTTAAAAACTCTCCTTTAGAATTCGTCCGTTCCCATAAACCATTATCGACATCATATCGTTTTACAATTTTAGCCGGACTGCCGACTATCACACAATAATCAGGAAATTCGCCACGAACGACTGAGTTAGCACCTACAATGCAGTGTTTACCGAGAGATGTACCTGCTTGTATTATTGCTCCAAACCCTATAAAGCACCCTTCTCCAATAGAGGTCGCACTAATGAGGTTAGGTTGTTCAAGAACTGCCAACTCTATGTTCTTGTAGTCATGATCTATATTAGTTACAACTACATTCCCGGAGATGACCGTATCGGAACCTATATTCAACTCACCACCGGATGTAGCATGAAAACCTTGACCTATAGAAACATTATCATCAATATTTATATAAGCATTCTCACCATGCACTTCCATTCTTGCATTAGGAAATATCCTAACCCTCTGACCTATTCGAAAACTTTTTATACCAAGTAAAAATATAGGCTTCCCTAAATAACCCGGAAACTTTATATTTTTATAAAAAACAGATAAAACAAACAACCTAAAAGCCCAAAAAAACTTAGAATATACCATCAAAAAAAACCTTTAGACTTAGCTTTCATCCTACGATTGTAAGAAGAAATAAATAATCTTCTAACATATTTTATATAACAAAAAAATTTCAAGAAAAAATAAAAAGGTCCACTAATTATTTTGCTTTTAAACAACTTTAAGAGAGTATACTGAACGCCTTTTTCCATAGCCAATAAATTAGCAGATAGGCCAGATTCACCAAAATTATGTTTTTCACCACCTGTTACGACTAATGACTCTGGCATATAGTAAAAATCATATTCAAAACAAATTCTGATCCATAAATCCCCATCTTCAGAGTGAGTCATAGTTTCATCATAACCACCAACTCTATCTAAAACAGATTTTTTTACCATTGCAGTAGAAGTTTGCGGAAACATCTTAATCAACAATTCTTTATAACAAGCCTTATGTAATTTAGTGATTTTCTTACCGTAAAGACTTAGGATTTCATCATTCCTAGCACAACCGATAAAGTCTATGTTAAATCCTGAATTATTGATGATGTATATCTGCTCAGATAATTTATTATTAGCCCAAACATCATCTGAATCTATGAAAGCAACCCAATCATATTTAGCTTTTCTTATGCCTAAGTTCCGCGAACTTGAAACCCCACCGTTTTTTTTATATATATAAGTTATATCCATATGTTTATTTTCACAAATAAACTGTGTTATTAATTTTTCCGTATCATCAGACGAACCGTCATTTATAATTATCAACTCTACTTTAGCATCATATATATCTTGATTTTTCACGGATACTAATGTGTCTAAAATTGTTTCCGAAGCGTTATACGCTGGTACGATGATAGAGATCATTTAGAATAAACCCTTAAACTTTGATAGAATGTTACTTTGATTCCAAACACTTGCTTTGGAAAATCCATGGAGAGACATTTTTTCTCTCAATGATTTGTCACGCATTATAGAATATAGTTTAATTTTGAAACCTTCAAAATCATTCAAGTCAACGAGTATCCCATCAAGATTATCGTCAATTATATCCCGCGGACCAGAAGGACAATCAAAACTCACTACAGGTAACCCAAAAGACAAAGCCTCTAGGACAACCATTCCAAAACCTTCGCTACTTGATGTCAATACAAAAATAGAAGCATCCAAATAAATTGTATCAATATCTTTCCTTGGAGGAACTAACTTAACGGAGTTAGATAAATCCAGTTCTTCAACAAGAGCAATAATCTCACCTTCCAACTCCCCAGAACCAACAAGAACCAACTCCCACTCGCTTACGTCATCTTTTTCCTTTATTAACTCGGACCACATTCTAATTAAAGCTAACTGCTGTTTATCTGCCGTATATCTTCCGACATTAACTATCTTTTTTACATCATTATTACTAATAGAGTAAGGTAATGCAGGCCGAAGATGAGGGATATAAACCGCTGGATACCCTCTATTTATATAATAAGAAAAATCAGTTTTTGTTGGAATCATATATGAATGAGCAAATTTATACCCAACCTTAAGGGCCATATAGATGATATTATAGTTAACTCTTGCCCCATGCTCAGATGCAATAATTTTTTTGTTGCATCTACCTGTTAGTAAGCACTCCCAAAAAGACACTGGAGTCGTGACATAAATATAGTCAAAATCGCATCTCTCAAATAGCTTCCTTAACTTATATGCCGAGACGAACAAATTCCCTAACAAGCCCAAAGCTCTCGAAACTCTAGACTTCATATTTAAGTCTAGAGCGCAATTTAAACTTAATACTTCAATCCTTCTATCTAATTGATAAAAGGATTCCCCTGTGTCTTTAACAAGTAAAGTTACTGCATAATTGTTACATAACTCATTAGCTAAAGTAGAGACTACTCGCTCAATACCTCCAGCGGGCTTCATACTACTAATGTACAAAATTATTTTTTTCATTATCATTACTATTTATAAAATCAACACGATCAATGCATGCCTACATATATTGACACTCAAAAACTAGGGTCGATGCATGAGTTTCAACCTGATACTTCAGTCAATTATAACTTATTTTTAAATTCATCAATTAACAATTTTAAATCATCAAGGACATACCTTGGTTTGTAATCAATTAGCTCTTTTAATTGAGATATATCAGTTTCTGGAAATATTTCACATGAATTCAGATTTGATTTTAACCAATTTATTTTGGTATTTGTATTTATAGTTAACACCTCTGAAATTTCTTGCGCTGTAACATTCTGACCATATGCAACATTTACAACTCTAGGTGTAGGTTTAACCTTTAGCAGTGCCAATGTACTTTCGACTACATCTGATACTGATACATAATCTTTTGCATAAGATGGAGATATATACATATCAACTTGTGACTTATTAATGGCATTTCTTATTATTGATGGTAAAAACAGTGTGCTATTTAAAGCCAAACCATAAACATTACTAGGACGGATAATTAAACAATCACGACCACTTTTCAAACATAACTCTTCTGCAGCAAGCTTAGTTAGGTTAAATAATTTCCTTTCATCATCCTGAGTTATTTTAAGATCGTTATCTTCACAAGATAATTCCTGATTCATATATACTCTTGTAGATGATATATAAACTAGATTATCAAATTTTGCGTTCTGTAATAATGAGCTAAGTAAAACAAGATTTGCAGTTAAAACATTGAAAGGATCTTTCTCACAATCACCATATCCTGCACAATAAATTACCGTACCTAAATCAACATCATAAATACTTGTATTTCCCCTTTCAGGTATAAAAACTTCATTACTTTGAGTTTTAAGTTCTTTTACAAATTCCGAACCAATAAATCCACGCCCACCAAAAACAGTAAATTTACTCATTTCTATTGCCATCCTTGTTTTATTCTATCTTCGATTTCACTCAATAATGGTTGAATCTTGTCTTTCTCAGATAAAAGAGGATTAATTACAGGCCATTGAATATCAATACCTGGATCACTCCACAATAAGCCGCTTTCATCACTAGGATCATAGTAGTCAGTGCATTTATATTGAAAATCCGCTATATCACTTAGTACAACGAATCCATGAGCAAAACCTGGTGGTATATAAAACTGAATTTTATTCTCTCCAGTTAATAACACCGATTCATATTGACCAAACGTATCTGATTTTGGACGTAGATCAACAGCGACATCAAACACTTCACCCGAAGTTACTGTAACTAATTTCCCTTGGGGCTTAGTTTTCTGAAAATGTAACCCTCGGAGAACACCTTTTGATGATCTTGAACGATTATCTTGCACAAATTGCTCTTTAATACCTGCTACTTCTTGATAACGTTGGCTATGGAACGTCTCTAAGAAAAAGCCTCTTTCATCACCAAATATTTTCGGCTTAATAATTATACAATTAGCTAACTTAGTTTTAATTACTTCCATTATTTATTCACCTGCAATGAATTTCGTAATGTTTTATTATCAAGCAATGATGCTAAATATTTACCGTAGTCATTTTTAAGCATTGATTTTGCAATATCATAAAGTTTCTCATCACTTAACCATCCCTGCGACCATGCAATTTCTTCAAGGCAGGCAACTTTTAATCCTTGTACATTCTCAATGGTTTGTACAAATGAAGACGCTTCATGAAGACTCTCATGTGTCCCCGTATCAAGCCATGCAAAGCCACGACCTAACAACTCAACATTCAATGAATCATCATTTAAATACATCTCATTTATAGATGTAATCTCCAATTCCCCTCGATGGGAAGGTTTTACTTTTTTTGCAAAATTTATTACACGATTATCATAAAAATATAATCCAGTTACTGCCCAATTTGATTTAGGACTTACTGGTTTTTCTTCAATACTTAATACTTTGTAGGCTTCATCAAATTCGACAACACCAAAACGTTCTGGATCTTTCACATGATAACCAAAAACTGTTGCTCCATACTCACGTTCAGCAGCATTACATAGCGTTCGACTAAAAGACTGACCGTAGAAAATATTATCACCAAGCACTAAACACACACTTTCATCACCTATGAACTCTTCACCGATAATAAAGGCTTGCGCTAAGCCATCAGGCGTTGGCTGAATTGCATATTGAATATTAATACCAAAATCTGAGCCGTCACCTAACAAACGCTTAAAACTCAAATTATCTTCAGGCGTAGTAATAATTAAAATATCTTTAATACCAGCAAGCATTAAAGTAGAAATAGGATAAAACACCATTGGTTTATCGTAAATAGGCAACAGTTGTTTAGAAACACCACGAGTTAATGGGTACAAACGTGTACCTGAACCACCAGCGAGAACAATCCCTTTCATTACTTAGCTACCTTTTCAATTACAACCGGTTCAGAAGAAATACCCAAACGCTCACCTGTATAAGAACCATCTAATACGCGTAACCACCATGATTTATTATCTAAATACCATTCAACCGTTTTGCGAATACCAGACTCAAACGTTTCTTCTGGCTTCCAACCTAATTCACGCCCAATCTTGGATGCATCAATCGCATAACGAACATCATGACCAGGACGGTCTGTAACATAAGTAATTAAATCACAGTATTGATTAATACCTTCTGGTTTATCCGGTACTAATTCTTCAAGTAATAAGCAAATGCTATTAACTACTTCAATATTCGTTTTCTCGTTATAGCCACCTATATTGTAAGTTTCACCTACTACACCTTCAGTCACAACTTTATATAAAGCTCGTGCATGATCTTCAACAAACAGCCAATCGCGGATTTGCATGCCATTTCCATAAACAGGTAATGATTTACCGTCTAAAGCATTTAAAATCATCAATGGAATGAGTTTTTCAGGAAAATGGTAAGGACCATAGTTATTTGAACAATTAGTTACTATAGTTGGTAAACCATAGGTATGTAACCAAGCGCGAACTAAGTGGTCAGAAGATGCTTTTGACGCTGAATATGGACTCGATGGCGCGTAAGATGTCTTCTCAGTAAACAAATCATCGGTACCTTCTAAATCACCATACACCTCATCGGTTGAAATATGGTGAAAACGAAACTCCTGTTTTTTATCGTCCGATAATGTATTCCAATAAGTACGAGCTGCTTCGAGCAAATTATACGTACCTACAATATTACTTTCGATGAACACCGCAGGGCCATCAATAGAACGGTCGACGTGTGATTCAGCAGCAAGATGCATAACAGCATCAGGTTTATGTTCAGTAAATATGCGATCTAGCTCAGCGCGGTTACAGATATCTACTTGCTCAAAAGCATAGCGCTCATGAGAATCAACCTCAGGAAGTGATTCTAGATTTCCTGCATAGGTTAATTTGTCTACATTAATGACTAGGTCTTGTGTGTTGCTAATAATATGGCGAATTACGGCTGAACCAATAAATCCTGCGCCACCTGTAATTAATATTTTCACTATTAAGCCTACCTTAAAAATTATAATAAGATTTACTTGACAAAAAATCCAGACACACTATTACTGCGGGTAGGACCTACACATGAGTGAATACCCAATTAATTGTTAAATTAACCTAGTATTTTCCATACCAGTGATTATAGTGACTGATTTTAATCAGACATTGATGATTTCAAGAAAAAGCAAATACCTAGATTGACTTATTTACATAATCCAAGTACGTGAGGTTAACAACTGCTCTACTCATGTGTTTACTTTGGGTTCATATTAGGCCCAGCCAGAAAGCACTGGATTATCTGAGCCCGATAGAAGCTTTTACTGGTAAGGTTATATCGATAGTCTAGTTCATTATTGATTAAAACTTCGTTATAATACTTCCAATTGTTTCTTGTAGCGAGGCTTGGCCATCGTTCTAAGTATTTAGATGAACTTAACTGTTCATATAGTGGGTGATGGTATAATTATCTAATTTAGGAATAACTCTACCATACCGGAGTGTAATCCAGCAGTCCATACATAGCTCGGTAGTAAATTAAAAACAAATTAAAATATAAAGAGGCCATCACAAAGAAACAAATCAAATAACCTTTATTTTTATCTCTAAATAAAAACATACAGATAGGAATTAATATTAAAATAGGCCCCTTAAATAACAACCTTCTTAATACTTCGTCGAACGGTAAAAAAGTAAGCAAAAGCATACAATAATAACAATAAACGTAAGCATAATTTTTAGAAGGACTATACTTCAACACTAAAGGTAGAATCATGATAAATAAAAAACTTCTTAATAACAATGTATTGGAAGCATTTGTATAAATTTCATAATAAAGTAATTTCTGAAGTATTATACCATCACTTATCAGTAGTTTTGCTAGAGGGAATAGCACAATACTTGACATTGCTGCTAACATTAAAAATATAGGCATCAACTTTACTGGCTTAATTCTTAGCATAATTGGTAATAGCGCAAACATTATATAGCTATAATGACAAAGTATTGCACATAATAATATTATATAGAACTTACTTTCACTTCCTTTTTTATCTTCAACTAAAAAAGAAATCGAGAGTATGAGCAATGAAAAACCCAGTCCATCTCTTATAGTTTCAAACAAAAGATAGTAAAAAGAGAATGTCATGCCAAAAATAATTGATATAAATATACCTTTTTTAAAACCAACAATTCTTTTTATTGCAAGATCCAAAATAAACACGGTGCTGAACGCAATAAAAAAGAATAGGTATATAGGTGTAGTAGGATAAAAAAATCGAAAACAATCTACAATAAAAGAATAAAGTGGCTCAAATGAAATCACATTATAATCATACATATAATGATTATAATAAGCTATTGAGTCACCATATGTAATATTTTTAAAACTAGCTAGAAACGCAGCAACTGACAAAGAATGAATTGTAATCCAAGTTTTGTTAAGCTTTATATTGTATGCATTCAAACATAAACCAGATAACAATAAAAAAATCATGCTTATGTTAAAAATAGTGATCACATACAAATTCATTTAAATAATCTCTTAACCCTAAAATAAACATATATTACTACTTCCTTAAAATAAACCCCTCTACAATTATTGTTTTTCCTAGCTCGAATGTTTTCCATTAGATTGTTCCAACTGAAGTAAGAGCTCACTCCTCCTTCTCTGAAGCTGGCCATTGTGAAATCGACTCTCTGAAACTTCACACCATTTACGTAGTACCTCAAAAGAAGATCATAATCAGCCGCTATTTTGAATGACTTGTCATACAAACCAAATTCTTTATATGCACTTTTTTTAATCAATGTCGCAGGATGAAAAACTGTCATTTTTTTCTTAATTCCGTTAACACTCTCAGGGGCGGTAACGTTTATTACAGAGAGATCATCTTTAATCAAGTCTAAGTTTGCATAATAAACATCGGCTTTGTTTTTTTTTATAGAACTAACCATTTTTTCGATAGCATTATCGTGCAACCAGTCGTCCGAGCTTATTATACCAACATAACTTCCCTTGCTTAACATAATGCCTTTATTAAATGCATCATATAACCCTTCATCTTTTTCACTTACCCAATAATCTATTTTATTTTGATACTTCTTAATAATATCAATAGTGTTATCGGTAGACCCTCCATCAATAATAATATACTCAATATTCTCATACGTTTGATTTTTCACACTTTCAATTGTCTCTTCTAAATATTTATCCCCATTATATACGACCGTTATTATAGAAATAAGAGGTTTTGAGTTAACACATTCCATTTTCATAAAGATTTATCACCGTCCATAAATCAGAAGCCAGTTTTCATTTTTTTTAATTCAATATAAGCTTGTATCGGCATTATAATTGCCAGAAGAAACAAACTAACACATGTTGCTAAGATAACCCCACTAGAACCCAGATCTAAATTTTTTCCAAAATAGATAGAAAGAGGGATATTGATAAGTGCTCCGAATAAATACAAGTATAACTGAATCTTTATCTTCCCTATTGCATTAAGAAAACTCATATACAAGTCGCCATAGACTCTTAATATAACAAACACTCCAAAAAATAAGAACATATACTTAGGATAATCAAAATCTTTTCGTAACCATAAATATAAAATCTCATCTCCAAACAACACAATAAAAAAAACAACGATTATAACAAGAATAAATATTTTATTTAACTTTAAAATTGCTGAATTTATCCATAAATAATCTTTTTTAATATAAGCATCAGTAAATAATGGCGTTATAGGTGTTGAAATTACAGCCCAAAAAACAATTACGCCCTGAAAAATCTTTAGTGGCATATTGTAAATAGTAACGTGTTCTGGACCAAACAACTTTGTAATAATTAAATTATCTGTCGTCAAAATAATTATCATTGAAACTTGAATGATAAAAAACATCATACCAAGCCCACCAATATCTTTTACTTTTCCTAAATCAATTGATTTAAAGTCTGGACGAATAGATTTATACTTTTTAAATATATAAAATGTAAACCCAACACTTATAATTAATGTTGCCGAACCAAATATAGTACTTATGGAAAAAAGTGTTCCTGAACCTTTCGGTGACGAAATTAGTAATAATATAACCACAGCCTGAAATATCACATTAACAAAATCATTCATAAATGATTTTTGTAACGCACAAAATATCTGTTTATACAATCCCAACACGAAATTAATTAAAGTAAAAACCAAGCAAAGTACTATTATTTTTTGCAAGTAATCATTTGATAAAAAAGATATGTTTAACCCACTTGAGAAGTCAAATAAAAAAGTCCCAGAAACTCCTATAAGTAAAAATAACAAACTAATTCCAGAGATAAGTGCATATGATGTCGATATGTATTTTTTTGCTAGCCCTTTATCCCCAGTAGCAAGAGCTTCAGATAGTTTTATTTTTAAGCCGTTTCCAATGCCTAAGTCAAATGTATAAATCCATGATAGTACTGAAAAAATGCTTATCCATACACCAAAATTTTTCACACCCAAAAAATCAAGAGTAACAGGAATACTTATATAACCTAAAGCGATTCCAATTACTTTAAACAGTGAGCCCCTAATAATGTTTTTTTTAAAAATAGCTCCTCTATCTATTAGATTTTTAATTTTAAGTCTCCTTTTTTAGGTTGTTAGATGACCCCCTCATTTTTAATTGATATTAAAAGTAGCGGTATTTTTAGCACCTAACACTAGCCGTTGTGTTGGTGTTATTCCGCCAACACCTCAGGGCTAAAACATGTATTTCTAAAATAACAGATAGATACCAGATAATTCTATCTAAAGTCAATGTTAAGTGCATTTTTAAGATGCAGTTCCTTTTAAATCCACCAGTTTTTAAAGTTCATATACATTTGGGTAGTCCTATATGTCATATTCATTTTAATATTTGTTTTCTAAGAACCATTTATAAGTAAGATCCAATCCACTTTCTAAATCAATAGAATATTCCCAACCTAATGACTTAAGTCGGTCAACATTCATCAACTTTCTCGGAGCTCCATCAGGCTTCGTAGCGTCAAACTTAATTATCCCCTTAAAACCAACAACTTGCGAAACCGTCTCCACTAACTCTCGAATAGTACAGTCGACTCCAGTACCTACATTAATATGACTTAACATCGGCTCTGTATTTTCATCATATGTTCTTTTATCAAGATCCATAACATGGATAGAAGCGCTTGCCATATCATCAACATACAAAAACTCACGCATCGGATTGCCACTTCCCCATGCTATCACTTCTTTGTCTCCATTTAACTTTGCTTCATGAAAACGACGCAATAGGGCTGGAATAACATGACTATTTACAGGGTGAAAATTATCGAAAGGACCATATAAATTTGTTGGCATCACACATCTATAATCTCGCCTATATTGACGATTATAACTTTCGCAAAGTTTAATACCTGCAATTTTTGCGACTGCATAAGGTTCATTTGTCTCTTCCAATGTACCTGTTAACAAAGCACTCTCTTTCATCGGCTGTTCGGCTAATTTAGGGTAAATACATGAAGAGCCTAAAAAGAGTAATTGTTGGATATCAGCTAAATGGGCACTATGTATAATATTACATTGGATCATTAGATTTTCATAAATGAAGTTAGCAGGATAGGTGTTATTTGCTACAATACCACCAACTTTTGCTGCTGCTAAATATACTTGATCTATTTTTTCTGTTTGAAAAAAAGCTAGAACCGCTTGTTGATTAGTTAAATCCAACTCTTTACGTGAACGAGTGATTATTTCTATATTTTCATCATTAATTAATTGACGAACGATAGCAGAGCCAACCATGCCGTTGTGACCAGCTATAAATACTCTTTGTTTATTATTCATATAAACCTTAACCAATAACGCCTTTAAAAAATTATCTCACAAAGAGAAAAATAAGAAGGTCAAAATACTTAAAGATTTTCGAAAACTTAACAATCATAATCAGTTAAATGTTTCTTCTCTTTTTAGAATTACACCTTATTATTTCTTTGTGAATAGACTAGCTTTCAACAGTTATTGCGATGTTGTAGCCATGGTCTTTTAGAATTGCGTGCTGCTTTGCTTTATTCAGATCATTTTCTACCATTTCAGCACACATTTCTTCTACAGTGATCTGAGGAACCCAGCCCAGTTTCTCTTTCGCTTTTGATGGATCACCAAGTAAGGTTTCAACTTCTGCTGGACGGAAGTAACGAGGATCAACCTTAACAATAACATCACCCACATTCAAAGCTTGTGCATTATTTCCGGTGATAGATTTGACTGTCGCTATTTCGTTAATGCCTTCACCAGAAAATTCAAGTTCAATACCGGCTTCTTTTGCTGATAATTTTACAAATTCACGAACACTAATCTGCTTACCCGTTGCAATAACAAAGTCATCAGCCACATCTTGTTGTAACATCATCCACTGCATGCGAACGTAATCTTTTGCATGTCCCCAATCACGCAATGCATCCATATTACCCAGATATAAACAAGGCTCTAAGCCTTGGGAGATATTAGCAATTGCACGGGTAATTTTACGTGTAACAAATGTTTCACCACGACGAGGAGACTCATGGTTGAATAAAATACCATTACATGCGTACATTCCGTAAGATTCCCGATAGTTTACAACAATCCAATAGGCATACATTTTAGCTACTGCATAAGGAGAGCGAGGGTGGAATGGGGTTGTTTCTTTCTGTGGAATCTCTTGTACTTCACCGTATAATTCAGACGTAGACGCTTGATAGAATTTAGTTGTCTTTTCTAGCCCCAAGAAACGAATCGCTTCAAGTAAACGAAGTGTCCCCATTGCATCAACATCAGCAGTGTATTCAGGGCATTCAAAAGAAACAGCAACGTGAGACTGTGCACCTAGATTGTACACTTCATCAGGCTGCACATCTTTGATAATACGCGTTAGGTTCGATGAATCAGTCAGATCGCCGTAATGAAGAAAGAACTTTTGATTTTTTTCGTGATTATCTTGATAAATATGGTCTACACGCTCTGTATTTAATGAAGACGCACGACGTTTAATACCGTGAACTTCATAGCCTTTTTCTAATAAAAACTCAGCTAGGTAAGAACCATCTTGGCCTGTTACACCTGTAATTAATGCAACTTTATTTTTTTCCATTATTTATTGTCTCTTAATTTATTTATATTAAACCTGCATTACAGGGATTGGATTTTATTTAGTGTGTTTACAACATACTGGAATGCAGATTCAAAAACATCAGCCTCTGCATAGCAACGCAATTCAGGCGCATTCCCTGAAGGGCGTAAATGTATAATATTATTATTATCTAGCGTTAATCTCAATCCATCCGTTGTATCAATTTTATCGACTTCTGCATTCTCTATACCAATTAGCTTAAGAAGATCTTGTGGCGCTACTTTGCCTTTCGCAATTAAGGCTTGGCTTTTTTCTGTTGCGAAATTTTGAATACGATCACTATGAGTAAAACGCTGTGGTAATTCTTTTACTAACGCTGAAATTAACGTGTTTTGTGCTGCCATCAAAAGCATAATCACTGGAAGCACCGCATCTCTTGTTGGTAGCGCCTTTAATGGTTGGTCATTTAGTTCAACATCACTTCCAAGAAGATAACCACCATTTGCTTCAAAACCTGCTACTGAACCGTATTTCATAGCTAAATTAGCAAACTCAGCAATGACATAAGGTGAGCCTATTTTGGTTCTTTCAACATGGGAGAAATGCTTACATAATTCAGCAGCAGTATTACAACTGACAGGTATTGCTAATGCTTCGATGCTTAATGCATCAGACGTTAATAGACCTAAAATGTCACCTCGTAACCAGTTGCCATTTTCATCCGAAACTAAAGGGCGATCTCCATCGCCATCGGTTGAGAATATCAGATCGAGGTTGTATTCTTTAGACCAATTAATTGCTTTTAACGTATCTTCTTTTGAAACCGCTTCTGTATCAATGGGCACAAATTGATCACTACGATCTAAGCTAATGACTTCTGCACCAAACGCTTCAAATATTTTGTAGTAAAGATCACGCCCTGCACTTGAATGTTCATAGATACCAATACGCTTACCAGTTAACCAGGGGGTATCAAACAAAGACGTATAACGCTCAATATAATCTTCAGCTGCTTTATTACTTACTGTCAACTCAGGTAATTCTGAAATATCTGTAAACGCAACTACTGCGTTTAAAATAGCTTCTTCATCAAGCTTACTAATTTCACCATCTGGACGATAAAATTTGAGACCATTTCTATCAAATGGAATGTGGCTTCCAGTAACCATAATTGCAGGAATTGCATCTTCTCGAGATACATAAGCCAATGCGGGCGTAGGCACAACACCATAATAGATAACTTCAATATCTAACTGCGTTAAAACTGATGCACAAGCTTGTGCCATTACATAACTGCTTGGTCGGTTATCAATTGCAATGGCAATTTGTTTAAATTCGAAGTTTGATTTTATTGCTGTAACAAAAGCCGCACAAAATGCACCGCATACATTTCCTGTAAACTGAGTAACTAGACCACGGGCACCACTTGTACCAAAAGCAACACCACTCTCTTTAATTACGGTCGAACTGATTAAATTAATTGACATACTTTCCCTTAGCTTCTGCCGTATCGGTCTTCAAAACGGACAATATCATCTTCACCAAGATAGCTACCTGTTTGAACTTCAATCATTTCTAATGGAATTTTCCCAGGATTTTCTAGTGCATGAATAGTACCTAAAGGAATGTAAGTTGATTCATTTTCTGTAACAATAATAGTTTTATCACCATTAAGTACACTTGCCGTGCCTGATACAACAATCCAATGCTCTGAACGATGATAATGTTTTTGAATAGACAGCTTTTCACCTGGCTGTACTGTAATACGTTTTACTTGGTCTCTGACACCAGAATCAATAGCATCATATTTACCCCAAGGTCGGTAAACCTCACGATGTATTTGTTGCTCTGTTCGACCCGCTTCTTTTAATTTATTTACTATCGCTTTAACGTCTTGTACTTTATCTTTATCTGCTACTAATATTGCATCTTTGGTTTCAATCACAACTAAATTATCTACACCAACTGTTGATACCAACTTATTTTCTGCAAAAATGTAATTATTAGTTGACTCAACCGTAATTACGTCGCCTTTAATTACATTTTGGTGTTCATCCTTCTCTGATACATCCCATAATGCAGAGAATGAACCAACATCACTCCAACCTGCATCCATAGGCACGACCATTGCCGAATCTGTTTTTTCCATCACAGCATAGTCGATAGATTTATCTGGACAAGTTTCAAATATAGCGGGATCAACACGTGTAAACTCAACATCTTGTGAAGGAGCTGCGATCGCTTTTTTACATATCTCAAGTATTTCAGGTTCGAGTTTAGCTAGCTCTTCAAGATAACGACTTGCTTTAAAGATAAACATACCACTATTCCAGTAATATTCATTTGTCTCTAAATAGCTTTGAGCTGTTACTAAATCAGGTTTTTCAACAAACTCGCTTACTGAAAACGCATCGCTATCTTGTTTGCCAGCTTTGATATACCCGTAACCAGTTTCTGGTGCATTAGGTACAATACCAAAAGTGACCAATTTGTCATTTAGTGCAAATGATAAGGCTTTTTCAACTGAATTAATAAATGCTAATTCATTTTCTATAATATGGTCAGCAGCTAATACAAGTAATAATGGTTCGTCACCGACACCTGCTGTATTTATTGCTTGTAGCGCAGCAAGTGCTATTGCTGGCGCAGTATTTCGGCCTACTGGCTCTAAGATAATACCACCATGTTCAAATCCACCTAAACGCATTTGTTCTGCTGCAATAAAACGATGATCTTCATTACATATGAGAATGGGGGCTGAATGTTCAAGATTAGAAAGTCGAGCTACCGTTTGCTGCAACATCGACATATCACCAGTCACACTCAAAAATTGTTTAGGATAAAGTTCACGAGAAAGTGGCCATAAACGAGATCCGGTACCGCCAGCCATAATTACAGGGGTGATCATATTGAATTCCTAATCCTTATTTTAATGTGGCATTTATTGAACTGATGTCAAAATCAGCTTGTTTGCTGTCTTGAAAATACCATTTAGTATGGGTATGGATTTGCGAGTTATTTTCTAGCTCATATTCTGAAAACCATTGATACGATGAGTGCTGTTCTAACGGTAAACTTGATAGGTCTTCAATTATATTGATTTCATAAGCCAAGACTACATAATGCGTTGTAAAGTCACCTTCAGAAAAGTTATCATCATAAAAATGCTGATATATGCCTTTGAACTTTGATTCAGCGCAATCCAAACCTAATTCATCTTTAATGAGACGATTAAACGCTGAGGTAAAGGACTCATCTTTTAAAATCCGTCCACCAGGTACAAACCAAGACCCTTGGGCTGGACGGTTTAGGCGCTTTCCAAGTAAGACTTTACCTTCGCTATTACGTACAATAAGGTCTATTGAAATAAGTGGGGTTGACTCGATGATGGTCTTAAATGTATCTAGGGGAAGCATGTATATTCCACCGGCCGATGTTTATTGCATAACATAGTTATGTATTGGTCAATCTCAGTTTACCTACACCACTGAGACACTTTTTATTCATTTTGAGACAGTCTATTTTTGGACAATCCCTTATAAAACCTAGATTTTACTGACTTTTTAAAAACCGCCCCAATAGGTTGCCAAAACCACTTTCAACCTTTAGGTTTACCGTATAACTTGCTAGCTACTCGCATTTAGGTACGCTACCGCCCTTAGGTTTGGCTCCTAAAGGCAAGGTAAAACCACTTTCTAAGGGGTTTCACACGGTTCTAATTAGTGATAATTTTAGCAAAACAGGCGCACATTAACCAGTGTATAATTTCCCCTTATTAGTCAGCCTGTTACCACGCATTTAACCACCGGCAACATTGTACTTCTGCAGGTACTGGGTTCCTATGTGGTAGCTGTTTTCTTGTGCTGCATCGCAGTAGCGCTTTTCTATATCAATGAAAATATTGCCGTTACGGTACAGCGAGACGAAGCTTGGGTTGTTGTGGTTTGCTTTCGGCTTGATTGCTTTTGATTGGCTACGCTTGGTTTGAAGCCGTTGTGAGCGCATCTGCTTTTATTGATTTCGCTTTTATTGAGGTTTCACCGCTTGTGTTTGCTTAACTGCTTTTGCTTGCTTAGCCGCTCTTGTTTGATGGAAAAATGATGATGGGCTCTGCTTCTCCTTGGCTTGGGTGCTTCTTCTTCGCCAGCCATTCACAAAGTGGCCAATGTGCTCAAAGGGTTTGCGCTTATCAGGGTTGATGTACAGTCACGCTTGCATGGCATGCAGTTCTTGCAGCACATCTCGCTTTGGGTAGGTGCGTTTTAATACTTGGGGAAAATGACCAATGAAGCGTTTGGCTATCCGGTGTTAGCAGCGATTGGATTGTATTTAACGGGTGGAGTGGTGAAGAAGTAGAAAGCAGATGCGAGTGAATAAAACATAGATATTGTAGTGGTCAACAAATTCCGGACACTGACTTTAGCCGGTTTTCGGCATTTACTAGCGACAACCCATCATTTACTCGATGAGGCCGTTTCCGATTGTAGTAACTCATCAGGTAATGGCTGATGTCTTTCTTAGCTTGAGCTTGTGTCAGGTAACCTGTTGCTGGTATCCATTCGGTTTTCAAGCTTCTAAATAGCCGCTCCATGGGAGCATTGTCCCAACAATTACCACGACGGCTCATGCTTTGAGTTATACGATATCGCCAAAGTCTTTGCCGATATTTACGGCTGCTATACTGGCAGCCTTGATCTGAATGGAACATCACACTCTTCGGACATCCTCGTTGCTCCTAGGCCATGTCCAAAGCCTTAGATACCAATTCGTATCGGGCTTATCGGATAAAGACCGCCCCACAACGCATCGGCTAAATAGGTCAATCACTACCGCTAAATAGGACCACTTTGAACCTGACCAAATATAAGTAATATCGCCACACCAAACACGATTCGGAGTACTCACAGAAAACTCACACTTCAGTAGATTTGGAATGTCTAGCCTCTCTACTTTTGCATGTCTATATCGATGCGAACCTGGTTGTTTACTCATTAAATCAGCTTCACGCATTATCTGGCGAATCTTAAATCGTCCAGCTTTATGCCTTCTGCGCTCAGCATCGAGACAAGAGTACGACTGCCAGCAGAGCCTCGACTCATGTTGAAGAGTTTTTTTAATTTGGCTAGCTAGACGAATGCGATTGGCATCCGGCTTGCGTTGCTTAAACTCGTAGTAACAAGACGAAGCCACGTTGAACAGATCGCAAAGAATTTTGACCGATTCATGCCCCCTCAACTTGTCTATTAACGAGAACGTTCGAGTTCGTCCGACATTAAGAGAGCGGTGGCCTTTTTTAATATGGATTTTTCTCGTTCTAACCGGTTAATCCGGGCTTCTAACTCTTGGATTTTCTTTTGCTGAGGCGTGAGGGCTTTGGTCGTTGGAGTAATTCCACCTCGCTCAATTTTGAGTTGGTCGACCCAGCGCCGTAAAGCTGTTTCACCTACGCCCATAGAGTAAGCTGCTTCAGGTATGGAGTACCCTTAGTCAAGAACCAAACTTGCAGCATCTATTTTGAACTCAGTAGAAAATGTACGTCGCTGTCCTTTTGTCATTGAACACTTCATTTATGGTGGAGACTTTACCACCTAATTTCGTGTCCGGGATCATTAGACTACTACACTCACAATAGTCCGGTGTTTAAGGGGGAGAACCAAAAGCTAGAATTGTCGAATAGTTTGAAGTGTGAATGTGGGATTCTGGTGAACGAGACGCGAAGTACTAAGAAAGAGAGGTAACACTGAGTTCCACAACGCCTTCCTCTGTATTCTCCCCCCCTTTGTCGCTATACTCCTACCCTATAATTTTTCGCCCAATAACGAATAAGAGTTCAAGATATGCAAGAGTTAGTTCCATTTGTTCAAGAGAATATGATTTTAGCCATCGTATGGATCGGCTTGGTTGTTGCCATCATTGCGAACGTTATCAAGACATCAAACGCAGCTTACAAAGAGATCACGGTAGCGCAAACCACACACATGATTAACCGTGAAAACGGCGTTGTGGTTGATATTCGAACTAAAGATGAGTTCAAAAAGGGCCATATTACTGACGCAGTTCACATTTTGCCGTCAGATATCAAAGCAAATAGCTTTGGTAGCCTTGAAAGCCACAAAGCAGACCCAATCATCGTAGTATGTAAGACAGGTCAAACAGCTCAAGAAAGCGCTAACCTACTGATTAAAGCTGGTTTCGAAAACGTAAGCGTGCTGAAAAGCGGCTTAGTGGCTTGGAGCGAAGCTAACCTACCTTTGGTGAAAGGTAAAAAGTAGTTAAAGGTAAGCTGACCTAACTAAACGAATATGACTTTAAGGTTTTGTTAAACAGAGATGGCGAACGAAACCTAATTATAAATTTTTAAGGACAAGAAAATGGCTGAAGCAGCACAACAAGACGCACAACAGAACTTCGCAATCCAACGTATCTTCCTAAAAGACGTATCTTTCGAAGCGCCAAACTCTCCAGACATGTTTCAAAAAGAGTGGAACCCAGATGTAAAACTGGACCTAGACACTCAAAGCCGTGAACTTGGCGAAGGCGTATACGAAGTAATCCTACGTCTAACGGTTACAGTTAAAAACGCAGAAGACACTGCATTCCTTTGTGAAGTTCAACAAGGCGGCATCTTCTCTGCAAGCGAAATGGAAGCTGGCCAACTAGCTCATTGCCTAGGTGCATTCTGCCCGAACATCCTGTTCCCATACGCTCGTGAAACAATTTCTAGCCTAGTGGTTAAAGGTACGTTCCCACAACTGAACTTAGCTCCAGTAAACTTTGATGCTTTGTTCATGAACTACCTACAGAACCAAGCTCAACAAGCTGAAGGCGAACAAGCTTAAGTCTCAAAGTAGAGCTTAACTCTAACGATTCAAGCGCTAGTTAGCTTTTAAATGCACATCGCAACTTCTGCGATGTGCATTTTTTCTTTACACTGTACTAAAATTGAAAGCTCCTCTGATTTTAGTGGATAGCTTTTCCAAGACTCTTCGATTTCCCTCATTATTTTTAGGTGGAAGCATGACAGAAACAACTCACTCGACAAACGCTTACGGCAAAGAGATCGCCATGGCAGTAATTGGCGCAGGTTCTTACGGAACATCTTTAGCTATCTCTCTAGCGCGTAACGGTGCAAACGTTGTTCTGTGGGGGCATGATCCTGTTCACATGGCTCGTCTCGAATCCGAGCGCGCAAATAATGAATTTCTACCAAATATCGACTTCCCAGAAAGCCTAATCATCGAGTCAGACCTTGAGAAGGCAGTAACAGCAAGTCGTGATCTTCTTGTTGTCGTCCCTAGCCACGTATTTGGTATCGTTTTAAATAGCCTTAAGCCTCACTTAACAGATTGTTCTCGTATCTGCTGGGCTACTAAAGGTTTAGAGCCGGAAACTGGTCGCCTGCTAAAAGATGTCGCTCACGATGTGCTTGGTGATGGGTACTCGTTAGCAGTTATATCAGGACCTACCTTCGCCAAAGAGCTAGCGATGGGTATGCCAACGGCAATCTCTGTGGCTTCCCCTGATGCAGAATTCCTTGAGCAACTTCAAGAAAAAATTCACTGTGGCAAAACGTTCCGTGTGTACGCAAATTCAGATTTTATTGGCATGCAGCTTGGTGGTGCAGTGAAAAATGTTATCGCCATTGGTGCTGGCATGTCGGATGGTATTGGTTTCGGTGCCAATGCACGTACTGCACTTATCACTCGCGGTCTAGCTGAGATGAGTCGACTAGGCGCAGCTCTTGGTGCGCAACCAGAAACCTTCATGGGCATGGCTGGATTAGGCGACCTAGTACTAACCTGTACTGATAACCAATCACGCAACCGTCGCTTTGGTTTGGCTCTTGGCGCAGGCAAAGATGTAGATACCGCACAAGAAGAAATTGGCCAAGTCGTTGAAGGTTATCGCAACACCAAAGAAGTTTGGTTATTATCAGAACGCATGGGCGTTGAGATGCCAATTGTTGAACAAATTTATCAAGTGTTGTATCAAGGGAAAGATGCACACTTAGCAGCACAAGATCTACTTGCACGAGACAAGAAGTCAGAAAGATAATAAGAGCAGATACGGGATTCGGGCACCCCAAGAGCAGTAGAGAGATTCGAGTAAACGAGATACGAAAAGATGAAGAGCACATTCAAACGTTCGACGAAAATGCTTTTCGTTACTCGCATCTCGCTACTTTAATCTGTTCTTGTCGCTCTTCGAATCTCTCACCTCGTCACTCGTATCTGCCCCTTAAAAATAATGGACGGTAAAATGAAACACTGTGAACAACAAAAAGTTTGGCAATGCATTGTGAAAGAAGCTCGACAGCAGTCGGAGCAAGAACCTATGCTTGCGAGTTTTTATCATGCCACCATTATCAACCATGAAAGTTTAGGCGCAGCCCTTAGCTACATCCTAGCAAACAAGCTAAAGACGGCTTCAATGCCTGCAATGGCAGTGCGTGAAGTGGTTGAACAAGCATTTAAGCAGGACCAATCTATTATCGATGCGGCCGCTTGTGATATTTGCGCGACGGTAAATCGAGATCCTGCGGTCGAGATGTACTCGATGCCTCTGCTTTATCTGAAAGGCTACCATGCTCTACAAGGCTACCGAGTGGCTAACTGGCTGTGGAAACAAGGTCGTATTGCACTTGCCACTTACCTACAAAACCAAATCTCCGTCGCTTGCCAAGTTGATATTCACCCGGCGGCTCGTATCGGTAAAGCTATCATGCTCGACCACGCGACAGGCATTGTAATTGGTGAAACAGCCGTCGTTGAAAATGATGTATCGATTCTTCAAGACGTGACCCTTGGTGGTACAGGTAAAGAAGGTGGCGATCGTCACCCTAAAATCCGAGAAGGTGTAATGATTGGTGCCGGCGCTAAAATACTCGGCAACATTGAAGTGGGTGAAGGCGCGAAAATTGGTTCTTGCTCTGTAGTTCTACAAGCCGTACCACCTCATACAACAGTCGCTGGGGTTCCGGCCAAGATTGTTGGCAAGCCAAAGACAGATAAACCATCTCTAGATATGGACCAAGGGTTCAATGGTCGCTCGCAGAACTTCATCCATGGTGATGGGATATAAGAGCTGATTCTAGGTTCGATGAGCCGAGATACGAAAGACTTAAGAGCAGATGCTGAAAACTAATAAGAGCAACATGACGATAATGATGAAACCAGTCCAAGTAATTAGCACTGTTCTTTTGATATCTTCCAGCCTTTGTGCTGTTCTTTTCTCTGCATCGCCACTTGCCGCATCGAAAGGGGAGCTGAAAGGTGTGTCGAGTGAGATATCTCGTCAACAAAAAACACTATCCTCACAACAGAAGAAGCTCGACAATTTACAGGCAAACCTCAAGCAACAAGAGCTCTCTATCTCCTTACTTGAAAAAGCCATTAAAACAAGTAAAAAACAACTCAATACCGCCAATGCTAATGTTGCTAGCTTAGATAATAAGATTAAAGCGCTTACAGCACAGAAAAAAGCCCATACCGACAAGTTAGAGCAGCTGATTCAGACTTACTACATGACCAGCAGAGCCAAAGCCTCTTCTCACATCTTAAATACTGGCGTTGAAGAGGACCGCATTAGTCACTATTACCAACACCTCGCCAAAGCGCGATCTGCAACAATCAAAACGATCGAACAAACTCAACTTGAATTAGAAGAAAGCCATAAGCAACGCCAACTTGAGCAAGAACAAATAGCAACGCTGTTAAATCAACAGGTAGCAAAGCGCAACAAACTATCGCAGACCCAAACACAGCGTAAAAAGACTGTCGGCAGTATTAAGAAAAACATCTCTGGCGACAAAAATTACTTAGCCGAACTTCAACGTAATGAAACTCGCCTAAAAGCCGAAATAGCGAAAGCAGAAAAAGCCGCACGAGAGAGACGCAATGCTGTCCCTATGGATGGCTTAGCCAAACGTAAAGGTAAACTGCCTTGGCCAATCAAAGATAAAGTTCTGCATAACTACGGCTCACGCCAAACTGGCCAAGTAAATTGGAAAGGCATGGTGATCAAAGCGAAATACGGTCAGCAGGTAAAATCTGTTTACTCAGGCACCGTCGTATTCGCAGAGTATTTACGTGGGTATGGCTTAGTGGTGCTGCTTGATCACGGTAAAGGCGACATGACACTGTATGGCTTTAACCAAGCGCTTTTAAAGAAAGAAGGTGACAAGGTTAAAGCGGGTGAGGCGATAGCTCTCGCCGGTGACACTGGTGGACAAACCCGACCATCGCTGTACTTTGAAATTCGTAGAAACAGCCAAGCTCAAAACCCGAAAAGATGGTTGGTTAGGTAAAAACAGATACGAGATATAAGTAACCGAGATGCGAAGAACAAGCCCAAAGAGCTGAAAATTTCCGAATTCGCATTAATCAAACTCAGTCATTCCAGAATTGAGGGACGAAATATCTGGAATCTCGCTTGAGATTGCTACCCTCGAGGATAAAGAGAGATTCCCTATCACGCTCGTTCCTCGCTGTAGGGAATGACGTCACGATTTATATCCCACCACTCGAATCTGCGCTTTCCGCTCTCGTTACCCGAATCCGACTTACCGCTTACCCACATCTTCGCTTTTATTTGCTGTTCAGCGCTCTTACACCATCTTCTAACAATGTCAGTTGCTCAAAGCCTTGAGTCGTTGCAATCGGTTTAACGGTTGCGATCATCTGCAGCATTCCTTGGTGAACAACTTGCTCCGTAATTTGAGATTTTGGAGACATCGCCGACTGATACGCCAACCAACCCGATGCGATCAAGTGGAGAGATGTGACCATCGACTTCATTTCTGTATCTGTTGCTTTTAGCAAGTTCAACTCAACAAAAGCTCTCATAATATCCACAAGATTCGTTTGCAGCTTTTCTTGAACGGCCATGTAATCAAGATGCAGTTTTTCATCACGAGATAATATTTCAGGCAGGTTCGCATAGAAGAATCGGTACTTCCACATCAATGTGAAGATTGAATCTAAGTAGCTTTTTAGTAGCGTCAGGCTTTCTTGCTGCCCTTGAATCGGAGTAAACCTTTCAAGTAACTCAGTCGAGTAGAGAGTAAAGATATCACGTACAATTTCTTGTTTGTTGCGGAAGTGGTAGTAGAGGTTACCTGGGCTGATTTCGATGTGCTCAGCAATATGATTGGTCGTAATACTACGCTCGCCGTGCTCATTAAAAAGCTCTAGAGCTGCGTAAACAATCTTGTCACGTGTTTTCATTAGTAATTAGATCCCTATCCGTTTAGTGGTTCAGTATATCGCCACTAAACAGATAGATCGACCTGTTCACATCTGGTCGAATTAGCTCTGACGAAAATGGATAGAATATCTCAATTAACATCACTACATTACACTAGAATTAAAGAATTATTCCGCTAGCTCGCTTCGTTTGTTCCTTGCTATACTCGTGTGAGTTTGTATTCAAAAAAGTAGGAAGAAATATGATTATCGTAACTGGTGGTGCAGGCATGATTGGCAGCAATATTGTTAAGGCACTCAATAAAGCAGGCCACAACGATATTCTAGTTGTCGACAACTTAAAAGATGGCAAAAAATTTAAGAACCTGGTTGACCTAGATATCACCGATTACATGGATCGTGATGACTTTCTAACTCAAGTTATGGCTGGTGATGATTTCGGTCATATTGAAGCAATTTTCCATGAAGGTGCATGTTCTGCGACCACAGAGTGGGATGGCAAATACATGATGCTCAACAACTACGAATACTCGAAAGAGTTGCTGCATTACTGTATCGAGCGCGAGATTCCGTTCTTGTATGCTTCTTCTGCTGCCACTTATGGTGAAACCGATACCTTTATTGAAGAGCCGCAGTACGAAGGCGCGCTAAACGTATACGGCTATTCAAAACAGCAATTTGATAACTATGTGCGTCGCTTAACTGCAGATGCAACCGCACACAACGAAACGCTTTCTCAAATTACTGGGTTTCGATACTTCAATGTCTACGGTCCACGTGAACAGCACAAAGGCAGCATGGCTTCTGTCGCATTCCACCTAAACAATCAAATGAACGCCGGTGAAAACCCGAAATTATTCGCAGGAAGCGAAACCTTCAAGCGTGATTTTGTGTATGTTGGTGATGTTGCGGCCGTAAACCTGTGGTTCTTAAAAAATGGAGTATCAGGTATCTTCAACCTAGGTACAGGTAATGCCGAATCATTTGAAGAAGTCGCAAAAGCGGTGATTAAGCATCACGGTAAGGGAGAGATTGAAACCATCCCATTCCCTGATCATTTGAAAGGTGCTTACCAAGAGTTTACTCAAGCTGATTTAACTAAGTTGCGTAATGCCGGTTGCGATGTTCAATTTAAATCGGTTGCTGAAGGCGTCAGCGAGTACATGCAGTCAGTTAATCGCTAGATTACACTCTCCCGAAAACAAGCTAACGGTATACTGTTAGCTTGTTCAATATATATCGCCAGTTAAAGGTTTACAGTGACAACTCAACGCGACGACTACGATCTTAAAGCATACAACCCTAAATTCATCAGTGCGTTTTTATCACCAAAACACTGGGGAACTTGGCTCGGGCTATGCCTATGCCTGCCCATTTCTTTGCTGCCAAACTCGATTCGAGTAGCCATAGCAAAATTCGTGGCGACAAAAATGACGAAGAAGCAACGTGGCTCAGTACAAAAGGCACGTATAAACCTCGCGCTTTGTTTTCCAGAAAAGTCTATTCAAGAGCGTGAAACGATTCTAACCAATTGCCTAACAACTGCGGGCGCGTTTTTACTTGGTTTTCCTGCCATATCATTACGCAGTAAACGTTGGCTTGAGGCACACTCAGAAATCATTGGCTTAGAGCACTTACAGCAGCTACAGCAAGACAATCAAAGTGCTATTTTGCTAGTACCTCACTCTTGGTGCATCGACATTCCGGCAATCCTTTTAGCTTCAAGAGGCTTACCCGTTTCTGCGATGGCCAATAGCCAGAAAAACCCTCTGACCGACTGGCTCATGCACAAGCAAAGAGTTCAGTATGGCGGACGAGTTTATGATCGCAGTGGCGGCATTAAACCTTTTATCAAATCAGTCAAAGATGGCTACTTGGGATATTACCTGCCAGATCAAGACCATGGCCCAGAGCAAAGTGTATTTTCAGATTTCTTTGCGACTGAAAAAGCCACCTTGCCTGGACTTGGAAAACTAGCGAAAGTAAGCCGAGCGAAGATCGTTCCAACCTTTGCCAGCTATAATATTGAGACGGGTAAATACGAAATTGAAATCAAAGCACCCATTGAGTTATCTGGCGATGAACATCAAGACGCTAGAGCAATGAATGAAGTCGTTGAAGGTTTTGTTAATCCGAAACCTGAGCAGTACATGTGGATTTTAAAGTTGTTAAAAACACGTAGGAATGGACAAGACCCATATGTGGGTTATTAACCTACATATGGGTATAAACCTACACGTAGGCATATAGACTCGATTGATTAATTAGACAACTCTAACTAATCAATCGTTTGAAATCTTTGATGTTAATGAAGGCCTCTTGATGCTCTTTGATTTTTTCAAGTGGCCATTCCCACCACCGTTCCATTAAAAGAGCTTCCCTTTCCTCTTCAGTAAAGCGCTTCTTAATTTCCTTCGCAGGAACACCACCCACAATACTGAATGCTTCAACATCTTTGGTCACAATAGAGCCTGTTGCAATAACAGCACCATGCCCGATAGTCACTCCAGGGAGTATTTTTACTCCTTCACCGATCCAGACATCCGAACCTACAACGACTTGATAATGCTCTTCAACATATCTAGTGTGCGGGTAAATAATGCCTTTGTTAAAGTCCAATCCTTGTTTTTGCATCAATCGGTGTTCTGAACGATGAAAACAAGGGTGAGTCGACACATAATCATTGACCGGATGGTTATTTAGAACAATTTTCACATTATTAGCAATCGAACAAAATCGGCCTATTTTGACATTATTCATATCACAACGAGTATCAATATAAGTACCGAATCCAATATATGAAGCATTCACATCACAATCATTTGCTATGGAGTTACAGCCTTCAAATTGAGTGTCTGTAAAGTTTGATTTTCGAGAAAGGAAGTTCCTATGCTTTTTTTGGTCACGAATGAATATTAGCTTCTTAATCTTGCGTATGATTTTTTTCATAATGAGTCTATTCGCCATTACCAGATAGGAGTTTGTGATAAAAACCATCAACAGTGTAATCTTCAAGCTTAATCAAAACTGATTCATCAAATTCGCTAGAAATAAAGCTTTCAATATTACTGGCCAATTCACTTAGAGAGTCAAAGATAAGAAAGTTATCTTTTGAGTATAAAGGGTGATTATAAAGACTCAAATTATTCGTGATTACTTTTTTTCGAGCATACAATGCTTCTTTAACCCTCATAGTATCAGACGTCTGTCCATCAAGAACCATTTCCAATACACATTTGGTATTGAGCATCACGGTTAGGTATTCAACATAGGAATAAGACGGTTTTTTATCAAAAACAATAAAATTGCACTTAAAACCATCTAATGCACCTTTTATTTTTTGAACCTTTTCTTTCCTTCCTTTATC
The DNA here is from genome assembly GCF_024347315.1 of Vibrio atlanticus. NCBI lineage: Bacteria > Pseudomonadati > Pseudomonadota > Gammaproteobacteria > Vibrionales > Vibrionaceae > Vibrio > Vibrio atlanticus. Next base: position 184,297 of record NZ_AP025460.1, on the reverse strand, counting down.
CACCCCAACAAAAGAAACATCGTAATCAGATGATTTTGCTATCTCATCGATGATTTTTAGCTGAGGCATAGGTAGGTAAATATGCTTAAAGTCATACTTTTCTGCATCACCTTCGTCAAAAGTATACGTTTCGAAATCTTTTAGGTGATGGTTCAGGCTTCCATCTGTGACATTTCTAAAAACAATCACCTTCCTTCCATCAATCTTTGATATCGACTTTATATCTCTCAGAGAATCGGTGGTGAATATGACATCGAAGCCATTTAGTGCCTTTATTTTTCGTCTCATGATCGCTCCATAAGCCTCATGATAGTGTTCTTTACTATAGAAAAATAAAAAGGAAACTAATTTAACTAGCCACTTACTTAGGAAAATATGATGCTTTTCATAATCAGACGATAGCACGTCAATTTCTAGTTTTTCATACTGTTGCTTATAGCCTACAAAAACCAGTTTCGGTTTCAATTTATCGTTCATAAGGCAACCTTTTAAAAGACTCGACAATACTTCCTAATGCACTATTGGCTTTATTACCTTCAACTACCTTCTCGTAATAACTAACATACTCTGTAGCCATGACATTGGCATTGAATTGATCTCTCGCGTATTCATTACAACGAGCTGAATCATAGGTGTCAGAATTTAAGACCCCTTCTACGAGCTCTTGTTCACAGCTCGATAAAAGACCTACCTCACTAGAAACTAATTCCGGCAATGAGCCATAAGGTGTACCAAACACTGGGCAACCAAAATACAAACTCTCTGTAATCGCTAAGCCAAACGGTTCATGCCAAGTCACGGGGAAAATCAGACCTTTTGACTGAGTCATGATCTGAGATTTCATTGTATCGTCCACCATCCCTAAAAAACGAACATGACGATCTAATGTCAATCTGAAACCCATTTTTAGGTTCAAGCGATGCCCTCCCAAGACATCAAGCTGCTGGCCAGCTTTCTTGGTAATATCAATGGCACCTTGAACATTTTTAACTCGCCACGCCGCTTTCCCAAGAAAATGGAAACGTTCTCGTTTCAAGTTAAAGTTAGGCTTTTGGTAGTTGTCCCAATTCAAGCCATTGTAAACATAAGCTTGTGCACCATGATTTTTTGCATGCTGAGATGAAACAAAGACGGTGTTAGGGTCAATAGGGCCGTCTGAATTACCATGCTGAGTTAAAATGTAGGGATAAGAGATAGGCTCTAGATCAGAGTGGAAATGCACAACATCAATATCATTTGGAAGCTGACTTTGCAGTGGTACATTCGGTTGATACTCGATGACTCTCGCCCAATCACATTTTGTGCCTTTGCCAGCGAGCAGCGTCACTCGGTGCCCGGCAAGATGCAAAGCATAAACTAAGTCCCAAATGACTCGTTCCGTTCCACCATAATTCACCACAGGTAACGTGGCTCTTGTATACATTAAAATATTCATAATCACTTAATTTTTAAAAGCTTTTACTTTAGCGACAACAGCTTGATGAACACACTCTGGAACAAATTGCTCTATGTCTCCACCATGAATAGCGACTTCACGAACCAATGTTGATGATAAAAAAGCAAACTCTTCTGAAGGTGTCAAAAACAGGCTCTCTAGTTCTGGTTTTAACCGACGATACATTGTCGTCAAACCAAATTCATACTCAAAGTCCATGGTTGTTCTTAAGCCACGCACCAAAATTGAGGCGTTTTGCTCGGTCGCGAAATCAACCAGTAAACCGCTAAAACCTTCGACGGAAACATTAGGTAATTCATGGCAAGTTTCTCGCAATAAGGCCACACGCTCATCTAAGCTAAATAAGGTGGCTTTACTTGGGCTCTCTGCGACACCAATGACAAGCTTTTCAAACATACATGCAGCACGTTTAATTAAGTCATAGTGGCCGTTAGTCACTGGATCAAAAGTACCTGGGTATATTGCTATTTTCATGACATTCCTTTATTCACTGGATGTTTTCTTGTTTTTCAATCGGCCTAATACACGGTCTAGCTGCTCAATCACCGATTCTGTTGAAATAAGAGCCATAAGATCTTTTCCTTTTACTCGGGTTCCCCATGGAAGCTCGTCAACCGCTTTACCGTGTTGCTCTTCAGCAACCTGTTCATAGACAGAAACCACACTGTCTAAACTATGATAAGGCCCTGTTCGCATTGGGTTACTGTGCGCATACAAACCAATCACGGGGACACCTTGAGTCGTCGCAATGTGTGCAGGCCCTGAATCAGGAGCGATCACAACACTGGATTGACCAATCACTGCGGTAAGCTGCTTTAACGAGGTTGAGCCTACTAAGTTAATACAAGGTGATGTCATGTGCTGAGAGATATTGTCGGTTAAATTGCGCTCTCTATCCGTTGGAGCACCACAAAAAACCACTTTAAAGCCTAACTGATAAGCGTGATCGGCGACAGCGGCATAGCGCTCAACTAACCAGTTTCTCTCATCTTTACTCGCGGCAGGGCTAATAACAATATACGGCTCATGCGCAAGCTCCATCGATAGTCTTTGATCTTCATCAGACAAAGCAAGATCCCATGTCGGCACCTGTTTGGAACACCCCAAAAAGTAAGCAAATTCAGAGAAATTATCCAACACATGAGATGCGTCCGTTTTTGGTAGCTTGCTGTTGGTAAAGAGCCACTGCCCCTCTTTGGCACGTGTCCAACTAAAACCAAGTTTTACTTTTGCCTTTATTCCTAACGTTAACAGACTGGCTCTTAATGCAACTTGCATATGCAGTAAATAATCAAACCGAGTTGGACGCAGGGATCCCCATACTTCTTTCATTCCTTTTAGGCCGCGTTTTTTATCAAACACGACAACTTGAATTCCAGGTATATCACCAAGTAATTGAGCTTCGATTTTTCCCATCACCCACGTGATCTGACATTCTGGATAGGTAGCTTGAATAAGTTGCACCACAGAAAGGGCATGACAAACGTCACCAATGGCAGATAAACGCAGAATACAAATAGATTTTGGAGCAGAAAGAGCGTTATTCATTGATCGATTCCAATGGCATCATTTCTAGAACAGCAGAAACAACGTTATCTGGCTTGATATCTTGAAGGCATGGCGAATAGACATCATCGCTAATCTGACATCTGTTTTTATAGCAAGGGACGCAGTTGCGTTCAGATTGCACAAGTCTAATATTAGCGACTCTTTGGGAGCTAACACCATTGCTGTATAAATTGTTCGTTACATCAATTGGCTCTTCATATGGCCAAGGTGACCACATGCTTGCTGGCGCCACGCTAATAATAGATACAATTGGGATAGAGTAACCTGATGCGAGGTGACCCGGGCCACTGTCAGGTCCAAGAAAACCATCACTGTGTTTTATTAATACCGAAGTTTGAGCTAATGATAATTCCCCCAAAACACTGACCAGTTGATTCGATTCAGGAACTTGGCTAATGATTTGTTCAACAATGGTCTCGTCTCGTTCTAATTTAGCGCCAGATAAGACAATATTATAACCTGAAGATATCAGACGATTGATGACTTCAACCCAATACGAGACTGGCCACTGCTTAATTTCGTTGGAGGATGGCGCATGTACAACAATGTAGTTTGATGGCAATCTCTTTTGAACTGCTGAAGGTAATAACTCTTCGGGAGACACAAGCCGTGCAATACAATTAACATCTATGGTATCCAGCATACGAGCAACGCGACTCATTTTATGCTCAAAGCGATGCTGTTCTTTAATGTAATGAGTATAAATTAACTTTTTAACCCAGGCGCCAGAAAGCGATTCATCAATTGCACCAAGTCTTTTCTTACCAAAGATAAAACTATAGATAGCGGTTCTATCATTAAGCATTTCATTGACGACTAAATCATATCGACCATGCGTTTTTAAAATCCGGTAATAGTCCTTAACGGATGCTCTTGGCGGAATTTCAACTAAAGAGTCAACGTCTGGATTGGTACCAAAAACCATCTCCCCTCTAGCATTAACTAACACATCTATTATGGCGGTCGGAAACGCTTTTCTCAGACTATGGGTAAAAGCAGAGATCAACAAACTATCACCAATGCAATGAGTGGCAACAACTAATATTTTTTGGTAACTACATGAATCGTTCATTAATCTGTTCGGCGTTTGATATACTGTTCTACCAAGTATGCCATAAACTCCCCAATACGAGACAGTGATTCATGTTTACAACAAAGCAAATCCATAAAACAACGTACTGGTATAATCCTAAATTACTCACCGAAGACGTTGAATTGGCTTTTTCTGTAGATTATTGGAAGGCGAATCAAGCAATACTGGGGCACGCTCAAGGTAGAGGAACAACATGGTTTGTTAAGGGAGAAAAAAGCGATTTCGCTCTTCGACATTATCACCGCGGCGGCTTGTTTGGAAAGCTAGTTAGAGACAGCTATTTATTTACTGGATTAGAGAGCTCACGAGCATACCAAGAGTTAATGTTACTTGAGCTTCTAGCCACACATAAAGTTAATGTCCCGACACCCGTTGCTGCGAAAGTTTCGCAAGAAGGGCTCGTTTACAAAGCCGATATTTTAATTGAAAAGATTTCCGACGCAGAAGACTTAGTAAAGATACTATCAAACAAAAAACTATCCGATTCCCATTTCAACGATATTGGTCATCAAATTCGAAAAATGCACGATGCCGGGGTCAATCATACCGACCTCAATATCCATAACATTCTCGTTGATAAAGCAGGCAAGGTTTGGATTATCGATTTTGATAAATGCCTAACGCAAACAGGTAATAGCTGGAAAGTGAGTAATCTAAAGCGACTCGAGCGCTCATTCGAAAAAGAAGTTCGGTTAGGAAAGATTGATGCTCAGCACTTTGATTTTTCACAAATTGAACAAGGGTACAAAATGAGTACCCTTGAAAGCCTATGATTTATTCTTCTTTCAAACCAAATAACTTACGAAGTTTCTTTTTCTTTTTATAGATATGCCCTCGAATCACTTCAGCAAGAGGGCGCTTGAAGGACACTTCTTTAGCTAAGCGTATTTGCTCTTCAAATGTTTTATCTCCATGTTCTTCAAAGAACTGTTCCAACACCGTTCTCGCCCAGTCTTTTCGCCCACTCGTTGAATAATGATTGAGCCAAGCTTTCGCTGGTTCAATATTCACCTGTGTAGAGAGCGCTTCAGATAGCGCAAACTGCTCTAAAGTGTGTGCCTCACACCCTTCTTGACGTAACGCTTGAATCAACACATCGGCATAATCAAAAGCCGATGAGTTTTTTCCGGTGATACCAATGACTGCCGACGCCCACATAACTGAGTCTGGATTGGTGCGGTAGACACTGCCATCCATAAGTTTTATATCTCTATCTCTGATATGTGAATACTCATTGGTGCTTGGCAAAGTATTGATGTTCACTTCTGAGCAAAACAGTAACGCGTTTTTATCCGATATAGAGTCGAAGTAAACGTTTGTTGGCACGTTAAAGTACGTATCTGTATCTAAAAAAAGCAGTTTATCTTCAGGACTCAACTCTAAATTATCACAAAGATATTTTAAGCCGCGGTTTTTGATTCTAAAGTGATAAGTATTGTCTAGACTCCATTCAGCCTTTTGATCAGGCGATATCGGAAACACTTTAATTGGCATATTAGCGAAGTGCTCAGGTTCTTCCGCTAGAACAGAAATTTCAGGCCTAGTTCCATTTGCCTCAACCCAATTGGCTAAAAAAGACAAAATGCAAAACCTTGCGCCTTGATAGTAAGTTCTATCATTGCCATAAATGACAAATGTTAAGTGTTTTCTAGCCAATTCTGATTTCATAATTTAGTACTTCGTAATATTTTTAAAAAGTGCTTTGTGCTTGCTGCTGACATGGCTTCGAACATGAGTTCGGTATCCCTCTTTAAACCAACTTCTCACCGTCGCATAAAGCCCTGAGGTTCTACCACTCAACTCACTATCAAATGCACCGGTTTTACTGCCCTGACGAACCAAAGGTGGGTGTGTCCAAAAAATATTGTACTCTAATGTCGTTCGTTCATTACCAATATAACCATCAATAGGTGCGTCGGTTATATTGTTTTCCATATGCTCTACCATTGCGCGAGCAAAACTAAGGTCATAAAGCAAACCACCAGTAAGCTTGTTCGTTTTACACAAGTACAGATGTTGATTTGGTACTCTTACTGATGTGGGTACTAAACTCGACGCCTCTTCAATATTTACAAGATACTTTTCTTCACCAGCAAGCTCGCTTTGGAAAGCTTCTAGTTGCTCAATAAAATCGCTATTTAAAAAAGCATCATCTTCTAACACTAATACTTGTGGAATTTGTTCTTCTACGACTTTTTTCATCACTAAGTAGTGCTTATAAAAGCAAGACTTCTCAGGGAGCCTCAGTGAGTCGTCAAAAAAACCATTTCTAACGTCATCAGATAGATCATCGATATCACCAGCTAACATATATTCGTAATCAGTGATGCCCACTTCTGGCAGGTGCTTATCTATATGTTTTCTACGTTCTTCGTAGCCTTTGCTTACATGGATAACAAAAGTTTTGATCATGGTGATGTCTCAATATTGGTTGACTGATTATTGGTGGCTGAATGATGTATCAATTGGAGTGTTTGTTGTAACGCACCTTGATTCTGTTGAACTATACCATAGCCTATTCGCCCTTTTTCAATTAACTCTTTAGGCTTGGATAATGCACTGATCATTTGTAAAGCAAGCTCATTCTCATCGGCTACAACAGACAGTGCGCTTGACTCGATCAATTGATTCGCTAGGTCTGCAAAATTGAAATAGCTCGGCCCTGTTAAGCAGTATTTTTGAAGCAGCGCAGGTTCGATGAAGTTATGCCCTCCTACTTTCTTTCCAAGTAGGCTTCCTCCCATAAAGACAAGATCGCTCGCAGAAAGCAAAACCATAAGCTCTCCCATCGTATCTCCTAGGTAGACATCGACATCAAGCGGTAACTCGTCAACAACTTCGGTTCGACGAACCAAAACTAAGCCTCGGTTTTTGGCCAATTCAGCAACTGAATCAAACCGTTCAGGGTGACGAGGTACTATCACTAAGAGTAATTTTGGCAGTTCTCTTTTGGCTTGCTGGTAAGCTCTAAATATTTGTTCATCTTCGCCCGCATGAGTGCTCGCGGCGGCGAAAATCTGCCTACCCTGTCCAAAAATACTTCTAAGATGTTCACCTTGTGCGATTATATTATTATCAATCGACACATCGTACTTGATTGAGCCTGTGACAATGACTTTTTCGCTCGGCGCACCTAGTAACTCAAATCGAGATTTATCATCAGAGTGTACCGTCAATATTAAACTTAACTTAGAAATTGTCGGATAAATTAACGAACTCATTTTTTGATAATTACTGGCTGATTTTTCTGATAATCGTCCATTGACTAATATCATCGGAATATCATTTTTAGCAACGGTGTTAATGGTGTTCGGCCATAATTCCGTTTCAATAATGAGCATGTTGTCTGGCTGAATGCGGTTGATAAAACGTTGAACACACCAACTAAAATCAATAGGCATATAACGGTGGCTAATCGAACCGCTCATCTTTTCTACCAGTTCAGCGCCTGTGCTCGTTGTTGTAGTGATCAGTATTCTTTTATCTGGGTTTTGTATCGCCAGTTGTTCAACTAACTTCTTACTCGCCAGCACTTCCCCTACTGAAACGGCATGAATCCAAATCACACCCGACTGTCTATTCTTAATAGGCGGTGTAAATCCGAAATGCTCTTTCCAGCGATGACCAAAAGGCGGTTTGTTTGCTTTGGAGCGATATAGGCCCCAAAGCAGAATAGGGCTAACAAGGAAAAGTAGCGCGGTATAGGCCCAACGAACGACGATGCTCATATAACGACCTTATTTATATTTTGCCTTGGGAAATAACATCAAACTGCTCAATAGCACTAATGACTCTACTCGGCATTAACTCAGTTAGGCACTTTAGGTGCTGCTTGGGACAAGTTCGTTCAAAGCAAGGTCGGCACTCAATATCGGTATTGATGATCGCCAGTTTGTTGGTTAGCGGAGGCGTATATTTAGGTGAACTAGAGCCATAAACAGCCACGACATTACAGCCCACCGCGGCGGCCACATGCATCAACCCAGAATCATTGCTAACGACAGTACGACAAGCCCCGATCAAGTCTACAGCCTGAATTAAGCTCGTATCTCCAGCTAAATTGAAGCAATGCTGCTGCATATTAACAGGGACTTGTTCGATTATCTTTTGGGTTACTTCACGATCTTTAGCCGAGCCAAACAACCACACTTGGTAACCTTGCTTTATCATCGCTGTCGCTGCTGTTGCAAAGTGATTATCAGGCCAACGTTTCGCAGGGCCAAACTCAGCACCAGGACATAAACCAAGGATAGGCCTTTGATTGTTTAAACCAAATTGCTCCATAGCCTCTTGTTGGCTGGAGTCAACAACTTGTAGGCTTGGAAAAGGTAATGATGACAATTCACCTAAACAACCACTACCCGTCATTTCAGCTTTAGGGTGCGCTAACGCTACATATCGCTCTAACATGTATTGAAACGCTTTTTTATTGGTTCTAACGTCATTAAGCAAACCAAAACGCATTTCACCTTTCCAGCCAACTCGTTCAGGAACGCGTGCAAACAGGGGAATTAAAGCTGATTTCGCGGAGTTAGGTAATACGTACGCTTTATCGTACTGTACTTCCCTCAACGATTTGCCGATCTTATAACGAGATTTCAGATCAAATTGCCCATGCCCTAGTGGCATTTCAAGAGCTTGATTGACTTGTGGCATTCTTTCCAAAATAGGCTTACACCACGCTGGCGCTAAAACATCAATTTTTGCGTCAGGATACTGTCTTTGCAACTCAATATATAAGCCTTGAGACATGACCATGTCTCCAACCCATGACGGGCCAATAATCAGAATTTTCATTTGTCTTGCTCGTTAATAGCGTGTTCGTTAATAGCTTGGCCAGATAGTCTAAAATATTCTTGAAGTGTTTTAATGCAAACCAATTTTTCTAGTTGTTCATCTTGGAAAGGAGCAAGGTATTCATGCGCATTTTTGATCATCTGTTCAGACTCTTTAGGGTTGTCTAAATAGTATTTGATTTTTTGCTCAAAATCCGACCAGTCATCCTTCACCTCTACATAATGTATGCCTGGCTGCAGAGTGCCTTCCATAAACCACGTTTCAAATTTCATTTTTGGAGTAACGACAAGTGAGTTTGAAGACATTGCCCATTTCAAGTTTGATGCAACATCGTTCCCTTCAAGACAAATAATGAATTTGTATTGAAGCTGCTCTTCTACTGTCATAAATGGCTGTTGCCACTCTGGGTGTTGCTCTGAAGTATTCGATTGACCTGCATTCATCAGTGGATGACCATACAGAGTTTCCATAAAACGAATTCTGTGTGGTTGAGTCACGGCACCACGAAACACAGCCATATTTTTTTTATCAGAAAAACTTAAGCTATCATCCACGAATCGGAAATGACGACGCTTATCTAATTTAAATAGTACAGAGTTACTATTGTTCCCATCAATCGGACGAGCTTTAAATAAAGTTGGAACTGGCTCTATATGCGTTTCATCACCAAAGTAGTAACTGAAACGAAAGTACTTTGGAAAATAATGAAGAAACTCTTTAAGATCAAAGAAATAAGATGTGTAGCCTTTTCGAGAATAATTACTAATCTCGCAGCTTAGACTAGCCTTATCAAAGTCGCCGAGCCCTTTCACATAATAATTTACTCTGCTTTTTATATAGTCAGCTTGACCGGAATATGACTTTTCCAGCTTTTCAAACTGTTTTGAAAAATACAAACGAGGTGCGATAGAGAGCAAGGCATGTTTTAGATAATAAAATATCTTCATAGTTTCTCTTTATATTTTATTTTTGCGTAATGTAACGAAGGCAAAGTCAGCAGCCATAGGTAAGGAATTATCAACAAAGCTCTAGAGGTAGACTCTGCCTTTAGAAATGAAGACGACAAATTCCACAATAATACCCGTAATTTTATCAGATAAAGTGCCCTAGACACAGCTTCAAGTGATATCAACTTCTGTATTGAGAAGGACACATCTATACCTGACAGCTAGAGCAATAAAACGTGTTTCTTTGCCCTATTTTAAGTTCCTGAATCAGCTCTTCACAGTTAGGACACTGTTCACCAGCCTTACCATAAACCTGCAGCTCTTGAGCAAAATATCCCGGTTTTCCATCCGCTTGGGCAAAGTCTTTTAGCGTTGTTCCACCCTGTCTGATAGCCGTCGTGAGTACTTGCTTGATCTCTTTAGTTAACAAGAGCCACTCTTGTTTTGTAACCTTACTTGCAGAGCGCAAAGGATTAATACGTGAAGAAAATAGCGCTTCATTGGCGTAGATATTACCCACACCGACCACGACTTTGTTGTCCATAATGAACTGTTTGACGGCGACCTTACGCTTTTCTGCTTTCTCAGCAATGTAATCGGCGTTGAAGTCGTCAGTTAGTGGCTCAGGACCAGAACCAAGTAATACAGTATGTATCTCATCAGGCGCCGACCATAACCACGCACCAAAGCGACGCGGATCGTTATAACGCAAGATCTTGCCATTGGTTAACTTAAGATCCACGTGATCGTGTTTTGCTGGCGGGAAATCGGCGTCTAACACGCGCAGTGAGCCAGACATCCCAAGGTGAACAATGGCTGTTCCGGTATCGGTTTCTATCAATAAATACTTAGCTCGGCGTGAGATAGAGCGAATCACCTGCCCTTCTAATCGCTTAAGTTCTTGAGGAATATCCCAGCGCAGCTTAGGCGTTCGAAAGGTAAGCGCTTTAATCTTCTCACCGACTAAATGAGGCGAGATCCCCATGCGGCTCACTTCGACTTCGGGTAATTCAGGCATAGTTAGTCGTCCGATTTAGGTGATTTGTCTGATATAGATAGCTTGTCTGCTTTAAAGAGATGGTCTGATTTAAATGAATCTTCTGAGCCAAAGCTTGGAAACAAGTAACTCTCTTCAATAGACACCGCCAACCACTGATCATTCCAGTTTTTTAGCAACCAGAACTGAGGCAGCTGATAATAAGTAATACGTTGTGGTTCTTCTTGATCTTGATACCACACCTCAATGGTGTGCGGGGTATTCAATTGTGGTGAGAGATCGGTATAGGTTTGAGAGTCAACTTCGGTGCCCACAAGTTCCTGCCATCTCTGTGACAACTCTTGTGCACTGGTAGTTTGAGGAAGCACTGTGTCTTTAAATTGATAAGCCCAATGATCGTCTTCGAGTACAACTGACCAATTAGCAAAATGCAAAGCTTGAAGCTCAGCTGTTGGATTTAAAAGAGAAGGATAAGAACCGCTGATCTTAACTTCAGGTTCAGGCTCGATAAGGTACGTTTTGATCAAAGTTGGAAGATTTAACACCCCAATAAAAGCGATCACACTGAACATGAGTATGTTGTTCCATCGACGTCCACGATATCTCATCTGATTCTGCTCATCTAATCTATTGAGTAATCAGTATATCGTGAAAGTGGCAATACTTTCTATGTTGTACGGTTTTCTATCTATCAGACGCTATATCACACAAGAATAATTGAGTAACTCAAATTTTAGATATAAAAAAACCCAGCTATAAGCTGGGTTTTTAATTTATTCTTCTATAAAAGAAGAGACAAAGGGGCTATCAATTACTTGATTTTAGCTTCTTTGTACATAACGTGCTGGCGAACTACTGGATCAAACTTTTTGATCTCAAATTTGCCTGGCATGTTACGCTTGTTCTTGTCAGTTGTGTAGAAGTGACCAGTTCCAGCAGAAGATACTAGACGGATTTTCTCACGAATGCCTTTAGCCATTGCTTAATTCCTCTTAAACGTTTTCGCCACGTGCACGGATATCAACAAGAACAGCATCGATGCCTTTCTTATCAATAATACGCATGCCTTTAGCAGTTAGACGTAGTTTAACAAAACGTTTTTCGCTCTCTACCCAGAAACGGTGAGTTTGTAGGTTCGGCAGAAAACGACGCTTGGTAGCATTGCGTGCGTGTGAACGGTTATTACCCGTTACTGGACGCTTACCAGTTACTTGACATACTCGGGACATGAATGTCTCTCCAAATCGTTTCAGCTCGATATCAACCTTGGTGGCCGAACCTCTCTATCAATTCTGAAAATAGAGGTAAAAACCATAATGGAAAATCCATTCAAGGCTATCAAAGGTCGCGTATTATACTAACTTGACATGCATTGCTCAAGACCCGAACAGATCCTTTTTAAGGATTTCGTGATCTTTTTTTGAACAGGGCAGCTATTTGAGTAATCAGAGCTGATTTAAGGTTCTAAAATGTGGGCGGAATGATAGCAGATTTAACGCAACTAACAACCTAAAATGTGATTCAAATCCATCCGCGCTCTGCAAAAGAGATAACTTCGCCATCTCCAACGACAAAATGGTCGAGAATTCGGATGTCCACTAGTGCCAATGCGTCGGTTAATCTACGTGTAATTCGCCTATCTGCTTGGCTTGGCTCTGCGACACCGGAAGGATGGTTGTGCGCTAGGATTAAAGCGGCAGCATTATGATGAAGTGCCCGTTTAACCACTTCTCTCGGGTAAACAGATGCTGCATCGATGGTTCCTTCAAACATCACTTCATCCTTTATTACTCTGTTTTGGTTATCTAGGAACAATATGTAGAAGGCTTCTCGCTGGCGATCACGCAATATACTCGAAAGATACAACTTGGTGTGACTTGGGCTAGTTAGTGCATCCCCTCGAGATAAAGTCTCGGCCAAATAACGTTGCGTCATCTCCAAAACAGCCTGCAACTGGACATATTTCGCCTGCCCCATCCCTTTATGGGCACAAAACTCAGCCTCCGTTGCAGAAAAAAGATGGCGAAGCGAACCAAAATCTTTGATCAACTTGTCTGATAGCTCTAAAACATTCATTCCTTGTGTGCCCGTTCGAAGAAATATAGCTAACAACTCCGCATCACTTAAGGAGTCGGGGCCTCTACTCAGTAACTTTTCTCTTGGCATCGACTCAACAGGCATTTTACTTATAGGCATATAAAGGCTATCTAGGGTGATGAATACGATCCATCAGCCTAATCCGTTTGTCTACGGAGAGCTTCCACAGCTTTATAAAGAAGACTAATGCCTAGCAAAACCGTGTAATTGATAAGTTTGATAACATCAACTTGATGAGTGTCAAACCTGTTCCAATTCTGCTTCTAGGCACTAATCCTTTGTTCTGATATCGTTAGTCCCAGAGAAATTAAGGAACAGAATCATGCAAACATTGGTTAATCAACTGGATAACGCTGACCAACAAGGCCTAGCTGGAAAAAAAATCCTACTTGGCATTAGTGGTGGTATCGCTGCGTATAAATGTGCCGAACTGACTCGACGCTTAATCGAACGTGGTGCGCAGGTACAAGTCGTCATGACTAATGCGGCTAAGGAGTTCATTACTCCTCTCACCATGCAAGCTGTCTCTGGAAGGCCAGTGTCTGATAGTTTGCTTGATCCTGCTGCTGAAGCTTCCATGGGGCACATCGAACTGGCGAAATGGGCTGACCTAGTCTTATTAGCACCCGCAACCGCAGACCTTATTGCGCGTATGACCGCAGGCATGGGTAACGACCTACTGACCACTTTGGTTTTAGCAACCGATGCGCCAGTTGCGGTATCCCCAGCAATGAACCAACAAATGTACAGCCACCCTGCGACTCAAGAGAACATCGCAACGCTAAAACGTCGTGGATGTGAAATCTGGGGCCCGGCAGCTGGTGAACAGGCCTGTGGCGATGTTGGTATGGGGCGTATGTTAGAGCCAATGCAACTGGTCCATCGTTGTGAAGACTTCTTCCAACCTAAACCTCTGACTGGCCGTTCGGTGTTAATTACTGCGGGTCCAACTCGTGAAGCCATCGACCCGGTGCGTTACATTACTAACCACAGCTCAGGCAAGATGGGCTATGCACTGGCTGAAGCGGCCGCGAAACAAGGCGCAACAGTGACTCTAATCAGTGGCCCTGTTTCATTAGCGACGCCAAACAAGGTTAATCGCATTGATGTAGACAGCGCACAACAGATGTTTGATGCCGTGAATGCCAATGCTGCTCAGCATGATATTTTCATCAGCTGCGCTGCGGTTGCCGATTACCGCCCGGAGGCCATTGCAGACCAGAAGCTTAAAAAAGTCGATGGTAAAGATGACATGACCATTCAAATGGTTAAGAACCCAGACATTGTGGCTTCCGTTGCCTCAATGACCGAAGATCGTCCATTTACTGTCGGCTTCGCAGCAGAAACTCAAGATGTCGAGAAGTATGCGCGCGGAAAATTGGAAAGAAAGAACCTCGATATGATTTGTGCTAACGATGTTTCTGTCGAAGGCCAAGGCTTTAATAGTAGTAGTAATGAGTTACACCTTTATTGGAAAGGTGGCGATAAATCTCTACCTCTAGATAGCAAAGACTCTCTTGGTTTCCAGATCCTTAATCAGATCCAACAGCTTATTGACGTATAAACGCACAATTTTACCCTGACAATACGCTGACACCTCTCGATTCTGTTGACCTAGGTCTTACAAAACTAGGAACAGAATTGAATGGTGTTTATAATCCTTCTTCACTCAATCCTCATCTTTAGGAAAGGAAGTAAATAGATGGCCGGTACTCGAAAATCAAACCGTCGTGAAGAAATCCTGCAAGCTCTAGCACAAATGTTGGAATCGACCGAAGGTGCTTCTCGTATCACAACGGTAAAGTTGGCCAAGCAAGTTGGTGTTTCTGAAGCTGCGTTATACCGCCACTTCCCAAGCAAAGCTCGCATGTTTGAAGGCTTGATCGAGTTCATTGAAGAAGCGTTGATGTCTCGAATCAACCGTATTCTAGATGAAGAGAAAGACACACTAGAGCGCATACGCCTAGTGCTACAACTTATCTTGGTTTTCTCAGAACGTAACCCAGGCCTGACTCGAATTTTATCTGGTCATGCTCTAATGTTTGAAAATGAACGCCTACGCGATCGCATCAATCAGCTTTTCGAACGTATTGAGACGCAACTTCGTCAAATTCTACGAGAAAGAAAGCTTCGCGAAGGGAAGTCATTCCCGGTTGATGAAAAAATCTTAGCGGCTCAATTGTTAGGTCAGGTTGAAGGAAGTTTAAATCGATTTGTTCGCTCGGACTTCAAATATCAACCGACAGCGAACTTTGAAGAGTATTGGGCACTTCTGAGTGCACAAATCGAATAGTAATCAGCATTAAGCCAAATATATGAACAAAACCACATATGATAAGCCTGAATTTTCACTCTTACTGCTTCACCCTAAATACTGGCCCGTATGGCTAGGCTTTGGGTTGTTGGCTCTAATTGTTAACCTGCTACCTTACCGTGTGTTGCTCTCCTTAGGGCAGCGACTTGGCTTACTAGGCGTGCGTTTTGGTAAAAAACGGGTTGATATTGCAACTCGTAATATGGAGCTGGCCTTCCCTGAAAAGCCCATAGAAGAAATAAATCAATTAGTTAAAGAAAACTTCAAAAATACTGGATTAGCCTTGATTGAAACCGGCATTACTTGGTTTTGGCCTACGTGGCGATTTAAAATGCTATTGGTTGATAAAGATACCTCTGCAATGAGAGCTCACAGTAAAAATGGCAAAGGCGTTCTACTTTGTTGTGTGCACGCTCTCAACCTTGAAATTACCGGACGTGCTTTTGCTATAATTGGACTTCAGGGATACGGGGTTTACCGTCCGCATAATAATGCAGCATATAATCTCATTCAGTTTTGGGGCAGAACTCACAATGGCAACAAGACAATCGATCGTAAAGATGTGAAAAAGATGATACGTGTTCTGCGTAACGGAGATCGCCTATTCTATCTCCCTGATCATGACTACGGTCGCAATAAATCTGTATTCGTACCTTTCTTTGCAGTAGAGGATGCAAGCACCACCACTGGAACCAGCATTTTGGCTTACACCAGTCGATGCGCGGTCGTTATTGGGTCTGGCTTTAGAAATGCCGACGGAAAATATGAAATCATGGCCGACGAATCAATCGAAGATAACTATCCGCAGAAAGATGAAAAAGCGGCAGCAGCGTATATGAACCGCTATCTTGAGAAGATTATCTTAAGAGCCCCAGAACAATGGATGTGGCTACACAAGCGCTTCAAAACCATGGAAGATCCAGAAGCGGAAAAAGGCATTCGTTACAAGTAAGCGAGCCTTGTTCTGTCCAATAAGATTTAAGTAAAAAAATGCCCGAAAGAGTTTCATCTCTCGGGCATTTTTCTTTTTAATCTCTAAACCTAAGGCACTAAACTATTAGGTTCAACTTCTTCAGTTTAGGAATTAGATTCCGTATTGAGCTCGGTACGCTTTCACTGACTCAAGATGTACTGCGTCGGTGCCTTTCTCTTCAAGAAAAGTCACTAAGTCAGTCAGGCTAACGATTGAGATAATTGCACAACCGAAGTCACGCTCTACTTCTTGAATCGCAGACAACTCACCTTTGCCCTTCTCTTGACGGTCAATCGCAACTAGAACACCCGCTAAGTCAGCGCCGTTTGCTTGGATGATTTCCATCGACTCACGGATCGCAGTACCTGCAGTGATCACGTCATCCACTAACATGATACGACCTTCAAGTTCGCTACCCACTAGGTTGCCACCTTCACCGTGGTTCTTCGCTTCTTTACGGTTGAAGCAGTAAGGCGTGTCCACATCGTGGTGATCCGCCAATGCAACCGCTGTTGTTGTTGCGATTGGGATGCCTTTGTATGCAGGGCCAAATAGTACATCGAACTCAATACCCGAATCTGCCAATGCTGCTGCGTAGAAGCGACCTAAACGCGCTAAGTCGCGACCTGTATTAAACAATCCAGCATTGAAGAAGTAAGGGCTCTTACGGCCAGACTTTAAAGTAAACTCACCAAACTTAAGTACTTCTTTCTCTAGTGCAAATTCAATAAATTCACGTTGATATGCTTTCATGTTCTTCCTCTACGTTTATTCAATAAAACTTAACTTACGCTCTGCACTACCCTTTCGGGTTTTACAGACAAAAAAATAGCTCCTTGTGAAAGGAGCTATCTAAAAACTAGTCGGCCAACGCAGCTTTCTGCGCTTCGACGATATCGGTAATGCCCTTATTCGCCAGGGCTAAAAGCTGCATCAGCTCTTCGTGGCTGAACGGTTCGCCTTCTGCGGTGCCTTGAATCTCAATCATCTTACCGTCTTCCGTCATTACAACGTTCATATCGGTATCGGCTGCTGAGTCTTCAACGTACTCAAGGTCACACAGTGCTTGTGCACCAACGATTCCCACTGAAACTGCCGCTACGTGGCCTTTCATTGGGTTCTTTTTCAGTTTGCCGCTTGCTAGTAGGCTGTTGATAGCATCAGCCATTGCAACGCTTGCACCTGAGATAGAAGCAGTACGAGTACCGCCGTCTGCTTGGATAACATCACAATCGACAGTGATCATGATTTCACCCATTACTTTCAAGTCAACAACAGCACGTAGGCTACGAGCGATCAGACGTTGGATTTCCATCGTACGACCACCTTGCTTACCGCTCGCCGCTTCACGACGGTTACGAGTGTGCGTCGCACGTGGAAGCATGCCGTATTCAGCCGTTACCCAACCCTTTCCTTGGCCTTTCAACCAACGCGGTACGTTTTCTTCTACCGTCGCATTACATAGAACTTTAGTGTTGCCGAACTCAACTAATACAGAACCTTCAGCATAAGCAGTGTAGTTACGAGTAATTTTAATTGGACGAATTTGATCTACAGCGCGGTCATTTGGACGCATTGGTATCTACCTTATTAACAGTCTGAAGTGATTTACTATCGAAAGAGTGCATCACCTAAGAAAGGGGTGAGACAGTTTTGATTGGGGCAAGATTATATAGCAGTTTATCTTTCAAATCTATTTACCATTCAAAGTGGCCTACTACTTAAGGCGACTTACGACTCAAAGATACTTACCGTGAAGGCTATTTATAACGGAAAATCGACAAGCTTCGGGAGCACACCATATCGTGATACTATGCGTGCGCGTTATTTTCAGAATGATAAAAGACAGGAAAATTCGATGATTTATAGTATGACCGCGTACGCGCGCAAAGAAGTAAAAGGCGATTGGGGTACAGCAGTATGGGAAATCCGTAGTGTAAACCAACGCTACCTAGAAACTTACTTCCGTATGCCTGAACAGTTCCGTGGTTTAGAGCCAATCCTACGTGAGCGTTTCCGTAAGCGTCTAGCGCGCGGCAAGGTTGAATGTAACCTACGTTTTGAAGCAAACCCAGCAGCGAAAGGCGAGTTAAGCATTAACGAAGGTTTGGCTCAGCAAGTAATCAATGCTGCGAACCAAGTAATGACGATGACAGGTGAAGACAGCCGTCTGAACCCATTCCAAGTCATGAATTGGCCTGGCGTGATGGAAACGCCAGAGCAAGACATGGATGCCATCAACAAAGATCTTTTGGAAGCATTCAACGATGCTATTGCAGAGTTCATTGACGCTCGTGCTCGTGAAGGTGAAAACATGAAGGCGCTCATCGTACAGCGCTTAGATGCAATCACTGAAGAAGTCGTGAAAGTTCGTGCACGCATGCCTGAGATCCTAGAATGGCAACGTGAGCGTCTTCTTACCAAATTTGAAGATGCGAAAATTGAACTTGAAGGTTCTCGTGTTGAACAAGAGCTTATCCTACTGGCTCAGAAGTCAGACGTAGCAGAAGAGCTAGACCGTCTAGACTCTCACGTGAAAGAAGCAAATGTAGTATTGAAAAAAGGTGGCGCTTGTGGCCGTAAGCTTGACTTCATGATGCAAGAGTTCAACCGTGAATCAAACACGCTAGCATCTAAGTCTATCAGCACAGACATCACAGCATCGGGCGTTGAGCTTAAAGTTCTTATCGAACAGATGCGTGAGCAGATCCAGAACATTGAATAGGGTTTCACAACGCTTCACACTAAATCTAAACATCTAATTTAAAGGGATTCTTTTTGAATCCCTTTTTCATTCCGGTTCACAAAGTTTCTTAATATTTCATTTTAATGGTGGCAGATTGGGTGACAGGCAATAGAGTTATCAGCTACAGTTAGTATATCTGCCACCAAATTGATAAGTTGCTCATATGCAAGATTCTGAACTAAAAAAACTTCAAAAACTCGGTAAGCCCGTTAAAAAGAGTTTAGGAAGAGGTCTCTACTTCCGAGTTAGTGCAGAAGGCACCGGATTTTGGATTCTGAGGTATAGCATCAATAAAACTAGGAAGGAGTTCACTCTTGGTAGATATGGAAGCAGGGCTGATGAAATATCCCTTAAAGATGCTAGAGATAAAGCGGCAGAAACAAGAGTAAAAATCAATCAAGGCATAGATCCACTTGCAGAAAAAAAACGTCTGAATCGAAAAACCTACATCACTGTGAACAACATAGCTGAGAAATGGTTAAGTATATGTGAACGTGAACTAAAAAACCCACAGATACCACGACGAGTGTATAAAAAAGAAATCGCCCCTATGATTGGAGATCTCTCGATAAAGAAAGTTGAACCTCTAGATATACTCGCTATCGTCGACAAAATTAGCCAGAGTGGACGCCCTTCTATTGCCAACGATGCTCTCGCCTACTGTAAACAAATCTTTAATAGAGCGATTAAGGAAGGAGCTATTAAGTTTAACCCCGCTGGTGCGCTATCGATTAGAGATGCAGGAGGTAGTGAGAAATCTCGATCTAGGAGTCTATCTTTTAAGGAACTTGAGATAACCCTGAATGCAATGAGAGAAAACCATCATGTGTTTAACAGAGATAATTATCTAGCATTCTGCTTACTTGTAACTCTGGGCATTAGAAAAGGGGAATTAATTGCAGCTAAATGGAATGAATTCAACTTTGAAACCAAAACTTGGCATCTCCCAGAGGAGCGGACTAAAACAGGTAAAGCGATCTCTATCCCACTACCTGAAGAAGTATTACCTTGGTTCAGAGAGCTATCAATCAAAGCAAACGGTTCCGAATACCTATTCCCTTCTAGAAGATTTAGTAAACGTCGGGGGTATATCTCAGATGACACTCTGAATCATGCTCTAGCAAAACTATTTGGCAATCAGGGTTACATAAAAAAATCCAAGCGAGAACTTCCCAACATACTCGGTAATAAAGGGATTGATCACTTTGTTATCCACGATTTAAGGAGGACATGTCGTAGCTTATTAGCAGAATTGAGAGTGCTCCCTCATATTGCAGAGAAATGCCTTAACCACAAACTCAAAGGTGTAGAAAGTGTATATGACCATTATGACTATTTTAGTGAGAGAGCAGAAGCACTAAAAAAACTAGCAATACAGGTTTCAGATATAGCCTAAGTCGAGAGTGTAAGAAATATTAGTCACGCACAAGAGTTAACGAGATACTGATTTCAGCTACTAACGACATTTGATTATAGCATTCACAAATAACGTGCTGTAATCTTATTATCTAACAGTATCGCATCCCTGCTCGTTTGAAAAAATAGCGGTGAATCTCGCCTCCAACTAGCAACAAATCTTTCAATGATTCCCAAATCTCCATTTTTTCGAGCTTCTTTTATTTTATGTTGAAGTTGGCGAAATAATTTCAAACGAGCTTTGTTCAGACGGTCACAATTCAAATTGAAGACCTTTATTGTCTCCTCTACGAGTAATAACGTAGAACCATGCAAGTTACCCTCAATTACGATTTGATTACATTTGACTTCATTCGGGATTAACCTTCCAGATTCCTTTTCAAAAAAAAACAAAGCTTGATCACAAGGCATGTTCAAAGGCGAAAGTACTTTCCCATTCCAATCTTTATCTGTGACTTTTTTTACACCTTCAAAATGTGACTTGTGGGAATCACAACTTAAGTTCTCGGGAAGATCGTATTTCTCTCTATTTTTATAGTCTGTTCCGCCTAAACAGACACCTATAAGGTTAAACCAGTCTAAATGAACGTTATGCGTAGTGGAATGGTCCGATTTAGATCTAAAATGCTCTACTCTTTTATTATGAGGTTCTTCATCTTTTAAACTAATTTCGCAATACGCACATATTTCATATTGCTCTAAGAAAATTAGGTTTTTAATAACAGTATACGATTCACCATTATTGTGTGTTCTAAAGTCGTCCCATTCAGCATTGGGGAATTCAGAAGCATAGTCAGTGAGCATATTGTCATCAGTAGATTTATTAATCGTCCTCAAACTCTTGCTCCCACTCTTTGTTCTCAATATAAAGGTCTAGTTCAATGATGGTATCGTAATCTTTACCAAAGTTATCGATTAGCACTTTTCTCATACTTCTAGCATCTTCAGTATTATACCTATCAGCATAAACCAACTTTTTATATCTACTAAGTAGTTGAGTTATTTCATCTTCAGGTGGCCGCTCTTCTACATAAAAAAGGTTTCTCAATACCCATGAAGATATAGCACCTCTAACCCCTTTAGGAGCTTTAAATTTTTTACCATCTTTCAGTAACCATATATTATCGCTATCCAGTGTATGACATACCTGAGGGCTATGAGTTGTAACTATGAATTGAATATTAGGAAAAGTATTCTCTAAACGTTGAATAACTTTCTGTTGCCAAGAAGGGTGGAGGTGAAGATCTACTTCGTCAATTAGTACTAATCCACTACCCTCTAAAGGATTGCTTAGCAAAGGGTTCAACATTGTCAATCTTCTAGAAATATCGGCAACTAGAGCCAAAAGGCTTTTTTCACCTTGTGACAATTGCAACACACTAAATTCCTGACCATCTTTATTGATAACCATATCTAATGGCGCTCTTTTGAGTTTTAAGTCGGAAAACCCAGGAAGGAACTTATAGACAGCATTTCTAACACTATCTAGCGCTTTGTTACCAATGTTGGATTTTTGATTGAGCTCTTCTTGAAGGATGTTTATCTGCTCTCGATATTGCATTATTAATCCTTCTCCCACAGCCGCAGTCTTAGGGTCTGATAGAATCGAGGTCATTAATTTGCTATTTATCTCATCCTCTTTAGATTCAATTTTGGCCTTTATAACCCTAACTTCACTACCTTCCTCATTTTCCGACTCAACCTGCTCCTTAAACCATCGAAAAAACAACTTAAAGTCAGCTTTACCTGTCAAACTCTTACTATATGCTTTCGACTTATCCCAAGTTTGGTTACTCAGAATCTCTTCAGATTCTTCTATATCTTTGGTCGTAACATCGTTAGCTCTTTCTACGGTGTAACTCGCCAAAAGTGGAAATGAAAGGTCTTCATTCACAGTATTAGCAAGTCGATACAAGTTCCCGATGTCATTTAGCTCTTTGAACTTACTTTTTTTCTTAGGCTCGAGCATTGGTCTACTTTGAGATAACTCAAAGCTAAAATTAGTTCCATCAACTTGAAACTCTGGAATAACAGTTGCGTAGTTAGCACCGACAGCTATATCAAACTCATCCAACTGATCACCATTGTAAGATCTTGTGGATAATCGAGATACAAAGTGCGTTAAAGATTTTTGAATAGCGTTCAGTACACTCGACTTACCGCTACCATTGTTTCCAATAATAACAATCGTATTTGATTTTTTATTAAAGGGGATTTCAATGTTTGAAAACCCACGATAATCAATGAGTTTAATTGAAGAAAGCCTCAAACTAGCACTTGCTAATTGTTCTGCACACTTAAGACGGTAGTGTTGAACTTTAGATTCATCAATAGGGGCTCCCATCAAACCACCTTCAAAAATTTCAACTAGCTGCGCTGAAGCTGCGAAGCTACCAGACTCTGATTTAGACATAACCTGCTTAATTTGCCGACTTAGCGTGCTAGACATCATTCTCTCCAGAATATTTGATGATTTCAGTCAAAACATTATCACCATATTTGATTGACATTTTTTGAACAAAGCTCGCTTCTATATGATTTGCATACGATATGAGTCCTTGTAGATGGAGGGTGTCTTCTACATCTAGCAAACCAAGCTTAAACTTATGAACTAAAGCTGAGATGTATCGCTTTCTCTCTCTACCTAGTGAGATTTTGTTATTGTTAGTTAAAGTTATCCCGGTCACATGTCTATTATGCGCTTTAGAGGAGAAAACGGTTTTGGACTCATTCAAAACTAGCCTTGCACCAAACTCTTTCTTCAGTGCCTTTCGTACAACAAATAAATGCTCAAAGAGAAGCCCTTTCTGGGTCGTAGAGAAAGTCAAGTCATCAGCATAACGACTATAGTTTATTCCTGACTTCCTACATAGTTTGGTCATTCTCTCATCAAAAGAAAGCATAACCACATTTGACACAAAAGGTGAACTTGGAGCTCCTACACTTAAAGCTAGCTTTCCACTTCTTTTCTTACTAATGTTCCAAAATAAAAATTGCTGCAATACAATAAGATCCACCCCGGAAACAACAATACCCTGTTTTTTCAATGACTTAAATAGCATTTTAGGTGTGATGTTATTAAAGAAATTTTCTAAGTCGACCTTAAGCAAGAAGTTGGACTTAACATGTACAAGAGCATTATCCTTAACACTTCTTCCGGGAACGTAAGCTGTTGCAGAAGTATGTATCGATACTTTAGGCGTTAGGTAATCTACTATTTCTTTTTGGATAATTTTTACGGCAGGCGTGGGTTGCGCAATGGTTCTAAAACCTAGGCGCTTTTTTGGGATCTTATAAACCTTATAGTGTTTAGACGGAGTAGCTTCAAGAAGGCTTTTGAAGTTTAGATTCCGTTCGTTAAGGTATTGATAAAGTTTCAAATCCATTAAGTTCTTGTTTTGTTAAAGGTGACTTGGGAGAAAGCTCCCAAGTCACACAGAGCTCTTTACTAGAAGCCGCGGAATAACATTTTAGATCCGTAAGCGTCTGTGAAGCATGAGCAGCGGTTACGGGTCTAAAATGTTGTTCCGCAACTGCAAATGTGCCCAATAAATGAGAGTTTGGCGCATCGCCAGACTAGACTAAACTTTTGAAATTCAATCTAAATTACACTAAAGAGCTACCTGATTTTAGTTGATTCGGTAAAAGAAAGCAAAAGCTCTTAATAGTACTATCTAATTTAAAAATATCACTTGTTAGTATCGATTTTCGGAAAAAATAAATATTAAACAAAGGCTTACTAATCATTAACTAAAGATAAATCAAAAGTAACACTGACACGTTATTTTCTTCGATGCCTTTTTGCCTTAGTTTCAATAGCTTTAACTCTGTTAAAAATAGTCCTTACATCCACACCCAGCTCATTGGCAACATCTGTTTGATAATCTTTTTCCAGCATAAGCTCAAATACATTACGCTCTTGCTCTGTAAGGCTCTCCAAAATTGTTCGGGATAGTTGTTCGTCAATCAATGCGTCTTCAGGAGACTGTCTATTTATAGATTCAAGCACTCCTTCCATTTCATCTAGGCTTTCAAACCTAATCATTTTTCGGTTTGAATCATTGATTCTTCTATCTCCAATTAACTTTCCTATATCATTATCATCACTGTACTCATGCTTTTGCTCTATCAACTTTCCTTTATACGTACGGTGGGATATTCGCTTCGCCATAAACCTATAAGTCCTATGACGACAGACAATTTCTAGGTAATTATTAAACGAGCTTACCTCGTCAAAAGACAACTTCCCCCTTTTGATAGTCTTGTGCATTTCTAACCAAACGGTTGCAGCTACATCGTCAATTGCCATTTCATAGTCTACGTAGAGTATCTTATGAAAGTCGTTTTTTTTCATGAATTTAGAAATTTCCAGATGAACTCGTTCTGAATAAAGAGTCACCAGCTTGTTAAATTCCCTTTCACCGCCATTAGCTGCATCAACTATTAGCTCAAGAAGCTTTCTATTACCTTCCAAAAAAAACCCTTAATATCAATTGGTTAAAAATTAAATGAAATTTTATCTAAATAAATTTTCCGGTCATGCCCTCCTAAGGGACTCCTAACCTATAGAGGATCAACTAGACAGGAAGAGTACATGAACAATTTAACACACCCAACAAACGACATTATTAACAATATCAGATTAATTAGACAAACAGAGTTGGCCAATTTACTAGGTGTAAGTAAGACAACTTTATGGCGTTTGAGACAAGATAAAAATTTTCCATCTCCTGTCGCCATTAGATCACGATTAATTGGGTGGCGCTTTAGCGATATTGAAAACTGGCTCGAAGTAAACAAACTCGATGCAGCAGCATAAACACTAAATGATATGGCTTAGTTCAGCCGCTAGGCTGGCACAACTAATCGAAAGAGGAAAACAAGTATGAGTAAATTAACATTGATGATGGCCGCACAAGAGTACATAAGCCGACTGAGAGGAAAGAAGTCACCTAAGGGCGAATGGATCTGCAACACTTACTTCATCATTGATAAACATAAAGAGAGGGAACGATGTTGTACAAAATATGAAAATCAAATTGAGTTTAGCCCTCGCGTCATGTGGCAACATTGCAAAAGCATCGAACATATAGCCAACAGCTATCAAGTCGATAGAGATGAGCTTGAAAAAGAAGTAAAAAGTATGTTTGAAATAGGAAGGAAAAGAAGGAAAGGAAATTGCTCAATTTAAATTTTCAATTAAAAATAGATTTATTGAAATCAATATTTAATTAGATTTAATTTGATTTCAAGGTTATTAGGCCGGCAAGAATACTTGCCGAATCAACCCAAATCCTAACACACCTAAAATCAACTTAATTAATAATACCTAGTGGTAAGTTAAA
The DNA here is from genome assembly GCF_024347315.1 of Vibrio atlanticus. Classification (NCBI taxonomy): domain Bacteria; kingdom Pseudomonadati; phylum Pseudomonadota; class Gammaproteobacteria; order Vibrionales; family Vibrionaceae; genus Vibrio; species Vibrio atlanticus. Next base: position 158,547 of record NZ_AP025460.1, on the reverse strand, counting down.
ATTAACAAACCAAGATATTTCCAGTTGGCCGCAAAGTTATTTTACCCCCCAAAAATTAAAAGTCAGTAATAATATTAGTATACGTTAGCCGTATGTTAATATTTTTATTTACCTATAACAATTAATAGCTCATAATATAAACATAGTGACAGACTATGTTTATTCATACTTCATAAACGTCTGATTAAGACGCTAACGCTCTTAATAATCTAGTTAGACACTTAAAATAACAAAAAGATTTTTTGTTATTTTAGCGCCATCATAATAACAATAAAGGTGCCATTAAAATGAGTTATCAATTTATACATATAGAAACTTATGCAAGTATATCTTCAAGAAACAATAAAAAACAATCAGCTAAAGCGATTGCTGAAGAATGCGAACGAGCTGTAGGTGCATGCCCACATATAGAACAACCAAAGCCGTATCATTTGCTCTATGGAAAAAAACCAACTGACGTTGTAAAACAAGCAGAGTCTCAAGCTAAAAAAGCAAAAGATAAGATAGGCAGAAAGCTTCGCAAAGATGCACAAATAATACTGGCAGGAGTCGTTAGCTACCCTAAAGCACTAAGCATATTTAATCCAAACTGTAATAAGTTTAGGATGTGGATAAAACTCAATCATCAGTTTTTGAAGAAAAAATATGGTTCGAGGTACAAATCCCTAGTGCTCCATACTGATGAAAATGACGGTTTTCCACATTGCCATTTTTACGTTGTACCGGAATTAGATAGCTCTTCTAATCACCTTAATATCAGCACGGTTCATCAAGGCATACAAGCTCGTGATAAATTAGATTCGGCCTCTGCTAAAGAAAAGGTCAGAGCATATAAAAATGCAATGAGAGAATACCAAGATGAATATCAAGAACAAGTTGGCGTCTTCTGTGGGTTAACCAGAATCGGCCCAAAAAAGAGGCGCTTGACGCGGCAAGAGTGGGCCCTAGAAAAGTCAGCATCAAAAAGATTATCTTTAACTCTGAATAAACTACTAAAGACAAAAAAAATACTGAGTCAAAGAGAAAAAGAAATAATAAACACTAATACCAATAATAACTACAACAAAGGTACATATAATGAGCTTGGTAAATAACGAAAAAACAATGATTAATGCACTACATAACTATAAAAAGGAACTAAGGGATACTCATATAAGTCATCCCTACTTCAGCATCATGCATGATCAATACTATGAACTAATCCAAGAGGTCTTTAAAAGATTAATCATAAATGGTGATCTAAGTCGCTCGGAAGAGTTCTTACATGAAGTAGAGCTTTTTAAGCAAGATATGATTAGAAAATTTGAATCTTCTGATATGTACGCGTACTGTCCTCGCTCTCATCACGAAAGACTGAATGGTATTCCCCGTGAGGGAGAACGAGCCACAGCTCTAGCTGAGCTCAAAAGACATCAATGGGATGATTCCTCAGATTTATCGTTTTGACCTTCGTAGGCTCTAACAAAGCTATACTTAAACGCCACATATGTGGCGTTTTTTGATCTCAAAAATCAAACAAAAATCTTGCACAAAAAAGGTGACAGAAATGGCAGGTAAATATCAAAAAAACCAATAATAAGAACATAACACATTGATTTAATTTGGCTTAATCTCGATAAAATACATTCAGATCCAGAACATTGAATAACAGTTCGTCAGTAACACACTGTGGATAGCCACTAGCTGAATCAGTGTTGATTAGATCAAGATAAGCTCCTAGTTTTAGGGGCTTTTTTTATGGATACAATAATGACAATCAGGATGAGTAAGTTGAGCAGGTTGTTACGCAGGAGATGTACTTAGCACAAAAAATAGATACAGCGATAGATAGAACTGATCAGGTGTACAAAAGGATTTTTAATATTTAGAGGAGGTGTTGCAAGTGGAGGAGAATGTTACGGTAAAACTGAGGGGAAACTGGTTTGAGAGAGAAAGTGACGCAAGTTGCTATTGCAACCTGCGCCGACTTAAAATCTTATAGAGCTACAACGTTTGCAGCTTGAAGACCTTTTTGGCCTTGCTCTACTTCGAAAGACACTTGTTGGCCTTCTTTAAGAGTCTTGAAACCTTCAGAAGCGATTGCACGGAAGTGTACGAATACGTCAGCGCCGCCGTTGTCTTGAGTTAGGAAACCGAAGCCTTTCTCTTCGTTAAACCATTTTACTACGCCGTTTGTTTTGTTAGACATGATGTGTCCCTTATATAAAAATAAAAAATTAATCGCCAAAAGTGCGATGCGCTGAAAGCTTGAATTATTTAATGTATCTATGAAGCCAAGGGAAACACTGAGAATAACAATGAAGCAATACTAAGGGTTTTACTTTACAACTGGATGTTTCATTTAATAACCCTGAAAACAGAGCAAGCACATTCTTGGTGATCCTGACCAGGTTGTAAAGCGTTATTTGAATAAAATGACTATTTTTTGTTCAATTAACTTCTATTCAGCCCCACAACATCACTGAACTTCATTTACAAAGCTATGATCTGAAGAAATTTACTCTTCCGCGGTTTGGTTCGGACAACACACACACGGCCAGTAATAATGTTCTACTAGAATCAAGAGTACGACAAAAGCAAAAACAAACGCCGCAACAGCACTCTCCACGTAACTAAACTACCAGTATCTTCACACCAAGTTCTCGTAAAGCATCAAGCACCTTAGGGTCAGCGCCGTCATCTGTAATCAATGTGTCAATCTGAGAAGCGGTAGCGAGTAACTTCCCACCATGCTTACCTACTTTGCTGCTATCTATCAGAGCCACAATACGATCACCATACTCCAGCAGCTTTTTCTCTGCCATATAGACCAATAGATCAGAGGTATGCACACCAGCTGTCGTAACACCCGTACCCGTAAAGAAGACAAAACGACTTTTATGGTCATCTGCTGCTTCTTCATCTGGAGAAATAGTGATCTGACGTTCGGGTAGATATTGGCCACCAAGTATGATGATACTTTGATGATCTTGACTAATCAGCTGATAAGCCAATGGCATAAAATTCGTCACAACTTGCACATCACGATGCGCTAAATGCTCTCCCATCAAAAAAGTCGTATTGCTACCACTCACAATAATACTGTCGTGTTCTTCACACATATCTGCCGCAGCTTTAGCAATTCGCTTTTTCGCTACATAGCTTTCTATATCTGTTTCGCAGGGGATAAAGCTGCTTGGTGCATGAGTTGCGGCTAGGGACGAGTCAAAATTGATTACCTCTGCCCCATTACGGATTTTTTTCAGCCTCCCTTCTTCCGCCAACTTTGTAATGTCCCGACGAGCTGTAGATAAAGAGATATCTAACATCTTCACATAGTCATTTGTCGTTATAAACGTATGACTCGTTAGATGATCTAACAAGCTTCTATGACGCTGAGCTTCATTCATTGTTCATACCATTAAGTTCTTTTGAATTATTTTGACGCATTATGAACTTTTGAGCAATTAGATTCTCAAAATGAACTCCTTTGAATTAATTTGACTCGAAATGTGTGATCGGAACCATTATTTTGTTCACAATAAATCAAAAATGACTTTACGTGACTGCATTTGACCATTTATAGTCGATTTGCGTCATAAGAAGTCACTGGAGAGTAAAATGAAATACCAAGCAGTAATGATTGATTTAGATGGAACACTGTTAAGTGATGCTGAGCAGATCTGCGTGACTAACAAACAAGCGATTTGTCTTGCCGTTAATAATGGATATCAGGTGAGCTTGGCGAGTGGTAGACCGCACCAGCTGATGATGCCATATGTTGACCAGCTTCAATTATCGCTACCAATCATCTGCTGCAATGGTGCCTATATTTATGACCCTAAAACACAACGTGTTCAACATCAGCACACAATTAGTCATGAATCACTAACGGGCCTGTTGAGCTTACTGAATGATGGACATTTCGCCTTCACCATCTATTCAAGTAAAGGCATCTTTGCTCAAAAAGAATCAACTCATACAAAGGGTTTAGAAAAAAAGGCTGAGGTTATTAATGCCGCAATGGAGCTGCAGATTATCCCAACGCTGACCGAACTCATCGCTCGCAGTGGCGATGTATACAAAGTATTAGTGTCTAGCCAAGACAAAGAATCTCTAAACCAGTTACGAGATTCCTTAAAAACGCACTTCCAAGCTGACTTATCAACACCGAATAAATTGGACATTACGTCTAAAGCAGCCACCAAAGGTCACGCTCTTCAACAGTGGCTAAATGACCAAAGAATTTCATCTCATAACACCATTGCTTTTGGGGATGGGGACAACGATGCCTCTATGTTCCGACTTGTCGGAGAACCTGTCGCAATGGCTAATGCCAGCCCTGCTTTAAAAGGCATGGCTAATCTAATTGTTACCAATAACAACGGCTGTGGAATTGGCCAGTACCTTCGCTTGATAGTGCAAGAAGGCCAACACACATGCCAAAACACTTTTAGTTACTAAGGATAAATCATGAAAAAAGTAAAAATTGCCGCAGGATTAGCACACGTAGATTACGGCCACATTGCAGACGTAGTGAAAGAAGTATCTGATGCTGGTGCCGATTACATCCACTGTGATGCAGCAGATATGCATGACCTGAAAAACCTGCAATTGATGGGGGGGCATCAAATTGTTGAAGGCATTCGTCCTTACACTGAAAAGCCAATTGAAGTTCACGCTTACTTCAAAGATTGCGACAAATTATTTATCGATAAAATCGCAGCTGCTGGTGCAGACATGCTGATTCTACCAGCTGAGCATTTTATCGGTGCTCCTCTGTGTTACATCATTAAGTACTGTCAAAACCACGGAATGAAATTTGGTTTAACCGTTGGTGCATTAACGCCAGTGTCATTTGTTAAAGAATCTATCTACTACCTAGACCGTTTACACATTGTTATTCACGGCATTACTGATGGCGATGATGAATGGTTATGGCGCAAATCTGCGATTGCAATGATCCGCGAAGCACGTGAACTCATCAACGAACGCAACCCTAACTGTGAGCTATGTGTAGATGGCGGTATCCGTAACCACAACATCGAAGAACTGCTTAATGAAGATATTGATGTGATGGTTGCATCGACAAATATCTTTGGCCACAAAGACGGCATCACAGCAGGCGTTCGTGACTTCCGCGCTGCAATCGACCAACTGGAAGATAAAGCAGCGGCAGACACAAAAGAAGTCGAAACCGTTTAAGTAATTGCCTAGCGCAGTTTCTATCGAATCGATGCGCCACAGCAATCTAGAAATAACGGTGCTAAACCTACCCCCCTCTATGCTCGGGTTTGGCACCACTACCAAGGATTAAACCATGACACAGTTTCAACACTATCAACCGACCAAGCTAACCTTTGGTGCGGGTGAGATTCAGAAAATAGGTCAGCTTATCGCTCAATATGGCACACGTTGCCTAGTAGTATCCGAACCTATTTTTGATGCAGTAAAGCCAGCCTATGACCGCATTTTTACTTTGCTTTCAGAGCAAGGAATTGAAGTGACTCATTTTGATGGTGTCGTACCGAATCCGCCTACAACCGTCGTTGAACTTGGCCGCCAAGTGGCCATCGGAAATAACTGTGATGTGGTTTTGGCCATTGGTGGTGGTTCATCGATTGATACAGCAAAAATCATTTCGGCAACGATCAATGCAGAGTCTCTAGATTGGGCCCATTGGTTTGCCACTTATGATTCACCGTTTGGGGACGTCAACCCACTACCCGCGAAAGTCGTACCTTTGATCGCTGTACCTACAACATCGGGAACTGGCTCTCAAGTGACGCAAGCGGCAGTGATTACCGACCTTGAGCAACATGCAAAGCTAACACTGTTTCACCCTGAATTTTTCCCTTGTGAAGCGTTAATCGATCCAGAGCTCATGCTGACACTGCCTCCACGTATGACAGCTATGACCGGATTTGATGCTTTTTCACATGCGTTTGAATCATTTACGGGTACTCGACCATCTCCATTTGTTGATGGTATGGCGTTAGAAGCAATGAAGCTTGTCATTGATCACCTACCGAGTGTTGTCGACAACGGCGCAAATTTACATGGCCGCTGCCAACTCGCGAAAGCAGACACACTTGGCGGGATCTCGCTAGCTAATGGCGGTGCGGGGGCACCACACCCTTTAGGCGAAATCTTAGGTAGTAGCAAAACAAACCTACCACATGGATTAACACTCGCAGTGGTTTATCCAGCTTATGTACAACTTCAATGGCGCAAGCAACCAGAGAGATTTGCTCAAGTGGCTGAGTTATTTGGTGCTGTGGGAAGTACCGAAGAAAAAGCTCAATCATTAGCGGCTGCTCTTGTGAAATTCCTTGAACGTATCGGTCTTGAATCGAACTTAACTCAAGTAGGTGTCACCAAAGAAGATGTTCAAAAGTTGGAGCCGGCTTTTTGCTTTGATCTACCACTAACCAGTGGTGAAGAAATGAAAAAAGTATTGCAGGCCAGTTTGGTTGAATAAGCGACAGTCACAAATTCACGTTTGTCATAATTAAAGAAAATGGAGATTGAAACATGGAGTGCAAGAACAACACTTTAGGTCATACAGCTTTGAAATTGGAAAGAGAGGAATTCATTGCCAGTAACCTGAAAGCGTTGGTCTTTGACTTCGATGGCCTTCTCGTCGATACCGAAACCTGTATGTTCAAAGCCTGGGAGGCTTTGTTAAAACCATACGGCGTTGAAGTTTCGCCACTCCAGGTTGCTGGCCTAGTTGGGAGCTCAGCGCCAGCAACCTACCTTTATCAACTATTCAACAAAGCGTCGAATCAAAAGCTGTCCGATTCACAAATTCGCGATCGAGTGATCGCTCATGCCTACCAATTAATTGCTTCAATAACAGAACGAGAAGGTGTCCGTCAGTATCTAGACTTTGCTAAATCACACTCATTGAGCATTGCACTGGCCACCAGCTCAGAGGCTGAACATTACATGCCAATTCTGAATCGTTTGAACCTTACACCCTATTTTGACTGTTTTATCGGAGCAGAAGACATTGCCTCAGATAGACGGAAACCACATCCCGATGTGTATTTAGCGGCATTAGAACAACTCGGTGTATCTGCCCATCAAGCCATCGCTTTCGAAGATTCCCCTCCTGGAATTATGGCGGCTCGATCGGCAGGAATACCAACAGTTGCAGTAACCAATTTGCTCACTCGTCACCTCGATGTCTCGCTAGCCAACGTGGTGCTGAGTTCGATGAATGATCAAACGCTACTGCAATTGATAAACCAACTTACCGAGAATGAACGATGAATAAATTAGAACAACTGAAAAAGCACACCACTGTCGTTGCCGACACAGGTGATATTGATGCTATTGCTGCATTTCAACCTGAAGACGCCACAACCAACCCATCTCTAGTACTAAAAGCCGCAGAAATGCCGCAATACGATCACTTAATCGCCGATGCGATCACTTGGGCAAAAGCACAAAGCAACGACAAATCACAACAGTTGATCGACGCTGGAGACAAACTGGCGGTCAACATTGGTTTAGAAATTCTAAAAACGGTACCGGGGCGCATCTCAACAGAAGTCGACGCTCGTATGTCATTCGACAGAGTCGCAAGCTTGGCAAAAGCTCGTAAGCTTATCGGCATGTATAACGAAGCTGGCATCAGTAACGACCGAATCCTAATTAAGTTAGCGTCAACTTGGGAAGGCATTCGAGCAGCTCAAGAGCTAGAGAAAGAAGGCATCAACTGCAACCTAACGCTGCTGTTCAACTTTGCACAAGCCAAAGCCTGTGCAGAAGCCGGTGTTTTCTTAATCTCACCTTTTGTCGGTCGTATCCTAGATTGGTACAAAACCAATACCGATAAAAAAGAGTACCTTCCTCATGAAGATCCTGGTGTCGTTTCAGTCTCTGAAATTTACAACTACTACAAAGATCATGGCTACAACACGGTTGTGATGGGCGCGAGCTTCCGCAATGCCGATGAAGTCCTAGCATTAGCGGGCTGTGACCGTTTGACCATAGGCCCTGCAATTTTAGACCAACTTGCAGCACAAGAAGGCTCTGTTGAGCGCCTACTCTTTGCCGACCGTGACACCATCAAAGAGACACCAACAGCTATGACTGAAGCACAGTTCCGCTGGGAGATGAACCAAGACCCGATGGCAACAGAAAAGCTCGCCGAAGGCATCCGTAACTTTGCAGTCGATCAAGGCAAGTTAGAAACCATGATCGAAGCACGCCTGTAGGAGAAGCATAATGATTACACGAACTAAATTAGCCGACGCTATTCGCGTTCTAAGCATGGACGCTGTACAAAAAGCAGGCTCGGGCCACCCCGGAGCACCGATGGGCATGGCCGATATCGCTGAAGTTCTATGGCGTGATTTTCTAAAACACAATCCGAGCAACCCTAACTGGGCCGACCGCGACCGTTTTATCTTGTCGAATGGCCATGGCTCAATGCTTATCTATAGCTTGTTACACCTATCTGGTTACGAGCTATCAATGGATGACATCAAATCTTTCCGTCAATTACACAGTAAAACCGCAGGTCACCCTGAATACGGTTACGCTCCAGGTATTGAAACCACTACCGGCCCATTAGGACAAGGCATCACCAACGGTGTCGGCATGGCTTTGGCTGAAAAAGTGCTGGCTGAACAGTTCAACCGTGAAGGCCACGACATTGTTGATCACCACACCTACGTGTTCATGGGCGACGGCTGCATGATGGAAGGTATTTCTCATGAAGCATGTTCACTTGCCGGTACGCTTGGACTAGGGAAACTGGTCGTTTTTTGGGATGACAATGGCATTTCGATTGATGGCGAAGTCGACGGCTGGTTCTCTGATGACACACCAAAACGTTTTGAAGCCTACGGTTGGCATGTTATTGCTGATGTTGATGGTCATAACGCTGATGATATTCACAAAGCGATTACTGAAGCTAAAGCCGTAACAGATAAACCAACCTTAATTTGCTGCAAAACCGTGATTGGTTTTGGCTCACCAAACAAGTCAGCCAGTCATGACTGTCATGGTGCTCCGTTAGGTGCTGATGAAGTCGCATTGGTTCGACTCAACCTCGGCTGGGACCATCCTGAATTTGAAATTCCTCAAGATGTATACCAAGCATGGGATGGGAAAGAGAAAGGACAAAGCAATGAAGATGATTGGCAAACACGTTTCAATGCTTATCAAGAGGCGCACCCAGAATTAGCCGCTGAGTTTTTGCGTCGTAGCCAGAACCTATTACCTGAAAATTGGGATCAGCACACTCAAGACCTAATCCAGACTTTGCAAGCGAATCCACAAACCATCGCGACTCGCAAAGCATCACAAAATACTATTGAAGCATTCGGACCATTACTGCCAGAGTTTTTGGGAGGTTCTGCCGATTTAACCCCTTCAAACTTAACTAACTGGTCAGGCTCAAAAGCAATTACCGCTCAAGATGCGTCAGGAAACTACTTGAGTTACGGCGTTCGTGAATTTGCGATGTCTGCAATGATGAATGGCGTGGCGTTGCATGGAGGCTTTATCCCATACGGCGGTACGTTCTTGATGTTCATGGAGTACGCTCGTAACGCGCTTCGTATGGCAGCACTAATGAAGCAACGCAGTATCTTCGTTTATACCCATGACTCTATCGGTTTGGGGGAAGATGGTCCGACACACCAACCGGTTGAACAAATCGCATCGCTTCGACTTACCCCAAACATGAGCACTTGGCGTCCTTGCGACCAAGTAGAAACCGCGGTGGCTTGGAAGTCTGCTATCGAACGTTTTGATGGTCCAACGTCATTGATTTTCTCTCGCCAGAATCTTGTTCAATTCGAGCGTGATCAAGACACGCTTTCCAATGTAGCGAAAGGTGGATACATCCTTTCTGACTGTGAAGGCGAACCACAACTTATTTTGATTGCAACCGGCTCTGAAGTGGCACTTGCCATGGAAGCAAAAGCACAACTCAGCCATATTCGCTGCCGCGTAGTTTCAATGCCGGCCACCGATATTTTTGACGCACAAAGCGCGGAATACAAGGAACAGGTTTTACCAAGCCATGTGACAGCACGAGTTGCCATAGAGGCAGGTATCCGTGACTACTGGTTCAAGTATGTCGGGCTACACGGCGACATTGTGGGAATGACAAGCTTTGGTGAATCAGCACCAGCAGAACAACTCTTCGAAATGTTTGGATTTACGGTTGAAAACATCGTTGAAAAATCCCTAGCGGTTCTGGAGAAGTAATATGAGCATGGCACAACGCTTTATTGAAAACCAAAGCCAAGACTGCCTGCGAACTAAGGCTGCAAAAGTAGCCTTAGAGCAAGTCCTAAAAACGCTAACACCTTCTAGCGTGATTGGTATCGGCACAGGTGCAACAGTTGAAGTATTCATTCAACTATTGAAAGAAAGTGGCGCTGAGTTTGCTCACTGCGTATCCAGTTCGGTTCGCTCAAGTCGAGCTTTATCCTCTGCAGGGCTGAATGAGATATCCATATCTGAATGTGGCCGTGTTGATTTCTACATTGATGGCATTGATGAAGGTCTTACAACCGGCATGACCGTGAAAGGTGGTGGTGCAGCACTGGCTCGTGAAAAAGTACTCGCGACGCTTGCTCTAAGCTTCATCACCATCGCAGATAGCGGTCGATTGGTCACTCAACTCGGAAAGTTTCCACTCCCTGTAGAGGTTTTACCTGCCGCACAAACCGCTGTGTTTAATGCCTTACAAAGCCTTGGTGGACACCCGACGTTGCGCCAAGACTGCACCACTGATAACGGCAATATCATTCTCGATGTTGCTCATTTGGACATCGCTGAACCAAAGCGATTAGAACTCCAAATTAACGCTATTCCTGGCGTCGTCGAGAACGGTATTTTCGCGCAAAGAACGGCCGATTCCATGGCTTTTTCGAATGCAGAAGGTACGTATTTATTATCAAAGCAACACGTTCAATAGCTGGGATTTATAATCAAAATGAGACCTCGCTTGCAAGTCTATTTACAAGCATGTCAGTAAGGATAATTTAGGAATAAAACATGACGGAAAGCAATTTTTCAGCTCAAACACTGCGCTATTTTGATTCAAATATTGAAACGTTTACGCGTGATCTATCTGAGCTAATTGCTATTCCGTCTGTACGTGATATCAGTAGCTGTTCACCTAGTGCTCCTTTTGGTTTACCAATTAGAAACGCATTCAATTTTCTAATTAATTGGGCGAAACGAGAAGGGTTTGAAGTCCGTGATCATGATGGTTATGCCTTGGACATCAGCTATGGCGAAGGCTCACAAGAAATAGGCATATTACATCATGTTGACGTAGTCGAAGCTGGTGATTTAAACGCGTGGTTGACACCTGCATTTGAGATGCACCAACACGGTGATGACTTATTAGGACGAGGCGTTACCGACAACAAAGGCCCGTTAATGGCCAGTCTGTATATTCTCAAGATGTTTAAAGCGCTTGATGTAACACTCGACAAAAAAATAAGAGTGATCATCGGCGGCGCAGAAGAGACAACTTGGGAATGTGTAGAACATTATTTTAATCATAACCCTCAACCGGATTATGGTTTCTCTCCAGATGGCGACTTCCCAATCGTTAATGGAGAAAAAGGTATCCTGTATGCGTCATTACAACGAGAATTCCCAACTCACAATGACCTAGGAACTTGTCAGATCGTAAGCATTGAAAGTGAGCGTGACAGAACATCCACCTGCTATCAATTATCGATTTATCTGACAGGAGAAAAAGCGGCTGAAGTAGCAGCAACATTTGAAGCTTCAGCAACGGTCACTCTTGCCAATGTGGCACAAAGTGATAACCACCAACAAAAGGAGTTGTACTGCGTTGAGTTGTCAACGCCGTGGGAGAAATCTCGCAACCCGCATAAGGTCGATAACTGTATGGATCAGTTTGTTCGTCACATGCGACATGTTGAAGGGTTAGACACTAACTCTCGAAATTTAATTGATTTACTAGACGCGTGTTTTAGTGATTCCAATGATGCTTCGAAATTAGGGCTAGCACACCAAGATAATGAAATGGGGTCGACTACATGCTGTGTCTCCTCCCTCAATTTGAATCAACATGGCTACAACTTGGATTTTGATTTTCGGTTTCCTAAAGGACTGACTATCGATCAAGCTCGTACCCAACTCCAGTATGTATCCCAACAATACGGAGTGAGATTGATTGAACACCAGTACTTACCTCTATCTTACCTCTCACCCGAAAGTGAACTTATCCAAGCAATGGGAAAAGCTTATTCCGAAGTTACCAAAATGGACGCTCAATGCTTTAGCAAAGGTGCAGCTTCTTACGCGCGCGCGCTAAACAATGGTGTGGCATTCGGACCTACTTTTCCTGGTGATGTGACTCGTGTCCATGAGCCCAATGAAAGGCTCAGCCTCGAGTCATTAAAAAGAGCAATAACAATATACGTGAAAGTTCTCATATCACTTTAGGAGTAAATTATGAGAGATAAGGTTCAAGCACTTGCTGGAGGTATGATGGTATCCATCATCGTACTGGTTATCGCAGGTATATTTATTGGTGTGGGCGCTGGTGTTGTAAACCAAATGTCTGCTACCGACTCTGTTATTTGGGCATTCTTTAAGCTGATGTTAGATCTTGGCTTGATGGTCATGCGCAATCTACCGCCTTTCTTTGCGATTGGTCTAGCGTTCGCGCTGGCGAAATCTGAAAAAGGTTGGGCAGCCTTCACTGGCTTTACCATGTTCATGTGTTTCAACGTCGCTATCGGATCGATCGCTGCATTTCACGGATGGACTCAAGAAACTACAAGCGTTGCGTCATTAATGAATGATGCTGGCTACGACAAAGTAGCAGCGCAAAACTTCAACTCTTTATGGGGTGAGTCTTTAGGTATCTTCGCTTACAACATGGGGATCTTTAGCGGTATTCTTGTTGGTTGTATTACGGCTTGGATCCACAACCGTTACTACAAATTCGAAATGCCTGCACTCTTGAGCTTCTTCTCAGGCCCTCGTGCCGTAGTGATTTTTGCTTACTTCGCTATCATGCCTATCGCGCTGTTTGTTTACTACGCTTGGCCACCGATCGCTGGGGCACTGCAGTCCATCACTACCTTGATTACTAGCTCAGGTATTTTTGGCTCTTTCCTATTTGGCGTATTTGACAAAGGCTTATTGCCATTTGGCTTACATCACCTTATCGCCTTCCCTATTGAATACACTCGTGTTGGTGGCGTAATGGAGATTGATGGTGTTGTTTACGAAGGTGTTCGTAACATCATGAATGGCCAAATGAGTTCACCAGAGGCAACGAGCTACATTACACATAACTTTACCAGCGGTCGTATTCCAATCCAAATTGGTGGCTTGACGGGTGCTGCTTATGCAATGTACGTAACAGCAAAAACAGCCAATCGTAAGAAGGTAGCCGCTATCATGGTGCCTGCGGTATTTACGGCTGCTGTTATCGGTATTACCGAGCCACTAGAATATACCTTCCTATTCGTCCAACCATTCCTATTCTTTGCAGTGCATGTTCCGCTAAATGGTCTTGCTTATGTGATCACCGAAATGATGGGTGTTTCAATTCACGGTAATCAGCTGCTATTTATGGTGCCTAACCTACTACAACCTGAAAAGGTTCATGCTTGGGCTCTATTGTGGATTATCCCACTATACTTCGCGATTTACTTCTACACATTCAAGTTCTTCATCCTGAAGTTTGATTCAAAAACTCCAGGTCGCGAAGAAGAAGATGGTGATATCGCCCTGTATTCAAAAGAAGACTTTAAAAAGAAAAAGGAGCAGACCTCAAAAGGACTGCCTGTTGAAATCATTAAGGCACTGGGTGGAGCTGACAACATTGAGAACGTGACAAACTGTGCAACTCGACTGCGTGTTTCGCTGCATGACGAATCACTAACGGCAAGCGATAAAGTTTGGAAACAACAGCTCAACGCAATTGGTGTCGTCAGAATGAATAAAGGCATTCAAGTGATATATGGAGCCAACGTTATTACGATTGCCTCTGGTATCAAAGAAGCCCTTGGTGTCGACTCTTAGCTAAGCGCAACTTCCGTAACCCTACTGTTACGAATCTATAGAAACCAATAACTGACAATTCCTCCTGTGACTACAAGTCACAGGAAGGGATTCGTGCACCTGAAATATGGGAAATATAAAAATGAAAGCAATGACAAAACATGCAGTTACTTTACTTGCTCTTTGTGTTTCTGGCGTCCTACACGCAAACGAAAATACAACATCAAGCTGGTCTGAGCGCAACCCTATCGTCTTCTGGGGAGATAGAGCCAATGAGGACTGGAGCTATGTCGATGGTCTAGACGAAAGTCAAAAAAGCTTTTCAGAAAAACTCAAACGCTTGGATATTGATGACAGTGGTGACTGGAAAGTCTCATTTAGCGGCAATGTAAAAGCCGCAGTCGATAACCGTTGGAATCACATGTACGACGGAGAAAACCGCAAGAAAAATGAACTGCGTACTCGCATGCAATTCTCCACCGATGTGACTTACCAAGACTGGATGCGTGTATTTGGTGAAATTCGAACCAATTACACTAACCTCGATAGTCCGGGTCCAATAGACGATGCCGGTACTGACTTCCACCAGTTGTTTACCGAATTCAAATTACTCGATGACGGTGAGCAATACCTAAGTACCCGCCTTGGTCGCCAAGAAATATACTTAAATGAATGGCAAATGATGAACCGTGAACCAACGCCAGTTCAATCAAGTTGGAATGCAGCCAGCGCAAAATACAGCGTAGCAGGCATCAATTTTGACGCATACTACGGCGAGGAAGTATTCCCTCTCTACAAAGATGGCAGCTTCGGTGACAACTGGGATGATAAAACCAATGGCAAAAAATCGACCGGCTTATTCGCTAATTGGAGAACTGACTTCGGGGCAATGCAAGCCTACATAATGAGTAATAAACTCACCAATGAAAGCTTTGTTAATGCACCAGACGGTGACGTCGACATTCAAGTTTTAGGCTTACATGCCCATGACTTTGTGAGTGAAGGGGTTGGTTACATGCTCGACGGTGTTTATCAATTTGGTGATCATGCAGGTAAAGATATCTCAGCCTACATGGCTTATGCCGATTTGAACTACAACTGGAAAGCAGACTGGAACTATCGCTTAGGTCTGAACCTACATTACGCATCAGGTTCAGATAAAAACAGCGACAAAGTGAACACGTTTAACCCTTTGTGGACAGGTGACCCACTGGGTTTCGCGCATGATGGCGCTTACGGTAACGCAATGCAGGTCGGTTCTTACACTGTGATTGAGTATCAGCCGAAACAATCCATCATCGCTGGCTTTATGTCGACATGGCGTGCCAACACAGATGATGCAATCTACACACTCAACCAAGATGTATTATTTGGTGCAGAGTCTGACGAAAAATACGCTTACACCCAGTTCTATCTGCAATTCCATAATTACATCACAGGCAACTTAAAGTCTGAGTTAAATATGTACTACGCATTAGATAGCGACTACACACGTGACGTAGTCGGCAGTAGCAGTGATGACATTTCCCGTGTTGAAATCGCACTGATCTATAACTTCTAACACTGCTTATCAGGTTAGTATGTTACTAAATGAATTCGCCCAGCAGTGCTGGGCGAATTTTTTAGATCATCATATTTCAGTTAATTGAATTACTCATCCGGCTGCTTGGTTCGAAGATCCACATATGGCCAGTAATGGTGCCCTACTCGAATCAAAAGTGTTGCTGCTGCTAAGATAAACGCTGCAACAGACAACCAAACGATGAGTACTGCATCCAACTCTTTCATGCCCAGAGTAATGTAACGAGCAATCGCCATCATCGCGATGTAAATCGGATATCGAACCGGGATCTTACCGTTCATCACAAACTGCTGAACCATCGCCAACACTTCTAAATAGATGAACATCAGTAGAATATCGGTCAATTGCACTCGACGTTCAGCAAAAACATGCATGAACTCTTCGACCATCGCAAACAAGGTCGCGAGCGTGATCGCTACCAGTAATACCGCTTCCATAATGTGAAATACTTTTAAAAACGGCTTACTAAAAGATTTAGGTAAGTGAGAAGGCATAGTCACTCTTCAAAAAATAATTAATCCAGTCTCTACATTAGCATGCGCTCTAGAGAAGCGACGAATACAAAAATGGCCCCACATTCACTGCAGAGCCATCGACTTGTTTTTTACTTATCAACTTCCTAGTGGCGGACTAACCTTACAACAGAATCAGATACGTTAAGAACACCACACACAGGCCGTAGATCAATGGGTGCACTTCTTTGCGCTTACCTGCAACAACCATTGTGAATGCGTAGCTGATGAAACCCATCGCCATACCGTTCGCTGGTGAGAAGCTTAGCACTGTGAACATGATGGTGAAGAAAGCTGCAATGCGTGACTCTTTCTTTTCCCAGTTAATCTGACCAAGACGACCCACCATGTAGATGCCTACCACAACCATCGCAGGCGCGACCATTGCCGCTGAGAAGATAGAGAAGATTGGGTATAGGAATAGAGACACTAGGAATAGGCCAGCCACCATGACTGCCGCTAAACCTGTTTTCGCACCTTGAGAAGAGGCAATACCCGATTCAGAGAAAGCAGTAATCGATGTGGTACCTAGAATTGAACCAATCACAGTACCGCCCGCATCAGCCACTAGCGCCGATTTTGCATTCGGCACTTTACCGTCTTTGTCGATGATACCTGCATCACGGCCAACACCCACAATCGTGCTCAATCCATCGAAGAAATCGACAATCAAGAAGATAAGTACGATGAACAACAAATCGAACATTTTCTCAGGCGTAAAAGCTGAGAAGTCAAAGATAGCGCCAAAGCTGCCTGCCATACTTGGTGGCATTGAAACGAATTGGTCAGGGATTGGCGCGTTTGATGTGCCCATGAATACATCAGCAAGAATGGTCAACACGATAGCAGAAACGAATGAGATGAATGTTGCTAGCTTGATGTCACGAACCATACAGCCCAATGCAATGAAGATACTCACATAAGCGATGATCACTTTTGGATCGGAAATGTCACCTAAACCAACCAGTACGAACGGATTAGAAACGATGATACCCGCATTCTTAAGGCCTAAGAAAGCAATGAACAAGCCGAGAGACACAGTAATCGCCAGCTTCAAATCTTCAGGAATCGATTCAATCAT
Source organism: Vibrio atlanticus (assembly GCF_024347315.1). NCBI lineage: Bacteria > Pseudomonadati > Pseudomonadota > Gammaproteobacteria > Vibrionales > Vibrionaceae > Vibrio > Vibrio atlanticus. The sequence goes on along the minus strand of NZ_AP025460.1, from coordinate 141,362 downwards.
CGACTTACGGATATTAGTCAATGAGAAGGCAAGATAAAGAATACCCGATAGGAAGATGCCAAATAATGCTTCATTCCAAAGTACCGCCACTGAACCACTTAACAATAAACCTTTGAAGAAGCCATTCATGCTCATGCCAGGTGCTAGCATGACTGGATAGTTACCCCAAATGCCCATGATAAGCGTTGCAATAGCAGCAGAAAGAGCGGTCGCCGTAAAGACTGCACCTTTGTCCATTCCCGGAATGCCACCCAAAATTGCTGGGTTAACCGCCAAGATATAACTCATCGCTAAGAAGGTAATAAAACCTGCGTATAGCTCAGTGCTGATCGTGGTCTTTCTCTCTGAGAGTTTGAACAGGGTGTCAAGTGAGCCAGATGTCTTCTGGGCTTTCAGGGTGGAGTCGGTATTCACAACAAAACCTATGTATTGAATTAAGAAATTTGAGATTCAAATGCTGTGAGAATAGAGGGATCTCTACACTAAAAACTGTAGTCACCAAGGTAGGCTCGGTAGTAGAAACATTTGATCCATTTCATCAAACATATACAGCATTTAATCGTTTGCGCGGATTGTAAGGGTTGATATTAAAACTTCAACAAATTTTGTTCAGATCACATAAAAAACTGAACATGATCAGTCATTACATTTATAGGAAGATCAGACAAAGGATCATTTGAGAATAAATAACGATCAAGCCAGTTGTTCTCAATCATCTAAATATGCTACTCTTCGCCTCCATTTTTCTGACCTAATTTTCACCAGTTGTCTCTATTAGTTTTACTTGTTATCCCTTTTTAGATGCAACCATCGGAACAAAAATTAGAGTCAGTGCTATCTTTTATAGTGTCGGTTTATCGCCCTCACTCAATCCAACCAACAGTGGAAATATACAGATGGGCAAAGGTACTCTTTACATCGTATCTGCACCTAGTGGCGCAGGTAAGTCGAGCTTGATCTCAGCAATGCTAGAAACCAATCCAACCTACGCAATGAAGGTATCTGTTTCACACACCACTCGCGGTATGCGCCCTGGTGAAGAAAATGGTGTTCACTACCACTTCGTAGAGAAGCATCATTTTGAAGACCTTATTAATAAAGGTGAATTCCTAGAGTACGCTGAAGTTTTCGGCAACTACTACGGTACTTCACGCGTTTGGATTGAAGAAAACCTAGACCGCGGTATCGATGTATTCCTAGATATCGACTGGCAAGGTGCTCGTCAGATCCGTGAACAAATGCCTCAAGCGAAGAGTGTCTTCATTCTTCCACCATCAAATGGCGAGCTAGAGCGTCGTTTGAATGTTCGCGGTCAAGACAGCGACGAAGTTATTGCAAAACGCATGAGCGAAGCAAAATCTGAGATTTCTCACTATGCAGAATACGATTATGTGATCGTGAATGATGACTTTGATGCAGCCCTAATGGACTTCAGAGCTATCATTCGTGCGGAGCGCTTAAAAGAAGATAAGCAAGCAGCGAAATACAGCGGCATGCTTACTGCTTTATTGGCGGAATAATCTAGATCCCCTAGATTTTCCATTGAGATAAGTATACGGTGAACTAGAAAGTCTCTAGTTAAACTTGTATACTTTCTCGTCATCAAAAATTTATTAGTTAATTACTATTTGGAGTCCTCATGGCACGCGTAACTGTTCAAGACGCTGTTGAAAAAGTTGGCAACCGTTTCGACCTAGTTCTTATTGCGGCTCGCCGCGCACGTCAAATGCAAACTGGCGGCAAAGATTCACTAGTGCCTGAAGAAAACGATAAGCCAACGGTTATCGCTCTTCGCGAAATCGAAGAAGGTCTTATCACTAAAGACGTACTAGATGCTCGTGAGCGTCAAGAGCAACAAGAGCAAGAAGCGGCTGAGCTTGCAGCAGTAAGCAGCATCGCTCACACTCGATAGCTCATATTCGCTGATAGAATCAACGTCATTCGAACTAATTAACCTTCCGGGCCTTTAATTTGTATCTATTCGATAGCCTCAAAGACGTTGCCCAAGAATACCTAACAGAGCCTCAAGTTGAGGCTCTGCGTCAATCTTATGTGGTAGCGAGAGACGCCCATGAAGGGCAAACCCGTTCAACGGGTGAACCATACATTATTCACCCTGTAGCTGTTTCAAGAATCCTGGCAGAAATGCGTCTGGATATCGAAACTCTGCAAGCAGCCCTACTCCACGATGTAATTGAAGACACTGAAGTTACAAAAGAGGAGCTAGAAGCTCAATTCGGCAATACCGTTGCTGAACTGGTTGATGGTGTATCTAAGCTGGATAAGCTTAAATTTCGTGATCGCAAAGAAGCGCAAGCAGAGAACTTCCGTAAGATGGTTCTCGCGATGGTGCAAGACATCCGCGTTATCTTGATCAAATTAGCTGACCGTACTCACAACATGCGTACGCTTGGGGCACTTCGTCCTGATAAGAAGCGTCGTATTGCTCGTGAAACCCTAGAGATTTATTCTCCGCTAGCTCATCGTCTTGGTATTCATAACATCAAGACAGAACTAGAAGAGTTGGGCTTCGAAGCCCTTTATCCTAACCGTTATCGCGTCCTGAAAAACGTAGTGAAAGCTGCGCGTGGTAACCGTAAGGAGATGATCCAACGTATCCATAGCGAAATCGAAGGCCGCCTTGAAGAAGTCGGTTTACCTGCTCGCGTACTTGGTCGTGAGAAGAATCTGTTCTCCATCTATAACAAGATGAAAACCAAAGAGCAGCGCTTCCACACCATTATGGACATCTACGCTTTCCGCGTAGTGGTTGATACCCCAGATACTTGTTATCGCGTACTTGGTCAGGCTCACAGCCTGTACAAGCCTCGTCCTGGCCGAATGAAAGACTATATTGCGGTACCAAAAGCCAACGGCTACCAATCTCTGCACACGTCAATGATCGGCCCTCACGGGGTGCCAGTTGAGGTCCAAATCCGTACTGAAGATATGGAGCAAATGGCAGATAAAGGTGTCGCGGCGCACTGGTCGTACAAAGGTAATGGCTCACGCAGTAGCAACGGGACAACCGCACAGGTTAAAGCACAACGTTGGATGCAGAGCTTACTTGAGCTGCAACAAAGCGCAGGTAACTCATTCGAATTCATTGAAAATGTTAAATCTGATCTGTTCCCAGATGAGATCTTCGTATTCACGCCGAAAGGTCGTATTGTCGAACTTCCAGCAGGCGCAACAGCAGTCGATTTTGCTTACGCGGTACATACCGACGTCGGCAACATGTGTGTCGGTGCTCGTGTAGACATGAACCCTTACCCACTCAGCAAATCGCTGAAGAATGGCCAAACTATTGAGATCATCAGTGCTCCGGGCGCACGTCCGAATGCAGCATGGCTCAACTACGTAGTGACCTCACGTGCGCGTACGAAGATCCGTCAGGTCCTGAAAACGATGCGTCGTGAAGAGTCGATTACCCTTGGCCGTCGCCTACTGAACCATGCACTTGGTGAACACTCTATTGCCGATGTCGGTCAAGAGAATATCGAACATGTATTGTCTGATCTACGTCTCGATAACATTGAAGACTTGCTAGCATCGATTGGTCTTGGTGAGCTGATGAGTATCGTTATTGCTCGTCGTTTATTGGGCGATGCTGACGAACTGACTGAAGTGGCAAACAACAGCGATACGCCTAGGAAGAAATTACCTATCCGTGGTGCTGAAGGCCTATTACTGACGTTCGCCAACTGTTGTCACCCGATTCCAGATGATCACATTATTGCTCATGTATCTCCAGGTCGTGGTCTTGTGGTGCACCGTGAAACGTGTCCAAACGTTCGTGGTTACCAGAAAGAACCGGATAAATACATGGCGGTTGAATGGTCTGACGATTACAACCAAGAGTTCACTGCTGAACTTCAGGTCGAATTACAGAACCATCAAGGTGCGCTGGCTGAGCTAACTAACGTTATCTCGAAAACCGGCTCGAACATTCACGGTATTTCAACCGAAGAACGTGACGGACGCTTGTACACAGTGACTATCTTGTTGACCACGAAAGATCGTGTTCATTTAGCGAGCATTATGAAGAAGCTACGTGTGATGCCACACGCGCTCAAAGTAAGACGTCGTAAGAACTAACGTTCGAATTTATTGGCAACTTTGCTAAGAATTGAAATCCCCTTAATGTTTTATCGCTTAAGGGGATTTTTTTGTGGCTGCGATTCTAGAGTTCCCCTAGCTTCATGCTATTCATGCCTGTACAAAAATCCAGTAAAATGCTTGAATAGATTATCTCTCTTACGTTTATGAGCCTTGTTATGTCACAGCTTTTATCTGCTATCCCTCTCAACTCTTTATCTGGAGTCGGCGCAAAAGTCGCAGAGAAACTGGAAAAGGTTGGGCTTAACAATGTACAAGACCTGTTATTTCATCTGCCTTTGCGCTATGAAGATAGAACTCGTATCTATCCCATCGTAAAGCTGCATGCCGGGCTGTGGGCTGCTGTGCAAGGCAAGGTGATGCATGTTGATACCATTTTCGGTAAACGTAAGATGCTCGCAGTAAAGATCAGCGACGGTAACGGCACGATTACTCTGCGCTTTTTCAACTTTACTGCAGGAATGAAGAATAACTTTGCCGAAGGCAAACAAGTGCATGCTTATGGTGAGATCAAGCGCGGCAATATGGGGCTTGAGATTGTCCATCCGGATTACAAATTCTTTGCTCCTAGGCAACAACCAGACGTTGAAGCCAACCTGACTCCGGTGTATCCAACCACTGAAGGGCTAAGACAAGTCACGCTACGTAACCTCACAGACCAAGCTCTAGAGTTAATCGATAAAGCAGCCGTCAATGAGCTGCTACCGTCTGGTCTATACGACCACCAAATTACCCTCGCACAAGCACTGCATACCATTCACAGGCCGCCCCCGGGCATTGACCTAGAGCTGTTTGATGAAGGAAAACACCCTGCGCAACTGCGCCTGATTATGGAAGAGTTACTGGCTCAAAACCTGTCGATGTTGTCTGTTCGTAGCAAAGGGCAGCAAGACAAGGCAATGCCTTTTCCTCCGGTGAACACCCTCAAAGATAAACTGTTAGCTCAGCTGCCATTCTCGCCAACCAACGCACAAGCACGAGTAACCAAAGAGATCGAAGCTGACCTTGAAAAGCCACACCCTATGATGCGTTTAGTACAGGGTGATGTAGGTTCAGGTAAAACCTTAGTCGCCGCACTGGCAGCCGTTCGCGCACTCGAACATGGTCAGCAAGTGGCACTGATGGCACCAACCGAGCTATTGGCAGAGCAGCACGCGATCAACTTTGCCAATTGGTTTGAAGCGATGGGCATTCAAGTCGGCTGGCTAGCGGGCAAACTCAAAGGCAAAGCTCGCGAAACAGAGCTAGCACGTATTGTCAGCGGCGAAGCTCAGATGATCGTCGGCACACATGCCTTGTTTCAAGAACATGTCGAGTTCAAAAACCTTGGTTTAGTGATCATTGATGAGCAACACCGATTTGGCGTCCACCAGCGATTAGAACTGCGTGAGAAAGGCGCAAAGCAAGGCTACTACCCCCATCAGTTAGTCATGACCGCCACTCCAATCCCACGAACGTTAGCAATGACGGCCTATGCCGACCTCGAAACTTCGATTATTGATGAACTGCCACCGGGACGAACCCCAATTCAAACCGTAGCGATTCCTGATACCAAGCGCGATGACATTGTTGAACGTGTGAAAAATGCGTGTCTCAATGAAGGCAAGCAAGCCTACTGGGTATGTACGCTGATTGATGAATCGGAAGTACTGGAAGCTCAAGCTGCAGCGGATACAGCAGAAGAGCTGCAACGCAAACTGCCTGACGTAAAAATTGGTTTAGTCCATGGCCGTATGAAACCCGCCGAGAAACAAGCGGTGATGCGAGAGTTCAAAGAGAACAAGCTGCACCTGTTAGTTGCTACAACCGTGATTGAAGTCGGTGTGGATGTACCGAATTCGAGCTTAATGATCATCGAGAACCCAGAGCGTCTTGGTCTAGCGCAACTCCACCAACTGCGTGGCCGTGTTGGCCGTGGTTCAGTCGCGAGCCATTGTGTACTGCTGTATCACTCTCCGCTGTCTAAAACCGCTCAGAAGCGATTAGGGGTACTTCGTGAAAGTAACGATGGCTTTGTGATAGCTCAAAGAGATTTAGAGATTCGTGGCCCCGGTGAATTGCTTGGTACCAAACAAACAGGCTTGGCTGACTTCAAGATTGCCGACTTAGTTCGTGACCAGCGTTTGATACCTGAAGTGCAGCGTATCGCGCGTCATATCCACGATAGCTACCCAGACAACGCCAAGGCAATCATCAACCGCTGGTTGGGTGAACGCGATGTTTACTCTAAGGCTTAATTAGCAAAACTAACGTCATCCAAAACGTAAAAAGGCTTCCCTCAAGGACTGTCTCTTGATCACAAGTCTGGTTAATCAAGAGACTTAGCGAGTTCATACCCTTCAAGGATGGTTTGTAACCTAAGCCATCCTTGCCATAACGTCTTTATAGAAGCGCGACCTGTTCGCTTGGTATTCTTCCAACCACCTAACCGAGCAATACCGTTGTAAGCCCATGATATATTAGGCGCTTCTTTCGGTAGTTTTTTGCTCTCCAACTTGAGCCACATTAACTTCCACGCTTTGCCTTTTAATACCTGCTCACAACTGCTCTTAGATAACTCGTCTGATTCATTCATAAACCTCAACTGGAGTAACCGAGTCGCGATAAAAGCCAAAACGACGCTGAGCCTTTCTAAGTTATCCTTACTTTGCATTCTCAGTTGCTCAACTTCAGTCCCTTCACTTTTCCAGACTTTATGAAAATCTTCTATTAGCCAGCGCCGCTCATAATAACTGACGATTTTGAGTGCCTCTTCCTTGCTCGTTATCGGCTCTGAAGTCAGTAAGTGCCATGCGAGCTTATTACCACTCTCTCCTTGTTCTATACATCCCACGTAGTAAAGCGGAATGTTATCGAACTCTTTCTTGTTAGCAGGAGACTTGAGTGTCACGGGGGCATATTTGATATCTAAATGAGCCTTGCGAGCTTTACGACCGCCTTTTTGCGGTATTTCGAGCACTTTCTCTCCGGCTGATAACAGGGTAGAGGCATAGCTATAAAGACGATTATCATGCTCTTCAATACAGCGGCTTTGCATTGAGCGAACGAGGAACCTTTGTTGTTGCTCTCGCTTGTAAGTGAGGTATTCAAATAGGTCGGCTTCTCTATCGCACACAGAAATGACATCCGAAATTTTATCGCCAAGTCGCTCAGCGACATGGCGAGAGGCTTGTTCCCACTTATAACTTTCTTTCTCTTTGTATGGTCGAGTCGCATGCTGGTGCCTTTGACCTCGCTTTTCTATATCACGAGTCCAGCGCTGTTGTTCAATTAAACCAATAACAGATTGAGTGTCGGGAGCAAAAAGTAAGGTTGAGTGTACGAACATGGCGCGATGTCGATTGCCTTGATTGGAGTGCCCGAGTTCATCTCGAATGCTGCGATGGGAGTAACTGAGAGAAGTGGTGTCTTCTAAGGCAAGAAGTGTTTGTTGCTCTAATGCTTCTTGTGCGGTGACATAAAAACCCGCTTCTGCGATATCTTCTGCTTTGATTTGCTCATTACGGATGAAGCGATAAGCCCCTTCCATTTCAGCAGGGGAGATAATGAGTTTCGAGACGGGTACGCCAGGCTGCTCGGCCAGTGAGGCTGCGAGAGCAACGAGTCTTTGAGTGCGTCTAGGGTCATTAAGGTGGGCTTGACCGAACTGTTTTTGTGCCCAAAGGGTTGGCTCTATATAGGTCATGATAATCATCCTTGTCATTGCTTAGATGATCAGATCATGAAACCTAAAAATAGTTCAAAAAAAATCCCCAAGCGTGGCTTAGGGATTTGTGTATAAGAGACAGTCCCTCAAGGAAGCCTTTTTAATGTGCGTTACTTTCATCAAGCAAGAGCGAGATTCCTCGAGAGGGAAGAATGACCGAGTCGAGGATCTCTTAATCGTTCCCCGAACCGAACCCGTTGCCATAATACAGACCGATGATAGCTAAGGCTTTACCGGGAAACTGATCTGCGCTTTCAAACCACCTTCACTGCGGTTATTCACCACCACCGCACCTTGATGCTGGCTGACGATGCGTTTCACAATTGCCAAGCCTAGACCAGTCCCTTCACTGCCACGAGCTGTATCACCACGGGTGAAGGGTTCAAACAACTTACCGACTTGGTCTTGTGGGATGCCTGGACCATTATCTTCTACCGTCACCCAAGCTAACTTATTGTCTGCAGTCATACCGGTCGATACCTTGACCCAACCATTACCATAGCGCAGCGCGTTCACCACCAAGTTACTCACTGCACGTTTCATCGCAATCGGGTTGCCCAACGCAGGTTTCATGGTTTCTGGAATATCGGTTTCAATCTGAACCTCATAGCCTCCTTCAGAGCTAGAGACCTCGCGCGCAATATCATCGACAAATACCGCCTGGAATGAGTCTCGGTCCACAGGTTTTAGGTAATCCATAAACTGACTGATGATCTCATTGCACTCTTCAGTATCACTGATGATCCCTTCCGCTAGATAACTGTCTTCTGGCGACATCATCTCAGTCGCCAAGCGAATACGCGTGAGTGGTGTACGCAGATCATGGCTGATACCCGCCATGAGTAGGGCTCTATCTTCTTCGAGTTCTTGAATGCCTTTCGACATCTGATTAAAGGCTCGAGTTACCGAGCGAATCTCTTGTGCACCTTGTACTGGTAAGGGCGGTGGAATATCACCTCGCCCAACACCTTGCGCGGCTTTCTCTAGGGCTATCAACGGCCGATTTTGCAAGCGGATAAACAGCCACCCACCAGCAACAATCAACAACGCCATGATCAGGCTGTTACGAAATAGAGGCGCAAAGTCTTCTTCTTGTAGCTCAGACAGGGGAATACGAATCAAGGAGTTAGGCAACTGCGCAATGTCCATCCACAACACGTAACTTTCTTTGCCCAAAACCAATCGCACTTCGGTTTCAGAGCCGAGCTCTTTGGTCATCTCCTCACTCATCAGGTCTATCGCGACCGCATGGTAGTACTCGCCCGACGCTTCACTGTCCTTGGCATGAACCGTTACTCCAAGTTGCTCAAGTACACGCTGACGCAGTGGCGCATCAATCTCGATATCACTGCCTTGGTCCAATACTAGGTTTAGTTCGTGAGCCAAAATCTTATTAAACTGCTGCAAACTCGGCATCAATGCATAATTGAACACCGCGTAATACGAAAAAATTTGGCTCGCAACCAACAGGGTTAAGAAGAGCACTATCGACTGAGTAAAGGAGCTACGTATGCGCATAGAAGACCTAAAGTGAGGGGTGATAAAGGGATATAGTGGGAACTATAGCTGTAATACCAATCACAGTAAGTAAATGATCATAAATAGCGCCGAAAAAAGGCTTGAGAACAAGGCTGCAATTTTTGATAAGTAGTTATTTTACAATCAAAATTTCTAACGAAGTTATCGAGCGTTTTAACAAGCTAGGATGAGCAGTTATTTACTACGATTGGTATCTCTCATTGTGCTGAATACAAAACGGGCCATCGCATATTAATGAGATGACCCGTAAATAAGAAATTCTGAATCACAGAACGAGCAAAGCTAGATTACACAGCTTTGCCATCTGGAACGAATACATAACCCAAGCCCCACACCGTTTGGATATAACGAGGTTTACTTGGATCTTCTTCTACTAGACGACGCAAACGCGAAATCTGAACATCGATAGAACGTTCCATCGCTGAATACTCACGGCCACGCGCCATGTTCATCAGCTTATCGCGAGACATTGGCTCACGAGCGTTAGTGACCAGTGACTTCAGAACCGCAAATTCACCTGAGGTAAGAGGCATAGGCTCTTCACCGCGGAACATTTCACGTGTACCTAGGTTTAGGCGGAACTCACCAAACTCAACCACAGACTCTTCTGTGCTTGGCGCGCCCGGTGCTTCAATCACTTGGCGACGCATTACCGCTTTGATACGAGCAAGCAGTTCACGTGGGTTAAATGGTTTTGGCAGGTAATCATCAGCACCCACTTCCAAACCCACGATGCGATCCACTTCGTCACCTTTTGCGGTCAGCATCAGGATTGGTAGCGAGTTGTTTGCGTTTCTTAGACGACGACAGATAGAAAGACCGTCTTCGCCCGGCAACATTAAATCCAATACCATCAAGTGAAAGTTTTCACGGGTTAACAGGCGGTCCATCTGCTCACTGTTTGCCACGCTACGCACTTGAAAGCCTTGCTCTGACAGATAGCGTTCTAGCAGTGCACGTAAACGAGCATCGTCATCGACCACTAAAATTTTGTAGTTTTCTTGCATGTAATGGTTCCACCTATTAATCGCTTATTGGGTTATAAGCTTTTGGGCACAGTCTAATGAGTTCAATACATTAAAAATGTAACATCATTGAGGGAAAAGTCGCCTAAATAATTGTTAACGTATGTTGCCTTTCTATATATTCTATCTTAGATCATCATTTCATTAAGTCAGATTTATGAAAACCAAACTTATCACCCGCGAAGGTTATAACAAGCTCAAAGCAGAACATGACCACTTATGGCACGAGAAGCGTCCTGAAATCACTAAGATAGTCACTTGGGCTGCAAGCCTTGGAGATCGTTCAGAAAACGCAGATTACACCTTCAATAAGCGTTTGCTTCGTCAGATTGATCGCCGAGTGCGTTTCCTACGCAAATTCCTACCAGATGTCACTATCGTGGATTACTCGCCACAACAGGAAGGTAAGGTATTTTTCGGTGCTTGGGTCGAAATTGAGAATGATGATGGGGAAATTAAGAAGTTTCGCATTGTAGGACCTGAAGAGATCTACGGCGATGCCAAAGGCTATATCTCTATCGACTCACCTATGGCTAGAGCTTTACTTAAAAAGGAAGTCGACGATGAGTTCGAGGTGAAGACCCCGGAAGGCATAAAAGAATGGTTTATCAATTCGATTCACTACGCAGACGACGAATAATCAAACCTAATAAACACTTAGCGATGAGCTGAGTGTTCAAGCAAACCCAAACGCCAGATAAAAGAAAACCCCGCTAGGCTTTCGCCTGACGGGGTTAAGTCTCTATCGCAGCAATCCGGCTACTGTTTATCTCTTCGAGATAAGGTGCTCCCTGCATCTGTCCTTGATAGTGGCTAAATCCTTTAACCAATTTCCTTTTTGTTCATCGCCATCCTAGCGGTGTCCATTCTAGCCTGTCATCCTGACTGGCGAATCTCATCCAGAGATTATCACTTCCTTGCTGACCACTCATCCTAAGTAATCAAATCTTCATCCTGAAGATACCTAGTCCGTTAGGCTTTTTCCTGTTCCTGCCAACTCCCTGTCGACAAGTTAAATATTACGGTATTTGGGCAAGTTTCCTAGACAGTCCCAAAAAACATTTCAGGTGAGAAATACGCCCACAAACACACAAACAAATAAAATCAGTAACTTAGGTTTATTTTAAGACGATTTCATCGATTTAAAGTGACTTAGTCGCACACCACGTGTGAGAGATCTCGCACAAAGTGGGTATCAGAAACGGAAATTGGACTTCTGACAGGATAATTACACAGTCAAAGCTAGAAAAAGCGTACGCTCACCCCCATGTATTTGTCATGATATTAAATAAGAGATTCATCGGATGAGCCAAGCTATCTGTCGACTGATTGCTGAAGAACTGAATGTTCGTTCAGAGCAAGTCACCGCCGCAGTAAACCTAATTGACGACGGTAATACCGTTCCCTTTATTGCCCGCTACCGTAAAGAAGTCACGGGTGGCTTAGACGATACCCAACTACGTAACCTTGATAGTCGCCTTTCATACCTTCGCGAGCTAGACGATCGTCGCCAAACGATCCTAAAATCGATTCAAGACCAAGGCAAGCTCACGCCAGAACTGGAGCGTGATATCACTCAAGCCGACAGTAAGACTCGCCTAGAAGATCTATACCTGCCATACAAACCAAAGCGTCGTACCAAAGGTCAAATCGCAATCGAAGCAGGCTTAGAACCACTTGCCGATACACTTTGGAATGAACCACAGCACGATCCTGAAACCGAAGCCGCTAACTTCATCAGCAGCGATAAAGGCATTGCTGATACTAAAGCCGCACTCGATGGAGCACGTGCAATCGTGATGGAGCGTATTGCAGAAGACGCAAACCTACTTGAAAAGATTCGCCAACATCTAACACGTAACTCTGAGCTCGTTTCACGTGTCGTGGCAGGCAAAGAGCAAGCTGGCGAGAAGTTCAAAGACTATTTTGAACACAACGAAACACTCAATAAAGTCCCTTCTCACCGTGCGCTTGCCATGTTGCGTGGCCGTAATGAAGGCTTCCTAACGTTGGCAATGAATGCAGACCCAGAACAAGAAGAAGGCGTCCGTGGTTCATACTGCGAAAACATCATCTCTGATCACTATGGTATTACCCTGAGCAGCGCTCCTGCAGATGCATGGCGTAAGCAAGTGATTAGTTGGGCATGGCGTATCAAGGTTTCTATGCACATGGAAACTGAGTTGATGGGCGCGATGAAAGAACGCGGTGAAATCGAAGCGATTGAAGTGTTCGCAACCAACCTTAAAGACTTGCTAATGGCGGCGCCTGCTGGCCCTCGTGCAACCCTAGGTTTGGATCCGGGTTTACGTACTGGTTCGAAAATCGCCGTGGTGGATTCAACCGGTAAGGTTCTGGCAACAGAGACCATTTACCCTCACCCACCTCAAAAGCAATACGACAAATCTGCACACGTTGTTGAGCAGATGGTTCGTCAGTTCAATGTTGATTTGATTGCGATTGGTAATGGTACGGCTTCACGCGAAACAGACAGCTTCGTGGCTGATGTGATTAAGCGTGGCAACCTAACAGCACAGAAAATCATTGTTAGCGAAGCGGGCGCATCGGTTTATTCTGCTTCTGAGCTAGCGGCAAAAGAATTCCCGAACATGGATGTATCGATTCGTGGTGCGGTGTCTATTGCGCGTCGTCTACAAGATCCACTGGCAGAGCTTGTGAAGATTGACCCTAAATCGATCGGTGTGGGCCAATACCAACACGACGTTAGCCAAACCATGCTTGCTAAGCGCCTAGATGCGATTGTCGAAGACTGTGTAAACGCCGTTGGTGTTGATGTGAATACCGCTTCTGCTGCGCTTCTAACTCGTGTCGCTGGTCTTTCTAGCACCATAGCTCAAAACATCGTGGATTTCCGTGATGAGAATGGTCGCTTCGAAGCGCGTACTACGCTGAAGAAAGTCGCTCGTTTGGGGCCAAAAGCCTTTGAACAGTGTGCTGGCTTCCTACGTATTATGGATGGTAAGAACCCGCTAGATGCATCATCGGTTCACCCAGAAGCTTACCCATTGGTGAAAACCATCGCCGAGAAAAACCACAAAGACATCAAATCTCTGGTGGGTAACACAGATTTCTTACGTGGTTTACATGCGGTTGATTACACCAATGAGAACTTCGGTGTACCGACGGTAACCGACATCATCAAAGAACTGGATAAACCGGGTCGAGATCCTCGTCCTGAGTTCAAGACGGCAACGTTCGCCGATGGCGTAAATAGCATGTCTGACTTGGAACCTGGCATGATCTTAGAAGGCGTGGTTTCAAACGTGGCTAACTTCGGTGCGTTCGTCGATATTGGTGTTCACCAAGACGGCTTGGTACACATTTCAGCGCTGACCGATCGCTTTGTCTCTGACCCACGAGAAGTGGTGAAAGCGGGTGATATCGTGAAAGTGAAGATCATGGAAGTGGATGTTCAGCGTAAACGTATCGCACTAAGCATGCGTATGAAAGATGAACCAGGCCAAGACAACCGAGCGCAACGTTCAAGTGCGCCTCGTACGCAAAGCCGACCAAATCAAAACTCACAAGGTGGACAACGCCGTCGTGAGGAGCCGCAACAAAACGCTGCAATGGGCGGTGCTTTCGCAGCAGCCTTCGCTAAAGCGAAAAAGTAATCCGTTAGCTCGTCTGCAAAACGGATGTGCTTAAAACAGAAAACCTGCATCCCTTAGGGTATGCAGGTTTTTTTATTATGTGTTCAAAAAAGACATCGAAATTTAGTTGAATCATGAATTTTCGATTCATAGCACTACTAACATTTCAGATGGGGCATGAGGCGCAACAGCATGACCATAATGATATTTTATGACCTTACGTCGTTTCTCCATCTGTCCCTCCTGAATCGCCGCATCTAAAACATGCTTTGGCAGGCGGAAACGCATGGTATAGCCCTTTCCTTGATCAGCACTGTATGTTCTCAGAGCCAATAAGCTGAACAGCCTGTCAAAAGGATCTTGTGGCTTTTCATGGCTAACCGAATTGGCCTCTGACTCGTTCTCCATTTCATAACCTGGATGGTCTGAAGGATCCCAAGCCGACTGCTGCCTTCGTTTATCGTCTGATTTTACCTTACGCTCTGCATTGGTTCTCGCCAATGCTACTGCGGGAGCAACAGGTTCTCGGACTCTATTATCACGCGCAACTTGCTCTGTTTGCACATTAACGGACGGGGCGATTAGTGGCACACTTACTGCAGTTGCAGGTGACACAATCATCGCGAACTCTCCTCAAGAATCGCCCATCACTGTTGCCATAACGTTGTCGTACTGAGTCAGCACAACAGGCATAGCCCAACTTACCGCAATCAACTCATGAGAGAGTTAGGTCTGAGTATCATGCAACACGTTGGTTAGGTTATATATCGACCAATCCAGCAATAAATTTAGTGATTATTTTTGCGCGAAGCTAACTAGTTCACTGCAAAAGGCATCGGCTTCTGTCATAAACGGCGCATGTGAAGACTGCGTGAAGATGTATTGCTCAGTATGAGGCAGAGCATTGCCCAAATCTTTTGCAACCTTGATTGGCACCAATCCATCTAATCGACCGTATAAACGCAGCATAGGCACAGAGATCTGCGGCAGTTGTTCACGCAAGTCAACATCAGACAGCATCTTTAAGCCGGCCAATAAAGAATCAGGATTCGGAAGCGGACGAGACAGTACCGCTTGCTTGAGTTGTTTTACATCTTGCCTTGCAGAAGGGCTGCCCATGGCTTGCAGTGCCATAAAGCGTTCGATAGTGGTTTGGAAATCTTCAACCAGCTGTTCGGTAAATGCACTTAATACGTTTGGCTGAATGCCTCGCCATAACACGGGTTCTTTTGCAGCGGCGAATTTAGGAGAACTGGCAACAGTCACCAATTTGCTTACGTAATCTGAGTGATGCAACGCCATGTGCGTCGCGACCAAACCTCCGAGTGACCAACCAACCCAAATCGCTTGCTTGGGCGCGTCGGCCAATAGTTGCTGAGCTATCTCTTCAAGATCTTGAGCGTGGCAGTGCGCGCTGTGTCCATACCCTGGTAAATCGACAACATGCACTCGAAAATCAGCTTGTAATGCATCAACGGTTTGTTGCCATACCGCACCGTTCATTCCCCAGCCGTGAACCAACACTAAATCAGGCCCTTGCCCAGAAACATGCCAATATAACGTGTCACTCATTCTCGATATTCCCTACTTTTTCCATCAGCGATAATCCGCGCTTTTCAGTATTGTGAGTAAAAGGAACACCATAACCCAAAAGCATCACGAGCTATGTTATCCGATTGGCTACAAAAACACACACCACGTCTGGTCACACCTCAATGCGACCTGTGTAAGCTAGATAAGTCGCACAGCGATACTCACCCTAGATGGTGTAATTCTTGTCTCAAACTCTTTGATCCAGTTCCTCGCTGCCAACGATGTGGCTTAAAAACACTGATCACAGTAGATCAGTGCGGGCAATGTTTATCACAGCCTCCACCTTGGCATCGTCTCTATTGTGTTGGGGACTACAGCTTTCCAACCGCAGGTTACATTCAGCAAATGAAGTACGCCGATAAGTTTTGGTTTGCACGCGATCTGTCAAAGTTATTGGCTTCACGTATCGAGCACCCTGCTCCGCTGATCACCAGTGTCCCTTTGCATTGGCGTCGATATATTCATCGTGGCTTTAATCAAAGTCAGTTACTTGCTAATTACACAGCTCGAGAACTTGGCGTTAAAGATGAGGTGCTGTTCCGTCGAATTCGCCCAACGGCTTCTCAGCAAGGGCTAACTAAATCCGCACGATTACACAATCTAAAGAGTGCTTTTACGCTTCGAAAACAAGACTTTCAAGGAGCTATCCCTTCTCACGTCGCGATAATTGATGATGTTGTAACCACAGGCAGTACAGTGTATCAATTATGCCAATTACTACTTGAAGTAGGTGTGAAAAGGATTGATATTTACTGCATCTGCCGCACTCCTGAGCCCTCTGGATAGAAGCTGTGAATCGATACTTGTACAGCAATCCAACAAAAAAGGGCTGAATTACAAGTCTGACAGGAGTAGAATGGCGCTAATAACCTACAAATCTACTCAGGTATTCGTCGTGTCAAATATTACTATTACAGAAACAGCTCAAACTCACTTTGCCAATCTGCTGTCACAGCAGCCTGAAGGTACAAACATTCGTGTGTTCGTGGTAAACCCAGGCACACAAAACGCTGAGTGTGGTGTTTCTTACTGCCCAACAGATGCTATCGAAGCGTCTGATACAAAACTGTCTTTCGAAGCATTCTCTGCATACGTAGATGAGTTAAGCCTGCCATTCCTAGACGAAGCTGAGATTGACTTCGTGACTGACAAAATGGGCTCTCAACTAACGCTTAAAGCACCAAACGCTAAAATGCGTAAAGTATCAGACGACGCAACTCTGATAGAGCGTGTTGAGTATGCAATCCAAACCCAAGTGAACCCACAGCTTGCTGGCCACGGCGGTCACGTTAGCCTAGTAGAGATCACTGAAGAAGGTGCTGCTATCGTTGCATTCGGCGGTGGTTGTAACGGTTGCTCAATGGTTGATGTAACGCTAAAAGAAGGCATCGAGAAAGAACTTCTTCAACAATTCGAAGGTGAATTGACAGCAGTTCGTGATGCAACTGAACACGATCGCGGTGAGCACTCTTACTACTAATCATGTTTACTACTAGGCACTTTACAACTAAGTGCTCCTACGACTAAGCACTCATATAGTCTTAGCCAGTAGATAGTTAAAGATTCAATCAAAAGGTTGATGCGCAAGCATCAACCTTTTTTTGTGTTTAAAACAGCAGAAGCACTCCTGAACCGTATATTTCCCGTTCAATACCAACAATAGTGAGGCGTTACCATTTGCAGTAAGGTATTCAAGTGATCGCAATCGGTTCCTGCTCCAATAATTCTAGGATATGAAAGCTGGGATCTAGGAACTCACCGTCATTTCCCCTATATTAGAATGACTTTATAAGAAAGAATTCCAATGAGTTAAGGAGTGAGCGCAATGACAAAAAGGACCAAACCAGAAATTTTGGCTCAGCAAACTGTCGCTCAATCAAAACTGTTCTCGATCGAGTCTCTCGATTTACGCTTTTCAAACGGTGAAGAGCGCACTTACGAACGTATGAAGCCCAGCGGCCGAAACGCAGTCATGATGGTTCCGATTACTGAACAAGGCGATATTCTGTTAGTACGTGAATACGCTGCGGGTACAGAGCGCTATGAACTCGGCTTCCCAAAAGGTCTAATTGATCCAGGCGAACAACCAAATGAAGCCGCCGTTCGTGAACTAAAAGAAGAGATTGGCTTTGGTGCCAACAAGCTTACTCCTCTAAAAGAAGTGATCCTTGCACCCTCTTATTTCTCTAGCAAAATGACGCTGTTTATCGCAGAAGAGCTCTACCCAGAGAAACTAGAAGGTGATGAACCAGAGCCTCTAGACATCGTACGTTGGCCACTTGCTCAAGCCGAAGAACTGTTAACGCATCTCGACTTCTGTGAGGCTCGCAGTATTACCGCCCTACTATTAGCCCTTCGCGTATTAAACAATAATTAAAACAGTCAGAATCACTCGAAGAGTAAGAGAATATTTATGCCAATAACAAAAGATTTGTCTCACCTGCTGCCCTCTGTCATTGAGATTGCTCGCTCTGCTGGGCAACTGATCTTAGAGATCTACGAGAAAAAAGATTACGAAGAGTTTACCAAGAGTGATGATACGCCCGTCACTAGTGCTGATCTCGCCGCTCATAAACTGATCTCGAAAAAACTTAGCGAACTGACACCTGATATTCCGGTGTTATCGGAAGAAGCCGCTGATATCAGCCTAGAGCAACGTTCTCAATGGGATCGCTACTGGTTGGTTGACCCGCTGGACGGTACACAGGAGTTCATCGCACGAAGTGGCGATTTCGCGACAATCATTGCCCTAATCGAACACAACAAGCCGGTAATGGGCGTCGTGTACGCACCGGTTTCAGGTGTGAGCTATTACGCTTACAGTGGTAAAGGCGCTTGGAAAATTCCAGACCTTAATGACAGCGTTAAAATCAAAACGCACCGTCACGAGCTACCAAACCAATCGATCGCGATGGCAATCAGCCGTCGCCAAGACATCAATCGAATCACTAACCGTATGAGCTCTGCTTGGAACTACGACTTAGTTCCTCTTGGCTCTGCTGCGCTTAAGGCATGTTTAGTCGCAGAAGGAGCTGTCGATTGTTATCTACGTATTGGACCAACCGGAGAGTGGGATACCGCAGCAACCCAGTGCATTGTTGAAGAAGCTGGCGGACGTATCTTAAGTACCCAGTTAGAGCCGCTTTCGTACAATGAAAGAGAGACGCTTGAGAACCCGAACTTCATTGTACTTGGTGATGCTGACTTACCGTGGGCAGAAATCTTGCAAGGTAAAGACTAGGCTTACTTGCTCTCTTTAACCGTCAGATATCCTCTAGATTCTCAGAACAAATAAAACGGGCACCTCACTGAGGTGCCCGTTTTATTTATATTTCGTCGTTTAGTAACCCTTAGCTATTTAGCTAAAAACGGCCTTGATAAGTAAATTGGTATTTACCTTGGCTATCAGGGTTGTCCAACCACTTAAGCTGACTCTGCATCGCAGGTGGGAATTCAGCGCCCGGTTTAAACCATGCGGCCGAGGTGTAGCTTTGATTTGGCGTTACGCTCGCAGAAAACTCACTATCAACTTGAGCACTCTTCTGATTACCTTTCGCTGAAACAGTGCTGTTTTCACAACTGATGTCAGCAATCACAGGGCCAAAATCTAACGAGCCAACCGGAGAATCAACCGCAGCGCCAGACCAAGCAAGCGTACCTTCACCCGATTGGCACCAAGGTTGAGCATGAACCGCATGTTTGATAGTCAGTTCAACTTGTCCTGCAATAGACACTGGCACAGGTATCGCTGGCGCATACTTCATCACGTTACTAGCTGGCATTGATGCCACTAAGTTTTCCGCGTAAGCACCGCTCATGCTATACCCGACAAGCCCTTTACCAGATAAGTTCATGTCGCTGTTACGTCCAAAGCGAACCGCAAGTTCTGCTTTGGCTTGGAATAGCTTAGAGAACTGGAAGTCCCACTGCACTGAGCCGTAATTGACACGCTGCCACGCAATATTGTTAGCGCGACCTTGCCAAACCGTGCCCTCAACACCTTCAATGCTTAAACCTCGTACAACGGGCGCATGTTTGAGAACAAAAGAAGCCGGCAAGTGCAGCAACAAACTTACCGAGAAAAAAACGATAAAGATGCTGCTAAATAACAAACCATACTTAAAAGATAAACCGCGTTTCACATTAACCTCATTTAAACTGTAGTCGGTTGACGTCAATAACCCCAAGGCTATCAGAGCGATCAATATCCATAAACTCAACCTCAACACCCTGCTTTTCTTTCAGGTATGTCAGCCAATCAACAAATTGATTAAATGGCAAAGGTTTAATCCACACTTGCAGCATCTCGCCACGTGGTTGCACTCGTATCAATTCGATCTTGAAGCGACGCATAGATGCAGGCACGGATTGATTCAGAGGCTGACTAGCACTAATGCCACCATTGCCTCTTAGTTCAACCACCTCATTGGCTTTATTGGTAACCCAAGCCAGTAGTTGCTTTTCACTTTGAATGCGACTCTGTGCCAGTTCAGCTCGCTGACTGAGGGGCTGTATTAGCCCCCAATAAACGATACCTACTACCAATAAAATTGAGCAACCAACGACTAATCGTTGCTCTCTTTGACTTATTGAAGTCCACCACGCTTGGAGTGGTTCAATTATATTTCTCATCACTGATCTCCTTGCGCAGTTACTGACGGGGTTTAAGGGTAAAACTGCCAAATACGGCATCGCCATTACGGTTCAATGGCCCTTGTTCAACGGAAAACTTCTCTTCAAGTTTTACTTTAGCCGTCTCAAAATGTTGAAAATCAGCGCTTTTAGCTTGTAATCGAACTTCAGAACGATTGCCATCATAGCGAATGCTTTCGACTTCGATCGATTTCACTTGTCCTAACGTTTCAGGCAGCAATGCTAACCAACCAAGTAAGGAGTCACCATCGTCTGAGCCACCGTACTTCTTAGCTTCATCATTCATCTGACGCTTAAGGTAGCTTACTGTCGGAATTCGTTGTTTACCTGGCAGAACGGCTCTAAAGATACGCTCACTCTCCATGCGATAGGCTTGTGCTTGTGCTTCGTATTGCTGCACCTTCAACACTTGTTGAGTCACAATCACGGCCACCAGCAAGCAAGCAGCAATCGCCACCTTCTGCCATACACGCCAATATTTACTGAAAGAAGATTTGGTTTTAAAGGTGCCCGTCAGTAAATTTACGCCGCTTGTGATCGCTTGTTGGCTCAATAAGGACATCACCAATTCCGCAGGCTTTGCTTGCCATTCCATACCGCTTTGCTGCTGTACATCATCGCTCGGCATTGTGGTATAGCTGAAGATAGTCGTAGGTTGCTCTTCGTCGTCAGCTACAACCCAATCACTTTGCAAAAACATCGCCAACCATGCTTCGCTGATTGATACGGCTTGATAGTTACCTTGACGTTGAGAGTGACCTTGGCGCAATAGCCAATGCTGGTCGATTTGCAATGCACTGATGCCTTGTTCTTCAACAGGCACGGCTAGTGTATCTGGCAGCACCTTACGGAAAATAATATTGGCTTTGCGAAACTGGTCTAAAGCTTGTTTTAACCATTCGCGATCTACACCACACACAGTAGCGTGCGTTGCATCTTTATCTAAAATGGTTAGATGTAAGTCTTCGATATCTTGTGCCACTTCGTCTTCTAACAAAAATGGCAGCATAGAGTCGAACTGGCGAGCAGCACCTTTCGGAATTTCAACACGCTTAATTAAGCACTCATTTCCCGGCAATAAAGCGATACAGCTACGCTTTTCAGCGTAAGGCGTTAACTCATCAAGCTGATCCCAGCTAGACAGCTCACCACTTGCTATCACTTCTTGTTGGCTTGTCGACCAAACCAACCACTGCACTGGGCTTTGTGGCTCGCTACTCAGTCGAACGGTCAGAAACTCGCTCACGGATTCCTCCAAAACGACGGCGTACTACCGTCACTGTTTCTCTATTACTACTATAGAAAAGCGTTCGTATACGTACACGAGACTGCTCAACTAATACCTCTGCATCTAGCTCAAAATAGGCGCTATCTACAGTTAAATATGCTTTCGCTTGTTTGCTGACTTCAGCACTCACACCAACAATAGCAGGCTCAGCCATAAACGCATCCACCGAATCCCAGCCATCAAATGGGCGCTTGTCTATCAGCTGTTTGGCGTCCGATTCACTTAGACCGGGTGCAAACATTGCTTCCAGTAAAGATGCCTGCTTTTCCGAGATGGTATTCACGTTTAATCGGAAATCATCAGTGGGCAAAGCACAAATAAATGGATGTACCTTTTCCATTGCTTCACCAGAGACCTGATAAACGGCTCGCAGCTCCGATTCATCCGCTATTAAGCCATTCGCCGCCAAATAAGCTGGCTTCATCGCCTCATAAGTGCTGTCTTCTACCCCCGCAGAAGAGGTGGCTCGAGTATCAGAGTCCAGAAATTCCCAACTTGAATTTGCGATAACCTCAGCCTGATAAGGCTCCACATCTTGGTTTTCCAGTAAGGTTTGCCAAACCTTCACTAAATAAGGGGGTTGGTTACTTGATGTCGTCGTAATCCCAGCGAGCGCATTAAGATTGAAACAAGCCTGCGCATCAACGATACGCCCTTTAACTTGGCCATAATCCAATGGGTATACCTGCTCCTCTAACGCCCATGGCTGGCTTAAGTTCACCGTATCACTATCTTTATAACTTTGCCTAATACCGTCTTGGACAAGTGCTTCTACACCAATGCTATACCAGTAAGCCTGTTGGTAATTCAGTTGATTGCCAACGCGTTTGAATTGCGTAAACAGACGCTCCGACATACTGCCAGCTATGGTTGCCATGATCGCCAAAAGCATCAGAATAATGATCAGCGCGACACCACGCTGTTTACGCCCCACAGCAGACCTTGTCAGTGCAGGCTTATTAGTTTGATGAATCATTATTCCCCTCATTACTGCCTGAAGAGTCACTGTTTGAAGAATCATCGACCTGATCTAAGGCGCCACTTGGTGTGAGATAAACACGTTCTATCTCACCGTAATCTTTCAGTGTCAGCTTAAGTCTCACCGCTTTAGGCAGTGATTTATCGGTTTGCCACTCTTTGCCCCAGCGGCTTCCGTCATAAAACTCGAACTCCAGGTTCTCAACATCATCAAGCAGAGGAGTAATCACACCTTGTTGGCCGGCAGGTGTATCGGGGTAACGCCACCATACACGCTCAAGCGTTTCCTCTTTTATGCGGTAGCCTACTTTGGTGACTTCTCCGCGAGGGAACTGCTGCTGTGGGTTGTGCCAACCAAGGCGAGTAAACATGATGCCAACACTGTCGGAATCCAGTAAATACTCTTTCATTAGGATCAGCTTAGATGATGCTTCTTCACCATTGGTACGAAATTGTCGTACCGCCATCTGGCGAAAATCATTATCTAAAATGACTAAACTGCGTTGCAGTTGATTTAAACGAGCACTACGCTCAATAGAGAGTTCGTTGCTTCGTTGGACCTGATTTACCACCTGATAAGCCGCCATGCTTAACGTGGAAAAAATGGCAATCGAGACCAAAACTTCGATTAAAGTAAAGCCTCTCCCTTTTGAAGATATACCTTGTTTACGTGGCGTATGCTTATTTGCCGACATGCTTTTACTTAGCGACTTGCTCTTCGCTAACGACACGATTTTACTTAACCACACGCTTTTAGTTGACCACATAACTGCGCACCGTGACCACTGGAGAAGCTTTCTTACTGGTTGCTGCACTCACATCAAACGCCTTTAATAAATTATCGCTGGTATCGATGGGAGTCACCTTCCAGAACCACTCTCTTCCCGCTAACTCTTGCGTGCCCTGCGCTTTTTTAAGCTTCTCAGGATGCAGCATGACTAAGGCCATCTGGTTATCAACAACCATCGCCGCGAAGGTTTTTTCTTCTAGATAACTAAGGGTATTAATGTGTTGGGTGACAGCACGAATCACACTGATCGCCGCCGTAGCGAAGATAGCGAGCGCAACTAATACTTCAAGCAGTGTCATTCCTCGAGAACTAAGAGTCATTCCTCGAGAACCAAGAGGCATACCACGAGAACGATAAGGAGAACGGTTATTCCTCTTCATCTTCTTCTCCCGGCTCTAGCAGTCGAATCACACCATTATCCAACACCCGAATACGCCAACCATCTTGTATGGTGTCTCCGGTATTTGGATAAAACGATAATACAAATGGCGTCATTTCAGCACTCGACAAGATGTATATCTGAGGTGGCTTGGGCTTTTTTTCCTCTTCAAGATCCGCAAACATATCTTCATCAAACAAGCTTCCGGGATTGAACAAACGATCATCGTCTTCCCATGCGCCACCACCTAAAGTCAGTGACAACGCGAGTTCTTCCGGTAATTCAGTTGAAGAGGGGATTTTTTCAAATTCGACTTCTTGCCAACCTTCTGACTTAAGCGCCATCAGAACGTAAGTCGATTTTTTTTCATCGACACGAACGCCAAAATCCAAGCCACTCAAAATAGCCTCTTCATTGAGTAATTGAACTCGTTGATAGAAGCTTTGAGCATATTTTTTAGCGACATCTTTGCTATTGGTCGGAATGGTCGCGATCACCGCGACCGCCGTTACTGACAGTAATACCAACACCAAAAGAATCTCAATCAAGGTGAAACCTGGCTGTGTTTGCTTAGTTTTCACCTTGTAGACTCCATCTGTTTACGTCCTACCATCAATAACGTATCAAGCTCAATAACCTATAAAACAATAAGCCGAAGCTTATTGGAAATCTTGCATGTTCCAGTTACCGATATCCGCAGCGATACCTTCACCACCTTCTTGGCCATCAGCACCAAGCGTAAAGATATCGATAGTACCGTTATCACCTGGGCTTAGGTATTGGTACTCATTGCCCCATGGGTCGTTAGGCAGACGCTTAATGTAGCCACCGTCACGGTAGTTACGAGGCTCTGGACTGCTTGGCTTAGAAACCAATCCATCAAGGCCTTGATCCGTTGTTGGGTAAACACTGTTATCCAGTTTGTACATATCTAGCGCGTTCTCTAGCGCCACGATATCCGTGATGGCTTTCTGTTGATCCGCCTTCTCTTTGTTACCCAAAAGGTTAGGAACAACAAAGCTAGCTAAAACACCAAGAATAACCACAACAACCATCACTTCCAATAGAGTAAAGCCTGACTGTTTTTTCATTTTATTTTTCATTATTTTCTCCAAATTACAGATAGCGAGTTGAAGGTAATAATGCCCTTCTTCTCGATAATCCAAAAACTAACGCCTGATGAGCAGTACGTTATCCACTCATTAAATTGTTCATTTCAAGCATCGGCATCAGCGTCGCCATCACGATAAACAGCACCAAACCGGCCATCAACGCGATAAGCGCTGGGGTGAAAATGCCTAACGCGATATTGACCGTCGACTCAAAGCTTTGATCTTGGTTGTCTGCCGCTCTTGTCAGCATCTGTTCCAACTGACCACTCTGCTCACCACTGGCGATCATATGCAGCATCATCGGTGGAAAGAGTTTGGTTTGATCCAACGCTTTACGTAAGCTTGCGCCTTCTCTAACACTGTCTGAAGCCTGTAATACTTGCTGTTTCACATGTTGATTCGACATCACATCAACCGCGACCTTCATCCCTTCAAGGATTGGAATCGCACTCGAGGTACAAATTGAGAGTGTTCGTGCAAAACGAGAGGTATTGATCCCTTTCGCAATCTTGCCGATCAGCGGAATACTCAATAGTTTGCGATCCCAGCTCATGCGAATACCCGGCTTTTTGAGCGCGCTCTTAATCAACACAATCACACCAATGATCAACAACAGTAATTGGATGCCCCAATTCTGGATAAATTCACTCGAGGCTAATAAAAATTGTGTCGACTGAGGAAGCTCTTGGCCCATTTGGATAATAGGCTCGACGATCTTAGGTACCACGGTTGCCAACAGGAACGAAACAATCGTCACCGCAAACACCACCAGCACCACAGGGTAGATCATCGCTTGTAGCAGCTTAGAGCGCATCTTCTGACGATTTTCTGCATAATCGGCCAGTCGCTCCAATACCGCATCTAAGTGACCAGACTTCTCACCCGCCGCAACCATGGCCCTAAACAGCTCATCGAAGATATGCGGGTAATCAGACAGGCTATCGGCTAATGAGTAGCCTTCGGTAACCTTAGAGCGAACCGCCAATAGCATAGTTCGAATACGTGGCTTTTCAGACTGCTCAGCTACCGCTTTCAAGCACTCTTCTAGCGGCATGCCTGATTGAACGAGCGTGGATATTTGACGAGTAATCAACGCAAGATCTGGCGTACTGATACCACGCTTAAAGTTGGTCGAAGGCTGAGTACCTTTCGCATTTTTCGCCTTAGCTTCGGTCATCTCAACCGGCATTAAACCTTGTTCTTTTAAACGTTGGCGAGCCTGACGAGCATTATCCGCTTCAATCGAACCCTTTTTGCTCTTACCTTTGGTATCCAGCGCTTTGTATTCAAATGCCGCCATACTAGACTTCCTTAGTCACTCGCATCACTTCTTCTAAGGACGTTACCCCTTTCAGAACTTTGCTCAAGCCATCATCTCGAATACTTGGGGTTGTGCCACGAATCGCTTTCTCAATCGCCTGCTCACCAGCTTCACTGTGAATCAGCTCTTGTACCGAATCGTCAATCATCAGTAGCTCATGAATACCGGTACGACCTCGATAGCCTTTATGGCCACACTCTTCACAACCTTTTGCATGGTAAAGTGTGAGGCTCTCTTTCTTCTTCATACCAAACAGCTTTTTCTGTTCTTTATCGGCTTCGTAAGGTTCTTTACAGTCGTTACACAGAGTACGAACCAAGCGCTGAGCCAAAACACCCAGCAGAGAAGAAGAGATCAAGAAAGGTTCAATGCCCATATCACGCAGACGCGTGATCGCACCGATTGCCGTATTGGTGTGAAGAGTCGACATGACTAAGTGACCCGTCAAAGAGGCTTGAACAGCGATCTCAGCAGTCTCTAAATCACGGATCTCACCAATCATTACCACATCCGGGTCTTGACGAAGAATCGCACGTAAGCCGCGCGCAAAGGTCATATCAACCTTAGGGTTTACCTGTGTTTGACCAATACCATCAATATCAAATTCGATTGGATCTTCAACGGTAAGGATGTTGCGTTCGTTACTGTTGAGTTCTTGCAGGCCAGCGTACAAGGTCGTTGATTTACCCGAACCCGTAGGACCGGTAACCAAGATAATACCGTGTGGGCGCTGAATAAGTTTACGAAAGTTCTCGTGGTTCTCTGCCGTCATACCCAAACTGTGTAGATCTAGGCGAGTGGCGTTTTTGTCCAACAGACGCATTACTACACGTTCACCGTGTGAAGAAGGCATGGTAGATACACGCACATCAACCGCTCGGCCACCGATACGTAGAGAAATACGACCGTCTTGTGGCACGCGTTTTTCCGCAATATCCAGCTTAGCCATAACCTTGACACGCGAAACCAACAGCGGAGCCAACTTACGGCTTGGTGCTAATACATCGCGCAGCACACCATCAATACGGAAACGGATCGACAGTGACTTTTCGAAGGTTTCGATATGAATATCCGAAGCGCCTTCTTTAATCGCCTCACCCAACATCGCATTAATTAACTTGATGATCGGTGCGTCGTCTTCTGATTCAAGCAAATCTTCGTCTTGTGGCAGCTCTTCCGCTAACGAGAAGAAGTCATCGTTGTCGGCACCAATGTCTTCCATTAGCTGACGAGCTTCCGACGAGTCACGCTGATAAGCATCGGTCAGTTTTTTATCAAATTCGTCTGCGCTTATCGCTTGTGGTGTGAAGCCATTTTTCACAACACGGCTCACTTCAATGATCGCCGCCGATTTCAGAGGTTCAACATAATAAAGTACCGGCGCGCGCTCCGGGTGCTGATACTCCAAAACCATCTTGTAGCGATTCGCAAAGCTAAACGGCAAGCGCTGATAAGTACGTGCCGCCCCTACCAATTCAGCCATTATTCTGTTTCCATTTGATCGATGAAGGCTTGGATTTCAGCAGGATGATTCATACTATCGCCAAACTTAGGGAGTACTGGAATATTATCGTTATCCATCAGTTTCAAGCCTTGCTCAGCCTTGTACAGTTGCTCAGCACGAATAAAGTTGTATTTACGCTGCGTGATACCATCTGCTGTCATGCCATCACGGATGATGGTTGGCTTGATAAATACCATTAAATTCTTTTTCTCAACCTGAGTACTGGTTGATTTGAACAGGTGTCCAAGCACTGGAATATCACCCAAGAACGGTACCTTAGATTCACTCTCTAGTGCGCGCTCGTCAATCAAGCCACCCAACACCAGCATTTGACCGTCTTGAACAATCACTGACGTATTTAGCTGACGCTTTGCAAAACGCACATCAACCGCACCATTCGCACCCAATACGTTCGACACTTCTTGTTCTATTTTTAGCTGAACCGAGTCACCTTCATTAATTTGTGGTACCACTTTAAGCTTGATGCCCACTTCCTTACGTTCAACCGTTTGGAATGGATTATCGTTGCTTGAACCTGCTTTAGAACCAGTTAGAACGGGCACCTCTTCACCCACAATGAATGAAGCCTCGCCGTTGTCCATCACAGTGATACTTGGAGAAGACAGAATGTTTGAGTTTGAATCGGTTGCTACCGCACTGATCAACGCTGTCCAGTCACCCATGACCACACTCATTGCTGCACCATTAACGCCAGAAAGAGCAGATGCTAACGTTGAATAGTCACCCTTTTCCGTCTCTTTCACCGTATAGGGTTTCGATCCATCACTTGGAGTTACAACTCGATCAACCGTTTTATCTTTTGCTTCTTCTAGACCCACCATCACACCGCCAATCGATGCACCAGTATTGCTGTACTGAATCATGGCACCCGTTTCTAGGTTGCCCCACTGCACACCTAGGTTAACGCCATCACCTTCTGCCATTTCAACAATTAAGGCTTCAATCAACACTTGAGCACGACGGATATCGAGTTGAGCGATCACGTCTTGCAGCGCGTTCATGATGTCTGGCTGTGCGGTAATCACCAACGAGTTAGTATCACTATGAGCTGAAATCATCATTTGGTTGCGCTGCGATGAACTGCCTTTGGTTGATGTTTGTTTCTCTGATTGCAGGTTGTCAGACACGCCTTTCAGCACATCGACTAAGTCTTCCGCTTTTGCGTATTTAAGGTAGATAACTTGGTTGTTACCCTTAGTCGCCATTTCAACATCAAGCTGTTCAATCAACTTTCTTAAACGACTGCGTACTTTAGGGTCGCCTGAGATAAGAATTGCATTGGTACGCTCATCGGCAACTAATTTAGGCTGCAGGAAGGCAGGGGTGTTTTTAGCATCTGTGGTTTTACTTAGTGCATCGACTATACGCACCATCTCCGCGGCGGAAGCATTCTTTAGTTCAACGACCTCAATCTCTTTATCACCCGCTTGGTCTACACGTTTGATGATCTCGGCTAAACGATTAACAACGGCTGCACGGCCAGTAATTAGAATGATATTTGCAGGATCGTAGTGCACCACGTTGCCCGCGCCCGCGTTGTCATTCAGTTGACGAAGCAGAGGAGATAGCTCACGAACCGAGACATTACGAACCGTCACAACACGTGTCACAACGCTGTCGCCTGTGATCGAATCACGGTCGCCAACAACTGGGATTGCCGAGGTTTTAGAATCTTTCGCTTTGATGATCTTAAGAACACCCGAGTCCATTTCAACGACTGCGTAGCCGTACACTTCTAATACGTTTAAGAAGAAGCTGTAATATTGCTCTTCATTGAGTACGTCGTAGCTGCGTACATCGATTTTTCCGCGCACCGAAGGGTCGACGATGATCGTCTTCTCTAGATTACGACCAACAATATTAATAAACTCTTGAATATCAGTGCCTTTAAAGCTGGCACTAAAATCACTCGCGATGGCGGCGGGTGTGCAGATTAAGCTTCCTGCCAATAACCATGCACTTTTCTTAAACCAATGCTTCACGTACTTCTCCTACACTTTCGTCCTTCGTTAGACGCAAAGTTTTAAAATTCAATAAACACTTCATGTTGTTGACCATCTCTCTCGACGACGAGATTTAGCTCTGTCAGCTCTGAGATAGAACGGAATATGTTGCCCATAGCAGCGGGGTCTGTCAGGTCTTGCCCATTTAACTGAGTCGCGATATCTCCGTTTTGGAGCCCTACTGAGTTAAAAAGTTCTGAATCTTTGCCTGGACTCACTCGATAACCAATCACTTTATCGTCGCGCTTGACCTGGGACAGTCGAACATATTGGAAGATTTGTTGCGGATCTTTCATTATCTTCGCTTTAATTTCATCTAGCTTCTGTTCTGCTGAAACAGGGTTATTACCACGAACCGAAGAAGAAGCGCGAGGTGGCGCAGGGGCTGAGACAGCTAAACGCTTGTACTCAATACCTTCAAGCATCAAGGTTTCGTCTCGACCTGAGTTATCAATAATCACACGATCGACTAATACGGCTTTAAGCTTAGCTCTAGTGCCTTCTATCTCTTCATTAATTCCGTAGGTCGCCTGCGTACCGCGATTGGCAATCACAGCTAAGCTCCGCTTTGGATTAGAACTGGCGACTGCACCTACCAAAACTAGATTTAATCGTGTCTTTGGTGCATCTTGGATAACTTGCTGCTCAACCACAACAGGCGTGGTTGGGTTATAGGCACCAAAAAGGTTGCTCCGCTGCAAAGAAGAGATATCAAGGGTCGATTGAGGAGTAGAAGACGATGAAGCTGTTGCTTTCCAAGGCACGACGGCTTGCTCAGCAGGGTCAATAAACCATGCAAGCTGTCCTAAAATCCATGCGGAAGCTGCAATCAACATACAACACATCGCTAGGCTTAGTTTCTGCTGAAGTACAAATCCATTTTCTAATAAGCGGCTCAACACAGGAGAATTTCCTGCGCGATTCTTGAGCTCTAAAAAGTTCACTTTCCTTGCCCCTTTTCATGACGACAAATGCTGCAAATCATTAAACTTTCAGCTTTTTTATTCATTCGTTCGATACCAAGCTTATTTAAGCATAAGATCCTGAACTATATCATAGCAAATCTATAAAGCGGCATTACATGGCTATTTTGTATTATGACTTGAAAAAAATGCCAACCGCCTCCACTTTAAGCTTCTACTTAATGTAATTAAAAGCATGTTGCGCACTGTTCATTACAGTTAAACCGCATTCATTTCTCACTTAATAAGGCACAGCCCTATATGAAAACTACTAATGAAGCTGTCAGACTCGATAAATGGTTGTGGGCAGCTCGTTTTTACAAAACCCGGTCTATTGCTCGCAATATGGTCGATGGTGGCAAAGTCCACTATAATGGTCAGCGCAGCAAGCCAAGTAAAATTGTCGAACTTGGAGCAGTGATTACCCTGCGCCAAGGTAATGAAGAAAAGACGGTGACAATCGAGAAAATCTCGGCCCATCGTGGTGGAGCTCCTATAGCTCAAACCCTCTATGAAGAAACCACCGAGAGCTTGGCAAAGAGAGAAGAGTTTGCAACACAACGTAAACTGAACGCTCATAGCCCAGCACCAGAACGTCGCCCAGATAAAAAGCAACGTCGTGACATCATCAAGTTCAAGACTCAATAAGCTAGAAGGAATAGCCAAATGGCCAACCCAATGTCTACAAGTAATGTTTTAAATCGCTACCTATTTGAAGACCTATCAGTTCGTGGTGAATTGGTACAGATGGACGAAGCATACCAACAGATTATTTCTAGCAAGGAATACCCAGCGCCAGTACAAAAGCTGTTGGGTGAGCTACTGGTTTCAACGACGCTACTAACAGCGACTCTAAAGTTTGAAGGCTCTATCACCATGCAACTGCAAGGTGATGGCCCTGTATCTCTCGCTGTTATCAATGGCGATAACGATCAGAAGATCCGTGGCGTTGCTCGCTTTGATGGTGACATTGCCGACGACGCTGGCCTGCACGATCTAATAGGTAAAGGTCACCTAGTGATCACTATCGATCCTAAGAAAGGTGAGCGTTACCAAGGTATCGTTGGTCTTGAAGGTGACACTTTAGCTGAAGTCCTTGAAGGTTACTTCGCAAACTCTGAACAGCTAAAGACACGTCTATGGTTGCGCACGGGCGAGCATGAAGGTAAAGCACACGCTGCTGGTATGTTGCTACAAGTGATGCCAGACGGCACAGGTACGCCAGACGACTTCGAGCACCTAGAGCAGCTAACTGACACAGTTAAAAATGAAGAGCTATTCACTCTAGAAGCAAACGAACTGCTTTACCGTTTGTACAACCAAGAGAAAGTACAACTGTTCACACCACAACCGGTTGAATTCTTCTGTGGTTGTTCACGTGACCGAAGCGGTGCCGCTATCATTACTGTCGCTCAAGAAGAGATCTACGACATTCTTAGCACTGAAGGCAGCGTTGCTCTTCACTGCGATTACTGTGGCACAAACTACTCGTTCGACAAGAATGATGTTGATGCTCTGTATGCAGAAGCGGCAGATAAAGGCAGCAATACGGTTCATTAATTTACGGCGTACCAAAAACACGTAATTTACCCCAAAAAGGTCAGCGCAACGCTGGCCTTTTTTGTGATCAAAATAGCGCAAACTCCGTAACATCTCGTAATAAAATCACCTCTTAATTTTAATCAATTAATAATGTTCTCTCCTCTAGCGCAAAGGTTTGCGTACAGGATAGACTAGTCAGGCCAATATGTGATGAGGCGCTTAAAACCCCATGGTTAATATGGATATTTTTTGAGCTATATCCCTGTTTCCCCCGAGCCTCGTTGCTAGCATGGTGAGCAGATAACAATAAAAAATTAATACAAAATCCCTACAAAATATCCTACAAGGAGCACCTATGACCGTTATGGAACATACTAAGGCTGCACAAATTGATCTAACTAAGCACGGACTGACTGGCGTTACTGAAGTTCTTCGTAATCCTAGCTACGAGCAGTTATTCGTTGAAGAGACACTGCCAGGTTTGGAAGGCTACGAAAAAGGCGTAGTAACGGAACTAGGCTCTGTTGCGGTTGACACTGGTATCTTTACTGGCCGCTCACCAAAAGATAAGTACATTGTTAAAGATGACACCACGCGCGATACCATGTGGTGGTCAGATCAAGGCAAAAATGACAACAAACCGATTACAACTGAAGTATGGAGTGAGCTTAAAGAGCTTGTGACAACTCAGCTATCTGGCAAGCGCCTGTTTGTCATTGACGGCTACTGTGGTGCTAACCCTGATACGCGCTTAAGTGTACGTATTATCACTGAAGTAGCATGGCAAGCGCACTTCGTTAAGAACATGTTCATTCGTCCAACAGACGAAGAGCTAGCAACGTTCGAACCTGATTTCGTGGTAATGAACGGTGCTAAAACAACTAACCCTAACTGGGAAAAGCAGGGTCTCAACTCTGAAAACTTCGTTGCTTTCAACCTAACAGAACGCGTTCAAATCATCGGTGGTACTTGGTACGGCGGTGAGATGAAGAAAGGCATGTTCGCAATGATGAACTACCTACTTCCTCTGCAAGGCATTGCTTCAATGCACTGTAGTGCTAACGTCGGTGAAGAAGGCGATGTGGCGATTTTCTTCGGTCTATCAGGCACAGGTAAAACAACCCTTTCAACCGACCCTAAACGTGAGCTAATCGGTGATGATGAGCACGGTTGGGATGACGATGGTATCTTCAATTTCGAAGGTGGTTGTTACGCCAAGACCATTCGCCTATCTAAAGAAGCAGAACCTGAAATCTACAATGCAATCCGTCGCGATGCGCTACTAGAAAACGTAACGGTTCGTGGCGATGGTTCTATCGATTTTGATGACGGCTCAAAAACCGAGAACACTCGTGTTTCTTACCCGATTCACCATATCGACAACATCGTTAAGCCAGTATCAAAAGCCGGTCACGCTCAAAAGGTTATCTTCCTGACTGCGGATGCATTTGGTGTGTTACCACCTGTTTCTAAACTGACTCCAGAACAAACGAAGTACCACTTCCTATCTGGCTTCACTGCGAAACTAGCGGGCACTGAGCGTGGTATTACTGAACCAACACCAACGTTCTCTGCGGCATTCGGTGCGGCATTCCTAACTCTTCACCCAACTCAGTACGCTGAAGTACTTGTGAAGCGTATGGAAGCGGCTGGCGCTGAAGCTTACCTAGTGAACACCGGTTGGAATGGCACTGGCAAACGTATCTCAATCCAAGATACTCGTGGCATCATCGACGCTATCCTAGATGGCTCAATCGACCAAGCTGAGACTAAGGTTATCCCTATGTTTAACCTAGAAGTACCACTAGCGTTGCACGATGTTGACCCAGCGATTCTTGACCCACGCGATACATACACTGACCCTCTGCAATGGGAAAGCAAAGCGAAAGATCTAGCAGAGCGCTTCATCAACAACTTTGATAAGTACACAGACAACGCTGAAGGTAAGTCACTGGTTGCGGCAGGCCCTCAACTGGACTAACACAACCATCTGCTCGGGCTTAGCCAAAAGCGAACGTCCAATTTAAAGTGATATTTTTGTAGCAAGCCCCTCTTTTGAGGCAACACCTATCATTTAAGGTGTTTAGATCGCACAGTGTAGCGAGTCTTACTAAAACGAACGGTCCTATCTTTGGGCCGTTTTTGTTTTTCGGGCAAAATATAACGTTTCACTCGCTCTCTCATAGCTCGCAGCTTTTTGGGAACCGAACCTGGGGAGGCGATAGCACACCACATTAGCTCATCTTGAATATCTCGAAGTGCCATCGTAAAGCTTATCCTAAGTGGTGAGACTTCAGCCTCTTTTGCTATTCGGCTAATCTCCAGGCGGATTAAGTTATACGCGATAAGGATACCCCATATCTCTTGCTCTACACCCTCTACAGATTGACTGCGGAGCAGAATTTCATCGTCAAGCATGTCATGCTTAATCTCGCCATAACTATTCTCGATTTCCCACCTTTCGAAGTACACATCTAATAATGATTTTAAACTGTATTTTCTATCTGTTAGAGAAGTCAGCAGCCCTTGTATATGATTGGGTTGTTGTTCACCATCATCGGGGTATAGAGCCAGCCTAGCTTTCCACGTTTCCGGGAGGCTCGGGTCTTGCTTTCTAGCTTGTGGAGAGACTTTCATCTCTACAATCAGATCTCGCCCATCATCATCGAGTTGCTCGATGGTTTCATATTTCACATTCGACTTTATTGGCGTCATCCAGTGACTTGTCCCATGCTCTTGTTGCCAGTTAAGCATAAGTTCTGCGCTCAAGTAGCAACGGTCAAAAATGGTCAATGAATTCGGGACTGCTGATGAAATTAAATCTTTTGCATAGCTGATTTCACCTTTAGAACTTTCCCCAAAAGCCACATCATGAATAAGTCGACTCCGTAGTGATGTGAGTGCGCACATTCGAACGATTGGATATTCAGTGTGCCTGTCTTTTCGGTAGTAAACATATTGATAATGCTCAGCTAAGCTTGGATTGTCGTGAGTTCTAAACTGTGTGCCATCGATTGAAAATAGGCTCAAACCATTCCATTTATCACCCGCATCTTCCGACTGTGTCCAGTGCTTTGCTGTGATTGAGAATAATGACTTTAAAGGCTTAGCGGTGAGGCGTTTTCTTGCCTGAGGAATTGCACTAGGTGCAATTGTTTCACCCAATGAATTAGACAATTTGAGGTCGAGTTTATCGAGTACATCAGTAATCGGTCTATCTCGATATAGACCAATACCAACGACTAACCATACAACAAGTTCGGCAGGTAACTTTCTACGGCGCATGCTCGCTTTGTTCGTTTCAGATAAAGCTTGGTTTATCCAATCTAGCGGAAGGTCTTTTTGGAACAAAGAAAGAGATTCTGGATTAGCAAAATCGTCAACATCGATTAACCAGTGTGACAGCATAAAAAAATACCCTTAAACAAAAGTGCTTAAGGGTATTGTTAACCATCTGTAGGATCGTTCAACTGATCAGGAAAATGCTTAAATGATCAGTGTTACCTCTTTTGAGGGGCTTTTTTGTTGCTGCTTGTCCCTTTTTGTTCCACTCTGTTTTGAGACGATTGAAATTTAAGGCTTTCAGGGAATGAAAAAGGTATTCATGGTGTTCGGCATTGCGTTGGCTATCGCCGTTGCAACTATCGCAGCATTGCTATTAAGCCTACAAACCCAATACCGTACGGATATTACTAACTTTTTTATCAAACATGCGATTGAACAACGTGTGCTCATTGAAGATGTTGAGTACCAGGCGCCTTATCACATCACCTTAATGGGCATTACCCAAAGCCAACCTGAAAAACAAACACCGCTGTATATCGACAAGATTGACCTTTGGTTCAGCTCCAGCTCGATTACGGAGGCCAAACTGGTCTTTGAATCCTTTTTAATCAGTGGCCTACAGTTAGAAGCCGACGACCTAGAAACGTTCACCTCTTTATTTACCCAGCCAAGCATTAAGATCCACCAGCTGGCCATCAACAATCTCGACTTTTCAACCCCAGACTTTAACGCGCGAGGCATCGATCTTCAGATCTCAGATCCAACATGGGACGACAGCAACTCACTACTACCCTATGGCAAAACCCAACTTTCTGCCTCACAGCTGTATTGGCAAGGCGAAGCGTTCGATAACCTGTTGATTGATCTAGATCTTAAACCAAGTGATAGCACCCTGTATGGCGCTTCGTTTGACTGGCGTGGTGCCAAAATTTCTGGTCAAGCAGAGCAGTATCAGCAAAATTGGTCGTTGGTGAATGTGACCGTCGATGGCTTACGACTCAATCAGAAACAGACCCAGAGCCTACTAAGCAAAGAATGGGATGTGGCAGGTATTCAGATCAATCACATCAATAGCTTAGATATTCTGCGTAGCGATGTAGAGTGGCAAGACGGCCACCTCGCAGCTTTTGATGCCTCACTAGAAAATATCCAACTGCCTTTTGAGCTGTGGAAGCAACAGAAAGCCATTTTCTCTCTGCAAGCAGAGGGAGTGACCATTGATGATGACATGTTCATAGAGCCAAGTATCAAGCTCAATTTAGATACGAACCAGATTCTGATTGAAGATTTCTATACTCAATTCCTACAAGGCACTGTTCAACTTAATGGCGAAGTAACCCCTAGCAGCATTCAATTAGCGCAGCTCGACCTGCAAGGCATAAAGTGGATTACGGAAAGCCAAGATAGCCCTCCACCCGCCATTCGCTTGATACCTTGGCTCACGCAGCTCCAGAATGTCGAAATTAGCCGAATTAACATAGAACGCAGCCAACTTATCCAACTCGCACAAAAGCCTTACTGGCAGGTCTCAGGATTACATATCGAGGGGGATCAAGTTCAACTTCTACAAGATAGAAAGCTAGGTCTGTGGCAAGGAAAGCTGATGGCCAGCGCGAATGATGCCAGCTACCAAAACATTATTAGCGCACAGCCGGTGGTTGAGATGAATAGCGAGCAAGGAAAATGGACGCTGACACGCCTGTTTATGCCACTAAAGCATGGCTATGTTGAAGCCAATGCGACACTCGATTTTAACCAAATCAGCAAGCCATGGAGCATAGATATTTCTGCCGATGGATTACCGATAGCTCCCATATTACAGCAACTTGAACTACCGCTCGACGCAACCGGTTATGGCGAGTTTGAACTTCAAGCTGCAGGTTTATACGGCGATTCATTAATGCTCGGCTATTCCACAACAGGTCAACTCACTGGTAGCGTTCGTCAAGGTGTGATGACCTTTAATGACAAGCTTTCTGAAACATCGACTGATAACGTATTTGAAATCCCAGAGCTCAATGCGAATTTTGACCGTGGACGCTTCACACTCGAACCAGCGCACATTATTGGTGCATCGGCAGCAGAGCAAGGCGAACAAAGGATTCAAACGTTAAATGGCGACATTTCTGGGGAGCTCGACTTGCTAAAGGCAGAGCAACACACTCTCTCTATTTCACTATCCGACCCATGCCACCAAATATCAGGAAAGCTCACCCAAGCTGAGTATTCCGAGATTAACGACTGCCAACAAAAAAGCGCCACTCCACAAGAGTAGCGCCTTCTATCTGTATCTTTATCTGCTAGCCATTGTCAGCTATACGCTTACGTTGGAGTCCGTTGATAATCTCTTTTTGTAGTCAGGGATCAGCATATAGGTTCCCGTAAACTCAACCGCCTCCACGTCGCCACTGTTAATGGTCACGTGAATGATGATACGAGCTTTTCTGCCTGACGCGAGGCGATCTAAATCGCCACTGATCCCATCCAATGACGTGGATGCCACTGGGTTTTGCTCAACTGGATGACGATAACGAATATTACTATCTGCTAGTACGATATCACCAGTCAACCCACGCTCCTTCATTAGTAACCAAGTCATACCCCAACCGGTTAAGGTCGCCAAGGTAAAGGCTGAGCCAGCAAACATGGTGTTATGAGGGTTAAGGTTTGGATTCAACTGAGCACTACACTCGAACTGATAACCCGTGTATTGGTTAATCTTGATGCCCATCTTGTCACTGATCGGGATCTGATGCTCCCAGCGCTGTTGAAGCTCATTACACCATTCTGGTTTGCGCAGTACATCAGCCATTGGATCAAGAGGTTTTACCATCTGTTGGTGACGCACAGGCCCACGTTGGTCGTTAATCTCACCACGACGCTCAAACTCATTCTTCTCATAGAATGAGATCGCATCTTCACGTGCATTACACACCAAACGCTTCGCTCCTTCTTGGCGTGCCAGTGACTCTAGCGCAACCAAGATAAGTGAGCCCATGCCTTTGCTTTGGCGAGAGTTCTTCACCGCCATATAGCGAATCTGCCCCTCTAGATCTGGGGTGATATAGAGACGACCAATCGCCATCGGGCGACCTCGACCATCAACAATCATGCGATGGTGACTCATTGGGTCATATTCATCGCGCTCTGAACCGACCGGCATTCGCCAAGGTTCGCGGAGCATTTGCCAGCGAAAATGGTAATACTTGTTCAGTTGATTTTCGGTGGTCGGGGTTATGAGTTTAAACATGCTTATTCCTTTAAGCCTAAACCTGCAGCCAGAATGTTACTGGGCCATCATTAACCAAAGACACTTTCATGTCGGCTGCGAATCGGCCACGTTCCGTTGGCAACACTGATTCACATTGGTCAGAGAAATAGTTGTAAAGACGCTCTGCATCTTCTGGGTGAGCACCGCGAGAAAATCCAGCACGTGTCCCTTTCTTGGTGTCAGCTGGCAGAGTGAATTGAGAAACCACTAATACCTTACCTTCTACCTGCTTTACATTGAGATTCATTTTATCGTCTTCATCTCCAAAGACACGATAAGTAGTCACTCGTTCCATCAAACGTTTGGCTTTGGCTTCATCATCACCTTTTTCTACACCTAACAGAACTAATAAGCCTTGCTCAATCTCACCCACGACTTCGCCATCAACACGGACGGCAGCTTCACTTACTCTCTGGATCAGTGCTATCACTGTTGTTTCCTTGCTCTGTAATTTTGTCTTTATCCGACGAGTGTACCATTTCTTGTGAGTCACTCCACTGTTCCTGCTCGCCCAACGCGGCCGTCACTTCAGCACCCACTAACACAATCAACCAGCACAAATAGACCCAAACAAAAAGAATGGGAATCGCCGCTAATGCGCCATAAATCAACTGGTAAGACGGAAACTGAGTAATGTAAGCTGCAAAGCCTTTCTTGCTGAGTTCGAACAACAGAGCCGCCACTAGAGACCCAGCTGCCGCATGAGAAAAGTGTATCTTTTTGTTGGGAACCAACAGATACAGACCGAAAAACGCAAAGAATGAGGTAATCAAAGGGAGCTTGCGAATCACGGTATTAAAAGCACTCGACACGACTTCGTTTTGTAACAAGTTTAATGATGTCACATACGAGGTTGCAGCAATGCTCGCTCCGATCAAAATAGGCCCAAGAGTTAGCACCATCCAATACATCGAAAAAGACAACACAGCACGTCGCTTTTCCGTTACTCGCCAGATGTAGTTTAGGTTTTTATCAATATTGGAGATCAGCATCAGAGCGGCAATGAATAAGAACACACTACCCACCGCCGTCATCTTGCCGGTATTGGCAACAAACTCCAGTAAAGCACCATGCACCGCATCCCCGGAAGCGGGAACAAAGTTGGTAATAACGAAGTTTTGAATCACTAAACCAACATCAGCAAAAACTGAAAATGACGACAAAATAGAGAGTAAAACCGTCAACATCGGTACGATCGAGAGCAAAGTAATGTACGCCAAGTACCCTGCATTCACATTAACTCTATCGTGCGTCATCCGCGTAAGAAGATAGCGGGAAAACTGGATGCTTCCTGTAGCTGCCTTTTTTATCTTCAACTTGTAACTCCCTGGTAACTCGTTCATAGTCCTAATTAATATTCCGTCATTTAACTATAGGAAACTAGGATGCCTTATTTAATAGTTATAGTCCTCTCTATTTTTACTCTTACTGGATGCCAATCAGCTTATTACTCCGCAATGGAGCAAGTGGGTTACCACAAGCGTGACATTATGGTCGATAGAGTGGAGGATGCGAAAGAGTCACAGCAGGATGCTCAGGAAGAGTTTACCAGCGCACTTGAAGCCTTGAGTAGCCTGACTAACTTCAGTGGTGGCGACCTTGAAGACATGTACAACAAGATCAATGATAAATACCAAGACAGCGAGAAAGCCGCACAAAATGTCAGTGACCGCATTGCTGCGATTGAAGATGTGTCGGATGCGCTATTTGCAGAGTGGCAGGGAGAGTTGGACCTTTACACCAGCGATTCACTGCGTCGTTCAAGTGAGAAAAAGCTGCGTGAAACCAAATCATCTTACCAGACCATGCTTTCAGCGATGAAACGGGCTGAGAAGAAAATGGATCCGGTACTCAACACTCTTCGCGACAACACGCTTTATCTCAAACACAACCTCAATGCGAGTGCCGTTGGTTCATTGCAGGGAGAGTTTATGAGCTTAGAAAAAGACATCGCCTACGCGATAACACAGATGAATGCTGCGATAGCTGAGTCGGATAAGTTCTTAGCACAACTCAACCAAAAATAACGCTTCAGAGACAGAACACGATGAAGCCAATCATTATTACTGGCGGCCCCGGAGCCGGGAAGACAACACTGCTCAATGCCTTGGGTAACGCGGGTTACCCAATATTTGCAGAATCCTCTCGCCAATTGATAGAACAACAGAGCCAACTTGAGAACGGTATCTTACCTTGGTTAAACCTTCCTGGATTTTCTCAGCTATGTTTAGGAGTGATGAATGAGCAGAAAGAGCAAGCGAAGCAGCACCAAATTGCTTTTCTTGATCGCGCCATTCCAGACATTTGTGGCTATTTGGCTCAGGCGAAACTAGAGATAAACACAACCTACCGAGAAGCGAGCCAAGGTTATCACCCCCAAGTGCTGTTCTGTCGCCCTGAGGCATCGATTTACGTACAGGATGATGTGAGGCCTTACCCGTTTGAAGAGGCATTAGAGATTCACCGCGCTTTAGTAACAGTCTACCAAGAGCTTGGTTACGAGGTGGTTGAAG
This sequence comes from Vibrio atlanticus, assembly GCF_024347315.1. NCBI lineage: Bacteria > Pseudomonadati > Pseudomonadota > Gammaproteobacteria > Vibrionales > Vibrionaceae > Vibrio > Vibrio atlanticus. The sequence goes on along the minus strand of NZ_AP025460.1, from coordinate 100,144 downwards.
TGCCGTTTATGTCGGTCGATAAGCGGCTTCAATTCGTTGAGCGTTACTTAGTTATCAAAAGCTAGATCCCCAACTCGGTCGTTCCTCCCTCTTGAGGATGACGAATACTTGAACGCCCTTCGAATCTCTCATCTCGTTCACCCGCATCTACTCCAACACCACATAAAACAAAAGCCCCGAGCAGCTAGGCTACTCGGGGCTTTCTTATTTATTCTAAAACGTATTGCTTGAATAGCTAGAAGCTAGTCAACTAGCAATTAAGCCTTAGCTGGACGTGCTGCACGCTTACGTTCGTTTTCAGTAAGAAGCTTCTTACGGATACGTACGTTTAGTGGCGTTACTTCTACTAGTTCATCTTCATCGATAAACTCAAGAGCTTGCTCTAGAGTGTGCTTGATCGGTGGAGAAAGAACTTGTGCTTCATCAGTACCAGATGCACGAACGTTCGTTAGTTGCTTACCTTTCAGACAGTTTACTGTCAGGTCGTTTGAACGGTTGTGAATACCGATTACTTGACCTTCATAAACTTCATCAGCGTGCTCTGTAAATAGACGACCACGAGCTTGAAGGAAGAACAATGCGTAAGTCAGTGCTTTACCAGTCGCGTTCGAGATTAGAACACCATTGTTACGTTGACCAATGATACCGCCTTTGTAAGGACCGTAGTGATCGAACGAGTGGTAAATAAGACCAGAACCAGACGTCATTGTAAGGAATTCAGTTTGGAAACCGATAAGACCACGAGAAGGCATCATGAAGTCCATGCGAACACGGCCTTTACCATCTGGTGCCATATCTGTTAGCTCACCCTTACGTAGACCGATGCTTTCCATGATCGCACCTTGGTGCTCTTCAACTACATCGATAGTAACCGTTTCGAACGGTTCCATTTTCTGACCATCTTCTTCTTTGATGATTACTTCTGGACGAGATACTGCTAGCTCGAAACCTTCACGACGCATGTTTTCGATCAGGATAGAAAGGTGAAGTTCACCACGGCCTGATACGCGGAAACGGTCTGGACTTTCAGTTTCTTCAACACGTAGTGCAACGTTATGAACCAATTCTTTTTCAAGACGCTCAAGGATGTTACGTGAAGTTACAAACTTACCTTCTTTACCCGCGAACGGAGAAGTGTTTACTTGGAACGTCATTGTTACTGTTGGTTCATCAACAGATAGAGGTTCCATTGCTTCAACAGTGTTTACGTCACAGATAGTGTCTGAAATTTTCAGCTCACCAAGACCTGTGATTGCAATGATGTCGCCAGCGTTAGCTTGTTCTACTTCGTGACGCTCAAGACCTAGGTAACCAAGTACAGTACCTACTTTACCGTTACGTTTTTTGCCTTCAGCATTCACGATAGTTACTTGTTGGTTTGGCTTAACCGAACCACGAGTAACACGAGCAACACCGATAACACCTACGTAAGAGCTGTAATCAAGTTGCGAAATTTGCATTTGTAGTGGACCGTCAAGGTCAACTGCTGGTGCTTCTACTGTATCAACAACAGCTTGGAACAATGGTTCCATGTTCTCGCCAGTTTCGCCTTCAGTCATTGTTGCCCAACCGTTTAGAGCTGAAGCGTAAACAACGGTGAAGTCTAGTTGCTCATCTGTAGCACCTAGGTTGTCGAAAAGGTCGAATACTTGATCCATAACCCAATCAGGACGAGCGCCTGGGCGGTCAATCTTGTTGATTACAACGATTGGCTTAAGACCGTGTGCGAATGCTTTTTGCGTTACGAAACGAGTTTGAGGCATTGGGCCATCAACTGCGTCAACGATAAGCAGAACAGAGTCAACCATAGACATGATACGCTCAACTTCACCACCGAAGTCCGCGTGTCCCGGAGTATCTACGATGTTGATGCGGTAATCATTCCAGTTGATTGCTGTGTTCTTAGCAAGGATTGTAATGCCACGCTCTTTTTCGATGTCATTCGAATCCATGACACGCTCTTCAGCTTCACCACGAGACTCAAGAGTGCCTGACTGTTGTAGTAGTTTATCAACCAAAGTCGTTTTACCGTGGTCAACGTGCGCGATGATCGCGATATTTCTTAACTTATCAATCTGTGGAGTAGACATGGATTCTCGATTCACTCATAAAAGTAGCCGTCACTTATCTCAAAAGTTTGGATAATAACCGCTAGCTTGATTTAAAAAACGGTCAATAATATACCAGATTCTAGACAAAAACCCAGAAATATGTGATCTGAACCAAGGCTTTTTTCTTTATTAGCGATTCATATCCGCTTAACTTTGGTTCCGTACAGTGTCTAGTCGACTAATTCGTAGGGTTATCGAAAAGTATCACCCGCGAAGTGGGCAACCAAATCTCAGGTAAAATAACAAAAGTGGATTGACAACTTAGGCAATTCATTGCTGAATGGTGTTCGCTTATGTCTCATATTGGTGCATAGATAAATAGTTGCACCAATACCGTGCAACCAAAGATCATTTTGGTGCAAAAGTCAGAGTTCGCAAATCAAGAAAACAAGTAAATCATTGAAATTAATGGAATAATTTTTTTGGCACGTTTTTGGCTATAGATAAATCAGCATCGATTAATGCACGTATAGACATTAATCAATGCTGGTTTCAACCGAATCGAGCTAATACCGAATTAATAACACTGGAGGTTATCCAAGATGTCAGTAGAAAATGTACTATCCCTGATCCAAGAGAACGAAGTTAAATTTATCGACTTACGTTTTACTGATACAAAAGGTAAAGAGCAGCACATCTCTATTCCTTCTCACCAAGTTGATGCAGACTTCTTCGAAGAAGGCAAAATGTTTGACGGCTCTTCAGTAGCTGGTTGGAAAGGCATTAATGAATCTGACATGGTAATGATGCCAGACGCAGCTTCTGCTGTACTGGACCCATTCACAGAAGATGCAACGCTAAACATCCGTTGTGACATCCTTGAGCCTGCAACAATGCAAGGCTACGACCGTGACCCACGCTCTATAGCTAAACGTTCTGAAGAATACCTACGTTCTACGGGTATCGCAGACACAGTTCTAGTGGGTCCAGAGCCAGAATTCTTCCTATTCGATGACGTTAAGTTCTCAAACGACATGTCTGGTTCTTTCTTCAAAATTGATGATGTAGAAGCAGCTTGGAACACAGGTTCTGACATCGAAGGCGGTAACAAAGGTCACCGTCCTGGCGTTAAAGGCGGTTACTTCCCAGTAGCTCCTGTCGATTCATCTCAAGATATCCGTTCAGCAATGTGTCTAGTAATGGAAGAGATGGGCCTAGTTGTTGAAGCTCACCACCACGAAGTTGCAACTGCGGGTCAAAACGAAATCGCAACTCGCTTCAACACGCTAACAACAAAAGCGGATGAGACTCAAATCTACAAGTACGTTGTACACAACGTTGCGCACGCATTTGGCAAAACAGCGACATTCATGCCTAAGCCACTAGTTGGTGACAACGGTTCTGGCATGCACGTTCACATGTCATTGAACAAAGATGGGCAAAACTTGTTTGCTGGTGATAAGTACGGCGGCCTATCTGAAATGGCTCTTTACTACATCGGTGGTGTAATCAAGCACGCTCGCGCAATCAACGCATTTGCTAACCCATCAACGAACTCATACAAGCGTCTTGTACCTGGTTTCGAAGCACCTGTAATGCTTGCTTACTCAGCACGTAACCGTTCTGCTTCTATCCGTATCCCAGTAGTACCAAGCCCGAAAGCACGTCGTATCGAGCTACGTTTTGGTGACCCAGCAGCTAACCCATACCTATGCTACTCAGCAATGCTTATGGCTGGCCTTGACGGTATTAAGAACAAGATCCACCCTGGCGAAGCTATGGATAAAGATCTATACGACCTTCCTGCAGAAGAAGCAGCTGAAATCCCAACAGTTGCAGAATCTCTACAAGGTGCTCTAGCAGCACTTAACGAAGACCGTGAGTTCCTAACTGCTGGTGGCGTATTCTCTGACGACTTCATCGATTCTTACATCACACTGAAATCTGACGACGTACAGCGCGTGAACATGGCTACACACCCACTTGAGTTTGAACTGTACTACTCAGTTTAATCCTTAGTCGGTTAGCATGTAATTCTTACTGCAGTAAAAGCTATTGCAACATGTAAGAAGCACTAAAAAATATTAGGCTCGCCTCGCAGGCGGGCCTTTTTTCTATTCTCCCTCCCCCTGCTTCCTCGTACCATATCTTAAACAAAGCCCTTAGAGGCTGTTGCTATAAATACAATAAAATCAATAACAAAACTAACGTCAAACGTGAAAACACCTAACGGTGGAAAGAGGCTAACGATATGAAAAACATACTGTTCCTAATCGGATTAACAGTCGCATTCTCGTGCTCTGCTCAAACGGTGTACACCTGGGAAGATGGGGATGGTGTGCTTCACTTTAGTGATACCCCTACCGATCAAGGTGCGGAGGCTCTGCGCCTACCTGACGTACAAGCTTCCGCGCCAGCCCCTAAATTTGAGGCTTCAACGCCTGTTGACGCTGCAGATCCCTCTACAAGTAAAACGGCAACACCAGCTCAAGCTCAGGAAAAAACGGATAACACGAAACGAGAGGTACCCGCTCAGTTAGCCCTCAGCATGCTGACTCCAGTTCATGATCAAACCATCCGCAGCAACCGTGGCTTAATCCCAATAAAAATAAAACTCAACCGCAAGCTTGGTATTGGAGAGCAGTTGCAATTGATGCTCGATGGTCGTCGTTATGGCGCTCCACAAACCCAACCTAACTGGGAATTGAAAGGTATCGATCGAGGCACTCACACCATTGCAATTCAAGCACATAGAAGCGGCAAGCTTATTGCATCTACTAGTCCAGTCACCGTGTATTTACATCGAGCGACGCTCAAGTAAGCCAATGTGTTAAAAGAGGCCAAATTACCTCTACTTTTCACCTGATCGAAGCAGCTTTCAGCAACTCTAATGAATTATCTTTAGCTTCTGGTTGATATGCGCCATACTTGAACTTAGCTTCGCACCAATTTGGTGCAGTGAGAAAAACACCAGTTCAAGGACGAAATAGTGAATCGATCAGCTAAAAGCGACAGCATAGATACACATCATCTTTCCAGCGCCATTCTCGACAATATGGTGACCTCAACATTGATGCTCGATGAGCAACTGTATGTCCGATATGCCAACCCGGCGGCTGAACAACTCTTTTCGCAAAGTGCACGACGTATCGTTGATCACCCTCTGAGCCAACTTATCCAGCACGCCTCACTGGATTTAGCGCTGTTGACTCAACCGCTACAAAGTGGCCAAAGCATTACCGACAGTGACGTTACCTTTGTGGTTGATAACCGCCCACTAATGCTTGAGGTAACAGTGAGCCCAATATCTTGGCAGCGAGAAACGCTGTTATTGGTTGAGATGCGCAAGATAGACCAACAAAGACGCCTCAGCCAAGAGCTCAACCAACACGCACAACAACAAGCGGCTAAACTATTGGTACGCGGATTAGCCCATGAGATTAAGAATCCATTGGGCGGATTAAGAGGAGCCGCGCAGCTACTTGGTAAAATGCTCCCTGATCAGTCCCTTAATGAATATACGCAGATCATTATTGAACAAGCCGACCGCCTGAGAGCTTTGGTCGATCGCCTGCTTGGCCCACAGAAACCGGGGACCAAATCGGAAGAGAACCTTCACCAAATACTTGAAAAAGTAAGGCAACTCGTCGAGCTAGAATCAGGTTCAACACTCGTCATCGAACGAGACTACGACCCGAGCCTACCGGACATCTTGATGGATTCAGCACAGGTAGAACAAGCCATGCTCAATATAGTGAGCAACGCAGCTCAGATTCTGAAGGCTCAAGAATCAGGAAAAATCACCATTCGCACCAGAACGGTGCATCAAGCAAACATTCATGGTCAGCGACACAAACTCGCCGCTCGCATTGAGATCTGCGACAACGGCCCGGGTATCCCCGATGAATTGAAAGATACCCTGTTCTACCCAATGGTCAGCGGACGAGAAGGTGGCACAGGGCTAGGATTATCGATTTCTCAAAACCTGATCGATCAACACAATGGCAAAATTGATGTTGAAAGCTGGCCAGGTAACACCACTTTCACGATTTACTTACCGATTTAGGTCACAGAACCTCGTTATTAGACAGCGCGATGAAGGCGTAACTCGGTAGCTCAAAGATTAGAGACACCATAAAAACAACAATGATTATCACAATAGATTTGGCTGCAAAGGAATTGAATTATGAGTAAGGGATACGTTTGGGTCGTCGATGACGACAGCTCTATCCGCTGGGTAGTAGAGAAGACACTTTCATCTGCGGATATAAAGTGTGAAACATTTGCTGATGCAGAGAGCGTGCTGCTTGCGCTTGAGCGCGAGACGCCAGACGTTTTGGTGTCTGACATTCGCATGCCCGGCATTGACGGTATTGAGCTTTTGCATCAGGTTCATCAACGCTCTCCCGACCTGCCAGTGATCATTATGACCGCGCACTCAGACCTTGATGCTGCGGTCAATGCTTATCAAAAAGGCGCTTTTGAGTATCTGCCTAAGCCGTTCGATATCGATGAGACACTGACTTTAGTAGAACGAGCAATCGCCCACAGCCAAGAGCAAAAGCGAGAACAGGCGAGTGAAGCAGTAGAAGACACCAACGCGCCAGAAATCATTGGCGAAGCGCCTGCGATGCAGGAAGTCTTCCGCGCTATTGGTCGTTTGTCTCGGTCATCCATTTCCGTACTGATCAATGGTGAATCAGGTACAGGTAAAGAACTAGTCGCACACGCCTTACATCGTCACAGCCCAAGAGCGAAAAAGCCCTTTATCGCCCTGAACATGGCTGCGATTCCCAAAGATCTCATCGAGTCAGAACTGTTTGGCCACGAAAAAGGCGCCTTTACCGGTGCTAACAGTGTTCGCCAAGGACGCTTCGAGCAAGCCAACGGGGGTACTCTGTTTCTTGATGAGATTGGCGACATGCCACTCGATATTCAGACTCGACTACTGCGCGTGCTGTCTGATGGCCAGTTTTATCGCGTAGGTGGACATTCTGCGGTCAAGGTCGATGTTCGTATCGTTGCCGCAACCCACCAAGATCTTGAGCGCTTAGTACATGACGGTGGTTTCCGTGAAGACCTTTTCCATCGACTCAACGTTATCCGAATCCATATTCCGGCACTGCGCGAACGTAAACAGGACATTGAAAAGCTGACTCACCACTTCCTAGCATCAGCCGCTGAAGAGCTTGGTGTAGAAGTGAAGACACTGCACCCTGAAACCATTCTGAAGCTCAATCAGCTCAATTGGCCGGGAAACGTGCGTCAGCTTGAGAACATTTGTCGTTGGTTAACAGTAATGGCAAGTGGTAGTGAAATACTTCCTTCAGATCTACCACCAGAGCTGCTGGAAGAAAAAGTAGTGACAACTTCTGGGACTGGAGATAACTGGCAACAACTACTCGCCAATTGGGCAAAATGTGCGCTTGATTCAGGAGAAAAGGAGCTACTGACTTATGCTCTACCCGAGTTTGAACGTATATTACTAGAGGCCGCACTCAACCATACCAATGGCCATAAACAAGATGCAGCCAAAGTTTTAGGTTGGGGAAGAAACACCCTGACTCGTAAGCTCAAAGAGTTGTACTGAGTATTATATGCCTCTAGATACATATTTTTTAAAGCTAAAAAAGTGTCGCTTGATTTGAATAGTATCGGTACAATTACAGTACACTATCTATCCAATCTGTGGCTAAAGATGTCTTTGAAAACGCAAATTACCTTGAGAACAGCAGTGGTTCTGCCATTCGTGATGATATTTATCTTCACCATGGGCGTAATGATTTTCACTCAAAAGCAAAGCTACAAAGAGATGGTGAGTGATATTAGTGCCCGCCAACTCACCTCACTTACAGATAACGTTCATCAAAGTCTGGCCGATTTTTTAGACAAACCCTTTCACGCTAACCTCTCGCTAAGTCATAACATCGGTTATCACAACCTTTATGAAGAGGGAAATCTTAGTCAGGTTCAAGACTATATTCTTTATAAGTTTTCTGCGCACTTTAACGCTATTCCCCAGCTTGACGTGATTGGCTTTGGTTCTGAAGATGGTAACTATGTCGGCTTTCGAAAAGAAACAAACCGCGGCTTAACTTTAATGGCCCGGGATGATCGAACTCAAGGCAAACTTGTCATTTATCGTGGTAATACGATTAGCGGAGACATTCGAACCATAATTTCAGGTTATGACCCTAGAGTTCGCCCTTGGTACACTCCAGTAGTGACACAGAACAAGGCTGTATGGTCATCAATTTATGCCAATGCAGATGAACGACAAGAGATCACTTTATCGGCTCTCGCTCCTATCTATAGTGATAACGAGCTCAAAGGTGTCCTCGCCAGCGATATTAAGATCAACACCTTTAATGCTTTTCTCAAGGATCTCAAAGATAAAACGGATGCCTCTGTTTATATTATTGATAAGCAACAGCGCTTAGTCGCTCATTCGGGCGGAGGCAGCGTGGTCTCTTGGGGAACAGGACAAACAGACAAAGGCCAGCGCTTGTTAGCAACAGAGAGTGCTAACGCGGTAATACGTGAAAGTGCCCGTTATGTAGATAAGTTTCATCTAATCGATGATTTAAATGTGCAGCGCTTTAGTTTTAATTTAGATAACGAACGATATTTCAATCAACTTACCCCTTATGAAGATGAGTACGGCATCACTTGGATTATTGGTATGTCGATCCCAGAAAGTAGCCTACTTGGTGAATTACCAAAAAACCAAAGAAACAGTTGGTTACTCGGTCTAACTCTCAGTTGCATTGGTATTATCGCTGGATTAATTGCCTTTAATCGCGTGACTCAACCCATCACTTCCACAGCTGGTGCGGCAAAGCGCCTCGCCGAAGGTGACTGGAATACGAACATGCCAAACACTGGGAATATTTATGAAACCAGCATGTTAGTAGCATCATTTAATGAAATGACCAACAATTTAAAGGCTTCTTTTCAGGCGTTACAGGCTCAACTTACCTATGACTCATTAACCAAACTGTATAGTCGTGAAGGCTTTATTGATACAGCCAAGAAAAACCCTGAAAACGAAAAAGGTACACTTTATTTAATTGGTATTGACCGCTTTCGAGATATTAATGATAGCCTCGGCCATTACAATGGTGACCAACTGCTTATCATTGCGGCCGCTCGTTTAAGAGGTACGCTACCATCGAACTTCCTGTTAGCTCGAACTGGCGGGGATGAATTTGCGATTTACGCTCCTAACATCAATCAAATAGATGACGTTCAACTACTGACGAGTCGCTTACTTCGAATCTTTACCTCCCCATTTGCCATGGAATCAGAAAGCGTGGTCATCAAAGTATCAATGGGGGTCGTGAATGTCTCGAACGTCAACGACATTACACTGCTGCTACGCAACAGCAGTATAGCCTTGAGCAACGCAAAGCAAGACAAAACCAGTGTCAGTATTTACAACCCAGAAATGGGCAAAGCATCGAGATATCGCACCAAGATGTTGGCACGTCTTAACAAGGCAATTGATCTTCAGCAGTTCGAGCCTTTCTATCAGCCTATAATCGACCTTGAATCTGGAGCTACCATAGGTGCCGAGGCTTTGGCTCGTTGGGTAACGGACGAGGGTATAATCTCACCTTTGGAGTTCATTCCTTTAGCAGAAGAAACAGGATTGATCTACGAGATTGGTAAGCAGATTTTGCACAAGTCATGTCGAGATACCGCAATTGCGATTGAATCTGGAAAATGGAATAAAGACTTCTCTATTCACGTTAACTTATCTGTCGACCAACTGAGTGAAAGCGGATTTATTGAATTGGTTAAAACCACGCTGCGTGACACCAAATTACCAGCCCAAAACCTGACGCTAGAGATCACTGAATCACGCATCGTCGACAATGACCAAACCATCATCGATAATATGCTGACGCTAAAAGCACTAGGCATCTCGATTGCAATTGATGACTTTGGTACCGGCTATTCGTCACTGGCTTACTTACACAAACTGCCATTTGATTGCTTAAAGATCGATCGCAGCTTCGTCAGTAAGTTGGAAAAAGAGAACCTAGACAGCTCCATCGTCGCGGCTATTGTCAACATCACCAAGGGTTTCAAAGTCAGCTTGGTAGCAGAAGGGGTTGAAACACAACAACAGGCAGAGCTCCTCAAGCAACTTCAATGCCCGCTTGCTCAAGGCTTTTTATATAGCCGCCCAGTACCGTTTGGAGCAATGGCCGACCGACCTCGGCAGTATGCTAAATGCCAAGTTTAAAACGAATAACAAAGTCGAACAAAGCACCGAGGCCAAACAAAGCACCAAAGAAAGCGTCACCTAAATCAGACAGATATCGAATGCACAGATACAAAAATGCCAGCATGATGCTGGCATTTTTTATTGTTCTATTCTCTAACGAACGATTAGATAACGCGAGAGAATTGCTGTTGGCGAGCCTTGGCACGTAGGTATTTATCAAAACACATACAGATGTTACGGATCAGCAAACGGCCACGCAAAGTTACGCGGATTTCTTTGTCATCGACTTCAACCAACTCATCGTTGATAAAGGTTTGTAGAAGCTCTAAATCTTCTTTGAAGTAGCGATTAAAGTTAACCGAGAACTCAGATTCGATCATTGTTTTATCAAGCTTGAAGTTACAAATCAGCTGCTTGATCACTTCACGACGTAGAAGGTCGTCACTGTCTAGTGCAACACCTTTCCAAAGTGCATGGCGCAGGTCATTCACTTGAGCGTAGTACTTCTTCAGCTCTTTCTGGTTTTGTGCGTAAGCATCACCAACCATAGAAATCGCAGAAACACCGAAGCCAATTAGGTCAGCTTCACCTTGAGTAGTGTAACCTTGGAAGTTACGATGCAGAATACCTTCACGTTGTGCTACGGCTAGCTCATCTTCAGGTAGCGCGAAGTGATCCATACCAATGAACTGATAACCCGCACCGGTTAGCGTCTCGATAGTATCTTGTAAGATAGCCATCTTCTCTTTCGCTTCAGGTAGGTCTTCATCTTTTATCTTACGCTGCGCAGCAAACAGTTGCGGCATGTGTGCGTAGTTAAATACAGATAAACGGCCCGGCTTCATTTCTAACACTTGCTTCAATGTTTCAGCGAACAAAGCTTGAGTCTGCTTTGGTAGGCCGTAGATCAAATCCAGGTTAGTTGAACGGAAGCCTAGCTCTGTCGCACGTTGAACCATTGCAATAATGAACTCTTCATCTTGCTCACGGTTAACCAGCTTCTGTACTTCTTTATTGAAGTCTTGCACGCCAATGCTCAGGCGGTTGAAGCCTTCATTTCGAAGGTGGTCAAGTACGTCTAGCTCAATCTCACGCGGGTCAACTTCAATACTGATTTCAGCGTCAGCGGTGAAGTTAAACTCTTCACGCAAAATGCCCATCAAACGAGTGATTTGTGTTTTGGTCAAGAACGTGGGTGTACCACCACCGAAGTGCAGTTGAGTCACTTTACGGCCATTCAATAAAGAGGCGCGCTGGCGGATTTCATGTTCAATCACATCCAAGTACTCATCCGCTTTATGCGAGTGACGAGTAATGACTTTATTACAACCACAGTAGTAACAAAGCTTGTGACAAAATGGGATATGCACGTAAAGAGAGAGTGGACGATCAGGATATTGAGTACACGCCATGTCGTAATCAGCGACAGTAAACGCTTCATGAAACTCCAACGCAGTTGGGTATGAGGTGTAACGAGGTCCCGAATAGTTGTACTTGTTTAAGATTTCTTGGTCCCAAACGATTTGCTGATTCGTTGTTACTGGCTTGCTCGACATAGCGGTACTTCCAATTTAGATCCGCGAGAACCTAAGGTCTCTCAAATCATTTTACATACATTAAAATATAGACGGGTTATTTTGCCACACGACCAGTAAGGTCGTTCCAAGACAAAATCAATTTTTCAGACAAAAACTCAGAACTGCTAGCTTGATCACTAACAAAGCGTCGGGATTAACGAGACGCAAAAGGTAAGAAAGCTCATTTAACATTGTCTATTAAAAAGCAAGACGACTTAAAAACAATATGCCTTTAAGGCAAAGTGTCTTAAAGGCATAGGTATTAAAAGCAGCACGTCTTAAAAATAGAGTATTAAACAAGCCTCTACATTAAATAGTCTTAGTGACTAGATCATCTGAATGTTGATTTGGTTGTTGAGAGGCTTAACCTTCTCCTGCAACCTTTTCAAATCTTCGATGACCGCATCATTCAAGCGAGTCTCTGCCTTATGGCGCGTGAGATTCTGCTGCATGCGATCTTTCTTCGTCAGTTCCTGTCTTGCATCTCCGCGAGCCATATCTTTTACGATATGGTACAGCTCAGAAAGAGCAGGATATTCAGAATCAAAATCAACACGCTCATCACCCTGAACGTTATCCATAATGATACACACTCGAATACTGATCTCAGGTAAGTCACACTGGCCTTGAATACCCGCTAAGCATAAAGTATTTACGTTTTCGTAAATCGTCGCGTTACGTTTTTCAATGGCAAGTGCTTGATGCTGCTTTTGCAACTCCGTCTGCTTCTTCACTTGAAGTAGAAGGTAACCTGCGTAAGAGCCCAAGCCGAGAATGATAATTCCACCAGCAATTGCTAATAAGGTTACGTTCATTGGCTATTAACCTTTAAAGCTGTCTAAGTCGAAATCTTCGAATTGAGATAGCAAGTCTTCGTCAGAGCTTGCTTTCTTCTTAGAGGCAACAGGTGCTTCTTCGAAGATCTCTTCTTCATCGTCTTCTGGCTCTAGCAGACCTAAGCGGCCCATTAGGTGTTCGATACGATCAAGTTTCTCATCAACAAACTTCTGCAGACCAGCACCTAGGTTTTCACCATTTTCGATACGATCTAGCAATGTGTTCAGTTGAGCATCATTCTCAAGCATCTCTAACTCTTGTTCGTTAGATAGCTTGCGCTCTTGTTTCGTCGACTTCTTCGCTGGTTCAACAATCAGCGGGATTTTTTTCTTGCTGCCTAAACGAGGGTCGCGAGCTAGTGCAGCTTTACGCTGTTTTGCTTCGCTACCATCAGAGTGACGGCTGCCAGACTTAAGGCCTTTACGCTTTTTAACACGCTTACGTTCACGACCTTCAACATCAGATTCACTACGGTTACGAGTAACCATAGGTTCCGGAGCGCCAAGTGCTCCCGGTTTTCTTGATTTCTTACTACGACCCATTACTGCACTTTCCTCAGTAAAATTACATCATTTCCAAAAAATTCTAGTTCGAGCTTATCCCGCTCTGCCAAAAACTGGAATGTTTGACGACTAAAGAAGACGACATGTGTCGGGTCATTCTTGTAGTGCCAACCAGCAAACGCGTCTACGTCTATTACTAGCTTAGTCATAAGACCAATCCAGCCCTTGGGTTTAACTAAATTCAACCATTGCTGCCACACTTTGTCTGGGTGATAAAGATGCTCTATCACCTCCGTGGCAGTCATAAAGTCATACGTTTTTTCCAACACAGAAGCTTCTGGGTGGTAATAGATATCGTACAACTCCATGGTGTGTCCGGCTTCTTCTAACATAATAGATAGCGTAGGGCCTGGGCCACAACCAAAATCCAACCCTTGTGAGTTAGATGAAATTTTGTCTGTTAGTGGATCCGCGATGCGAGATAGAAAACGGCGATAGCCTGCATCACTAGGATCGTTCTCATGGAGATCATAGTGTGCTTTTTCTTCTTTTGCTTCTAACCTTTGTTCAGGTTTAACAAATACCAGTTCACATTGCTGACACTGCAGATAGGCTCTGCGTTTGTCTTCAAAATAGTGATTCACGCCTTGGTGATGGCATAAGGGACAAGTATACATAGCACATCCTTAAACAGGGATGCGAAACATACCAGAAACTGAGTTTATAGTGGAGAGGTATTGGGTGTTTTTTCATCAAATCAATAAAAAAAGCGATAGGAAAACCTATCGCTCTCTAAATCTGCCTATATCGGCCAAAATTTGCATACTCAACTTGGTACACAAATCTCCATTTGTTATTGGTGCTTTCCATGCCAAATTTGTTTGTTGTTCATCGTCCTGATGAGTTTTGGCTATCCTTTTCTAACACCTTGTTGCTGGGCTGTCCTAGCCTGATCCGTTTCTGTCTATACCGTTAGACTAGATGACCATCCGTATCTAAGTCAGCTCCTAGCTGATGGCGGCTACTTTACCTTTTTACAAAAAGACTACAAGAGTGCGAGCTCACACTTTTGTACACAATTCGAACACGCATTGATAAATTAGACATTAACACAAACCGGATATATAAAATCAACACAAAAGAAAACGCCCCAACCATTACTGATCGGGGCGTCTCTTCAATCTCGCTCGAACGTACATTTCATTACTCTGGCTAAGAGCAAGAAACCGACATATTAGTGTAAACCACCAACGTACTTCGATAAGGTATCAATATCTGCGTCTGTTAACTTTTTAGCTACATCACGCATCATCGCATTCATGTCGTTATTACGGTTACCATCGCGGAATTTCTCAAGTTGAACCTTGATGTAATCTGCGTGCTGACCTGAAATCTTAGGGAAACCAGAAAGTTCGGTACCATTACCACGAGGGCCGTGACAAGCAATACAAGCCGTTACGCCGCGTTCTGCGTTACCCGCAGTGTAAAGAACCTTACCTTCATCTACTACATTTTCAGGAGTAGAGTTACTCGAGATAGGGAGAGATGCGTAGTATGCCGCTAGGTCAGCCATATCTTCTTCAGATAAAGGCATCGCCATTGCACCCATTACAGGCTCGTAACGACCTTGTTTACCACCACTCGTCATACCTAGCTTAAGCTCTTTTAACTGCTTCTCTAGATACTTCTCATGTTGACCAGCCAGCTTAGGGTACTGAGTGATCAGACTGTTGCCGTCAGCACCGTGGCAGGCAACACATGTTTGTGATTTGGCTTTACCAGCTTCAATACTACCTTGAGCCCATACTGAGCAGCTGGCTAAAAGACTCAAAATTAGCGCTAATTTCTTCATGACATTCCATTATAATTATCAAGCTTCCAGTACCACTCTATGTTGCCACTCATGGTACAATAGGCGACCTTATGCCGAGCACGGTTATTTTACACAAATTCACAAAAAAGTAATCAATCGACTACACAAAGTCGAGATGGAGTTAACAGTGAGCGTAAAAATTCATTATCAAAACACGCATTTCATTACCAGTGCACCTGATATTCGTCACTTACCAGAAGACGAAGGGATCGAAATTGCGTTTGCAGGACGCTCCAATGCTGGTAAATCTAGCGCACTAAACCGCGTTACAAACCAAAAAAGCTTGGCGAAAACCAGTAAAACCCCAGGTCGAACTCAGCTAATTAACCTATTTAAGGTTACCGACGGCTGTCATATTGTCGATTTACCGGGATATGGCTTCGCTCAAGTACCGCTTGAAATGAAGAAAAAGTGGCAGAAGTCGCTAGGCGAATACCTACAACGACGCGAAAGCCTAAAAGGTTTAGTGGTATTGATGGATATCCGTCACCCAATGAAGGACCTTGACCAACAAATGATCTACTGGGCTATCGATAGCCGCATCCCAGTACAGGTTTTGTTAACAAAAGCAGACAAACTAAAAAGCGGTGCGCGTAAAGCACAGCTACTGAAAATCCGTAATGATGCGAAATCTTTCGGTGGTGATGTAGCGGTTGATGTCTTCTCTTCAATGAAGGGCATCGGCGTTGACCAACTGCGTGCCAAGATGGATGAGTGGTTTGCACCTGTGTTTGCTGATCAGATCATTGATGAGCTAGCGGACGAAGAGCAAAACGACTCAGAGTAATTCTTCTATATAGAGCTTTATCTATAATTAGAGGGTAAAGCACTGACAACCAGTGATTTAGCCTTATCAATACCCTGCCTTTTATAGGTGGGGTATTTTTTTACCCACAAATTAGTGAGTTAAACCTAGATCTTGAGAGTTAAAGACAAGATTAATCAGTTAGAAGAGAGAGAAGTGAACCATACTAAAAGACAACCTTTAACAAACTGAACAGTGAGAAAGGAATACTCATGTGGAAAAAACCCTTGGCGACCATCGCACTTATATTGATCTCATTTTCCGGTGTAGCATCTGAAGCGGAACAAGAACAAGTCCCATTAATCAATATCGATATGACTTTAGACCTAGATGGTATGGAAAAGTATGCAAAAGACGCGAGTGAGTCCCTTGAGGTGATATCGCAATCTTTGCAGGCGATAGTCAACAACCCCAACCTCAGCAATGACCAACAACAAGCCCTGAATCAAACCGTTGAAAGCATCAATCAGCTTGCGAGCTCCACCAAGACATCACTCAATCAACTCCCACAAGTCTTAGACCAATCTCGACTCGCCTTTAAGAAAACCAGTCAATTACTGTTAGATGATATCCAAACTAAAATCATTATTGCGTTGGCAGCCGTTATCGCTGTCATTGTTATCGCGTTGGCCGCTATCTATCTACTTATCCTAAAACCCATGCAGCAAACCTTGGTGGAAGCGACCAACAATATCTCTTCTATGGCGCAATCTATCCAGATCACGGCCGAAGCTCTGAAATACAGCACAGAGAAACAACAGGAAATCATGGACTACATTGAGCATTCACCCACTCAATGTACTGATAAATAAGACGTAAACGATCATTGCATTATGAGTCACTTGTAAAATAAAAGTTATTTTCAAGAATAAAACAATGCACTTAGAGACGGATTAAAATTACCAATTGCTGATTGAATTCCAGATCTAAGGCAATCAAGTGTTTATCACGCTGCTTAGGGGAAACGTAACAAAAGGCACTAAAAATGGGAGATTTTACGGGGGAATAGTAGGTTGGAGATATTTTTCTTTCGCACAAGAAAAAACGCCCCAGTCAAATACTGACTGGGGCGGCTGAATCAGCCTAATCCAATAACGTGAAACAAAAGGTCTGAAAGATAGAACATCTTACCTCTGTACCCTACAAGATTTAATGTACAACAATTGCTCAGAAATGAAAACCATTTTTGTAGTTTTTTTTCATGAACGTTTTATTAAAACACCCAAGATCTTCTTATGACTTAACTTTATTCGAGACAAAAAAAAGCCAGTGTTTGTGCACTGGCTCATACTAATTTACTCAATAAGGTCAAAAACTGATTAGTGGGCTTGATCCCAGTTGTCACCGTGGCCAGCTTCCGCGACAAGCGGTACTTCTAGCTCTGCGGCGGATTCCATCAATTGTTGTACTTTACTTTCAATTTCGGCTAAAGCTGACTCTTCCACTTCGAAGACCAATTCATCGTGTACTTGCATAAGCAGTTTCACACGACCATCGCCTTCCGCTTGAATCCATTCATCAACCAACAGCATCGCTTTCTTAATGATATCTGCTGCTGTGCCCTGCATTGGCGCGTTGATTGCCGCACGTTCAGCAGCCTTACGACGCATGCCATTTCGAGATTGAATCTCAGGAAGGTGCAGACGACGACCGTAAATGGTTTCAACAAAGCCTTGCTCTGAAGCCGCGCTGCGTGTGTCTTCCATATACTGCATCACACCTGGGTAACGCTCAAAGTAAGTATCCATGTAGTGTTGTGCTTCGCCACGAGGAATACCTAGCTGCTTAGCCAAACCAAAAGCACTCATGCCGTAGATAAGACCAAAGTTAACCGCTTTAGCACGACGACGTTGCTCAGTGGTTACCTGCTCAATATCAACGCCAATGATCTCAGCAGCCGTTGCCGCGTGGATATCTTTGCCTTGTTGGAATGCTTCCAGCAACGCTTTGTCACCTGATAGGTGCGCCATGATACGCAATTCAATTTGAGAGTAATCGACCGCTAGAATCTTCCAACCATGTTGTGCAACGAATGCTTGGCGGATACGACGACCTTCTTCATTACGAATTGGGATGTTCTGTAGGTTTGGATCAGTCGAAGACAAACGGCCCGTCGCGGTCACCGCTTGATGGTAAGACGTATGAACACGACCAGTCTCAGCGTTGATCATCTTCGGCAGTTTATCTGTGTACGTCGACTTAAGCTTCGCAAGACCACGATACTCAATGATCAGCTTAGGCAGCGGGTAATCAAGCGCCAGTTCTTGAAGCACTTCTTCGTTGGTTGAAGGTGCACCTGATGGCGTTTTCTTGATAACTGGTAGACCCATTTTCTCAAACAGGATCGCTTGCAGTTGTTTTGGCGAGTTCATATTGAACTCTTGCTCTGCAATCTCGTAGGCTTTCTGCTCTAGCTCATCCAGACGAACCGCAATCTCTTGCGATTGAGCCCCTAACAACATGTCATCAATGAATACACCAGTGCGTTCAATGCGAGACATCACAGGGATCAGCGGTACTTCGATTTCTTCATAGATGGTTTTTAGCTTTTCATCTTGCTCAATGTTTTCCATCAGGCGGTTATGAAGACGTAATGTCACATCAGCATCTTCTGCAGCGTATGGAGACGCCTCACCCAGTTCAATCTGGTTGAAAGTAAGCTGTTTCTTACCTTTACCTGCGATTTGCTCAAATGAGATGCAGCTGTGCTGAAGGAAACGCAGCGCTAGGCTGTCCATGTCATGCTTGCCACCTACGCTGTTGAAAACGTAAGACGCCAGCATGGTATCGTGTTTGATGCCTTTCATCTCGATACCGTAGCGCGCTAGCACACTCATATCGTACTTCAGGTTTTGACCCACTTTAGCTTGAGCATCATCTTCAAGAATCGGCTTAAGCTGTTCAAGTACCCAATCACGATCCAGCTGTTGCGGTGCGTCTAGGTAGTCGTGAGCAACCGGTACGTAAGCGGCAACGCCTTCTTCAGTCGCGAATGACAGGCCAACGAGGTTCGCCACCATGTAATCAAGGCTGTCTGTCTCAGTATCAAAAGCAAACAATTCAGCTGCTTTAAGCTTTTCTAACCAAACATTGAATGACGCTTCATCTAGAATCGTTTCGTAGTTGCTGCGATCAATCGTCACGGCAGACGTATTCATCTCTACAGTAGACGTTGCTGAAGAAGCACTGTTGCGTACCGCACCAGCTCCCGCTGCGGCAGATTTTTCAGCCGCCTCAACCACACCACTGCCACCTTCAAGGAGCTCGTTCAACCAAGATTTGAAGACCAGTTGACCGTATAACTTAATCAGCTCATCGATATTGGGTTGTGCTTTTACCAATGACTCAGGCGTCTCTTCAAGCTCAACATCTAGCTTGATTGTTGCAAGCTCGTAGGACATGTCAGCATTGTCTTTATTATCAGCCAGCTTCTTAGCCATCGTCTTCGAACCACGGAAACCAAGCGCCGCAATATCATCAAGATTCTGATACAACTTTTCGATACTACCAATGCCTTGTAGCAAAGCCGTCGCTGTCTTGTCACCCACACCCGGAACACCAGGGATGTTATCGACTTTATCGCCCATCAGTGCCAAATAATCGATGATCAGTTCTGGCGGGATACCAAACTTCTCAATCACACCTTCGCGATCCATTACCACGTTGGTCATGGTGTTGATCAGAGTAACGTTGTCATCAACTAACTGCGCCATATCTTTATCACCAGTACTGATAAGTACAGGCATCCCCATCGCAGAAGCTTGAGAAGCAAGCGTACCGATCACATCATCCGCTTCAACGCCGGGTATAGAGATAAGTGGCAAGCCCATTGCTCGAATCACATTGTGCAGCGGTTCTATTTGGCAACGAAGGTCATCAGGCATGGGTGGACGGTTTGCTTTGTACTCTGGGTACATGTCATCACGGAACGTTTTTCCTTTCGCATCAAAAATAACCGCAATACGATCAGAAGCAAATTGACGCATCATGCTGCGTAGCATGTTAACCACACCATAAACAGCGTTGGTTGGGATATCACCATTGCTCATGGTGCCAGGGTAAGCATGGAACGCGCGATATAGGTAAGAAGAGCCATCGATCAGAATCAATGGATTATCAGGAATACGAGCCATAATATTTGTGAATCCAGTAAGTACAGAAATTATCTGTTAAGAATGCCACGTCTGTTGGTTGGATTCCATGTTGTCGATCTGTATCCGTTCACTCGGTTGTATTCGTTATAATCGATTTGTTGTTATTTTTTGTTCTTAGACGCAAGCGTTCTGTGGATAACTCTGTTTATATTATTTATCCACCCTGTTGAGAAGTAAGGTTAACAAATCAAAAAACACTAACAACACACTGAAAACAAAGAATAATTTTACAGATCGAGCAGATGATCAACGATCTTTTTACGATCCTGCATTGTGGAAAAGAATGCTGATGGCGTTTTATTCATAAAAAAACGTGCCACTAAATATGCATATTGTTGAATTGGAGGTATAAAAAAAGCGACACCCGAAGATGTCGCCTAGCAAAAACTGGTAAAGCCATTCAAATTGAATACCACAGCTTTACCTAAAAGCTATAAATTACACTGGAAGCAATGTGAGCAATGTCGTGTCAAAAAGAACTTAGTACAAGTTCGCGAGAATTCTGTTGGGTAACCAAGTTGATACTTGAGTACTTAACATCCTTGTGAACATTTCCTCATTCCCTAAGACAGAGTTAATAATAATGATTCTCATTTAATAGTCAACAACTAAATGATAATAAATCTCATTAAATTCATTTTAAATGATTTATCCCCCCGATAAAGCAAATCACTAAGCTGATAATTGCTTCACGAAATGGATTCGATTTTCATTAATCTCTTCTTTTTCTTCCAGTTTTTCTATTCGATATCCATTTTTCAATAGTAAACACAGCATCGCAGGAAACTGGTTACGAGATTTTACTTTCAGCTGCTCATAACCCCGCTCTTGTGCCCACTGCTCCTGAACATCTAATTGAGCCTGTGCGACCCCCTTATTTCTTGCAAGCGGTGACACACCACCAAACCAACTATAGAAAGTATTTGAGTTAAGCTCATAACCAATTTTAAAGCCGAGTAACACGTTCGCCTCTTCAGCCACTAAGATCAGACTCTTTTTCCCTTCAAGCCGAGCTGCCAGTGAAGCGACACTCTCTTTTCTAGCAAACTCAGAGATCTGCTCGACAACAGACACAACCTCTTCCAGTGAACCTTCACGTACTATGACTGACATCTTCTTCCATCCTCATAAGCGAAAGGGCTGACACAATGGCCAACCCTTTTACTGAATACCACTTAAGTTAACGTTAAGTTGTTACTTTTCTTTTAAGTGCTTGGCTGCTTGTGCATTGTCTTCAGCAAGCCACTCTGCAACATCTTTAGCGAAGTACGTCAGGATGCCATCAGCACCAGCACGCTTAAAGCACAGCAGTGATTCCATAACGGTGTCGCGTTCTTTTAGCCAACCGTTTTGAATTGCTGCTTTGTGCATCGCATACTCACCAGACACTTGATAAGCATACGTTGGTGCTTGAAGTTCATGTTTCACACGACGCACGATGTCTAAATAAGGCATGCCAGGCTTAACCATCACCATATCCGCACCTTCATTAAGATCCATTGCCACTTCGTGAATCGCTTCATCGCTGTTGGCAGGATCCATCTGGTAGTTCTTCTTATTACCACCTTTCAGGTTCGAAGCACTGCCGACTGCATCACGAAATGGGCCGTAATAACACGATGCGTATTTCGCAGAGTACGCCATAATCTGAGTATGAATATAACCCGCTTCCTCTAACGCTTCGCGGATCTTACCAATACGACCATCCATCATATCCGACGGAGCAACCACATCTGCACCGGCTTCAGCATGCGATAACGCCTGCTGAATCAACACTTCAGTCGTTTCATCATTCATCACGTAACCATCTTCATCGATGATGCCGTCCTGGCCGTGAGTAGTAAATGGGTCCAGTGCAACATCAGTAATCACACCCATATTTGGCACGTGCTCTTTTAATGAACGTACCGCACGCTGCACTAAACCTTCTGAATTATGAGCTTCAGCCGCGCATAAGCTTTTAGCATCTTGGTTCACGACCGGAAACAGAGCAATCGCAGGAACACCCAATTTTGACAGGTAATCCGCTTCTTCAAGCATCAGATCGATCGACAAGCGTTCAACACCCGGCATTGACTCGACAGGCTCGCGGCGGTCTTTACCCATCAGGATAAACATTGGGTAGATGAGGTCATCCACAGACAATTGATTTTCTGCCATTAGGCGACGGCTAAAGTCGTGCTTACGCATACGGCGCATACGGCGACCTGGGAATTGACCTTGAATTGAAACAGACACTAGATTCTCCTTGCCTAGTCTAAGCACCGAAATGCTTAGATATGAAAAGTGCTAAATACAGGCAAAAGCATATCACTGATGGCTCAGGACGCTAGCAGTAAAATATAAAACCCACTCAAAAACAGGGATAAATGGCAAAAAATGACCTTCTCCTCACACTGCCGTATACTCATGACAACTCAGTAAAGACTGCTTTCAGGACAAAATAATGATCGACACCCATGCTCATATTTACGCGAGCGAATTCGATGAAGACCGTGAACAAGTCGTGCAGCGCGCATTGGCTCAAGGTATTGATACCATTCTATTGCCGAACATCGATTTAGATTCTATCGAACCAATGTTAGCGACGGAAGCTCAGTTTCCTGATGTGTGTCGTTCAATGATGGGCTTACACCCTTGTTATGTGGATGCGAATATCGAGCAAACCCTCAAAACCATTCGAGCTTGGTTTGATAAACATGACTTTATCGCCGTGGGTGAGATTGGTATCGACTTGTACTGGGATAAAACCTTCAAGGCTGAACAAGAGATGGCTTTCGTGACTCAACTGCAGTGGGCAAAAGATCTAGACCTACCTGTCGTGATCCACACGCGTGATTCTATTGAAGAGACACTTGCCTTACTTCGTAAAGAACAAGACGGCAGCTTACGTGGCGTATTCCACTGCTTTGGCAGCAGCTTAGAGGAGGCCCAAGCAATCAACGAGCTAGGCTTTCACTTAGGTTTAGGCGGTGTATCGACCTTTAAGAACTCAGGAATGGACAAGGTGATTCCACATCTTGATATGAATTACGTCATTCTAGAGACAGATTGCCCATACTTGGCACCAACACCGAATCGCGGTAAACGTAATGAGCCAGCCTACACGGAGTTGGTAGCAAAACGCATCGCTGAATTGCGTGGAATTAGCCTTGAAGAAGTCGACAGTATAACGACCAGCAACGCTAAATTACTGTTTGGTTTATAATATCAATTACAGTAAGTCATCAGAAATAACGCAGTGATCGAGCTTTAAAACAAGTGAGCGTAACCCGTTATTTATGACGATGGTATAATCGACATTCGATAAACAGACACAATAAAAAAGCGGCCTCGGGCCGCTTTTTTATTGTGTTATTTTTGCTGAAGGACTCTAGCAATTATACTCTTACAGCAGAATCAAGACTCAGCTTCTTCCTCTTCATCCGCATCTGGCTTACGCACATAGAAACGCGCGAAGAACAGACCAATCTCAAACAGAATACACATTGGAATCGCCAACAGTGTCTGCGAGATCATATCGGGAGGTGTCAGCATCATACCGACGATAAAAGCACCGACAACAATGTACGGACGCTTTTCAGACAGAGCCTTAGGCGTTGTCGCCCCCGTCCAACATAACAAGATAATCGCTACTGGTACTTCAAAGGCAATACCAAAAGCAAAGAACAGCGCGAGTACAAAATCGAGATAACTTGATATGTCTGTCGCGAACTCTACCTGCCCTAAGGAAATAGCCGTGAAGAAACTAAATACCAATGGGAATACTACGAAGTAAGCAAACGCCACACCACAGTAAAACAGCAAAGAACTTGAAGCCAATAGCGGCATGATCAAGCGTTTTTCATGCTTGTACAAACCCGGAGCAACAAAGGCCCACACCTGATACAAAATAAACGGCACCGCGACAAAAATAGACGCGATTAAGGTTAATTTTAGTGGTGTAAAAAATGGCGATGCAACATCCGTTGCGATCATCGTCGCCCCTTCAGGCAGACGATCTACCAAAGGTGCTGATACGAATTCATAAATATCATTAGCAAAATAAATTAGCCCGACAAATATCACTAGAACAGCGACAATCGCGCGTAGTAGGCGATTACGTAATTCTAGAAGATGGCTAATTAAAGGCTGTGTCTGCTCAGTCGAAGACATGTCAAACCTCTTAAACAGGAAGATCGAAAAGGAGCCGCGCACCTATCTATCCAGTTGAATTGGTATCCACTTGAATAGTTATCTACTTGAATAGCTATCGATTTAAACATCTAGCGACTCAAGCATCTGGCGACTCCTCCTTGCGAGACTATTCGGCTTTCTTATCTGACGGTGCTGAAGCTTCGCTGTTGACCTGAATGGTTTCAGATTCCACAGTTTCCGTGACACTAGGTTCAGTCTCACTTGGCTTATCAGACTCAGGCTTAGCGTACGGACGTTGAACTTGAGCAGCGGCCTGCTTGAGTTCATCGACTGACGCTTTTAGGTCTGGAGATAAATCTTCCATACCCATTTTTTCCGCCTTGCGTAGGTTTTCTTGCAGCTCTTGCACCTTAAGCTCGTGAGAAAGTTCATCTTTCACACTGTTTGCCATGCTTTTCGCTTGTCCAACAAACTTGGAAATACTACGAATCGCCACGGGCAAACGCTCAGGTCCTAAAACCACTAACCCAACGACAGATATTAATACCAGTTCCCAAAAACCGATATCAAACACGATTTACGCCTGCTCTTTGTCTTTCTTTGTTTCAGCAGTTGTTTCAGCGCTAGCTTCTGTCTTCTGCTGTTCAATATTCTTTGGTTCGAAGTCTGCATCTTTCTTATCTGCAGGCTTGTCTTCATCGCTCATCGCTTTTTTGAAGCCTTTCACAGCTGAACCTAAGTCACCACCCATACCGCGCAGTTTCTTTGTTCCGAAAAGTAAAATTACAATTACAGCAATGATTAGAAGTTGCCAAATACTGATACCACCCATTGTCATTGTCCTCGGGTCTGTCTACACATAAAAAATATTAAGAGAGTCTACTGTCTAACGACGGTAAGCTCGCCAACTAAGCAACCAAAATGTGACACCTGCGATGCCACAGCCCATAGATAGCTGCTCATAAGGGCTTGAAACTAATATTGCGGAGCATACGACTAAAGTAGCTCCAACGCCAAACAAAAACTTTCCTGTTGCTTGCTGACGCTTACTATCTCGGTAACCTTGATAAAGCTGATCCATTCTGTGGTTCATCGCTTTACCTTGGCGCAAGCTGTCATAAAGTAGCTCTGGCAGCTCTGGCAGTTTTTCTGCCCAGAATGGCGCACGCTCTTTTACTGCGTTAATCACAGCTTGCGGCCCCACCTGATTCATCATCCAGGTTTCAAGGAAAGGCTTCGCCGTTGCCCACAAATCAAGTTGCGGATACAGCTGACGGCCTAGGCCTTCGACATACAACAAGGTCTTCTGAAGAAGCACCAACTGAGGTTGAACCTCCATGTTGAAACGTCTTGCTGTATTAAATAAGTTTAGCAACACATGGCCAAATGAGATCTCGCCAAGTGGTTTTGCAAAAATTGGCTCACACACCATGCGAATCGCGAACTCGAAATCGTTGACGTTGGTGTCGTGTGGAACCCAACCCGAATCCACGTGCAGCTCTGCGACCTTACGGTAATCTCGATTGAAGAAGGCCAGCAGGTTCTCTGCTAAATAACGCTTATCTTCGCTGTTGAGCGTACCAACAATGCCACAATCCAAACCAATCCACTGAGGGTTATCTGGATTCTCTGGGTTAACGAATACGTTGCCCGGGTGCATGTCTGCATGGAAAAAGCTGTCTCGGAATACTTGGGTGAAGAATACCGTCACGCCACGTTCCGCGAGCAATTTCATGTTGGTGCCGTTGGCTTCTAGCGTTTCAATATCGGATACTTGAATACCATAGATTCGCTCTGACACCATCAGGGTTTCACTGCTTAGATCAGGGATAACCTCTGGAACATACAGCTCTTCACTGCCTTCAAAATTACGTCGTAGTTGAATGGCATTGGCCGCCTCGCGGCGCAGGTCTAGTTCATCAAGTAACGTTTTTTCGTACTCGTGAACGACTTCAACCGGTTTCAAACGACGTGCTTCAGGAAGCGACTTAGCGACTATACGCGCCATTCGGTGCATCAGTTTTAGATCTGCATCAATCACCGGGCGAATATCAGGGCGAATAACCTTCAGAACAATCTCGCGACCACTCTCTTTGAGCTTTGCGGTATGCACCTGAGCGATAGAAGCAGAAGCCAATGGCTCGATATCAAAATCGGTAAACCAGTTATCTAGGCTACCACCGAGCGCTTTTTCCATGTCTCGCTTAGCCAATTGACCATCAAATGGCGCCACTTGGTCTTGCAATAGTGCTAGCTGATCAGCGATATGAGGAGGAAATAGGTCGCGACGCGTTGACATCATCTGACCAAACTTAATCCAAACAGGCCCTAATTCTTGCAACGCTAAACGCAAGCGGTGGCCTAATTCTTTATCTTGATGCTTATTCTTGAGCCAAAACAGTGACTTTCGCGCCAGTAAAGGGGCTTTAGTCAACTGGTGCTCAGGCATCAATTCATCAAGGCCGTATTCCAACTGTACCTTGATAATATGATAAAGACGTTTCAGTTCTGTTGGGGTCATGCTTTCTCCAACAGAGCGTTCAATTTAGCTTCAAGACGTGCAGCTGAGCTTTTTACGTCATCAACCTGATC
Source organism: Vibrio atlanticus (assembly GCF_024347315.1). Taxonomy (NCBI): domain Bacteria; kingdom Pseudomonadati; phylum Pseudomonadota; class Gammaproteobacteria; order Vibrionales; family Vibrionaceae; genus Vibrio; species Vibrio atlanticus. The sequence goes on along the minus strand of NZ_AP025460.1, from coordinate 73,382 downwards.
GCAAAAATGTGCCACTTCTAATGGCGCTGGTGCAATTTTCCACTCTTCAGTTAATACCTGAGCGAGATGGTTTTGATGCTTAGTCGCTTGCTTAGCTACAAGACCGCCAACATTCTTAACGCCTTGTACCAAGGTATGAGCAACCACATCGCCCGTCACGCGCGATAGCCACTCTTCCAAGTCAGGCTTGCAGTCTGTCATTAGCTGAGCAAATTTCTGAGCCAGTTGAATATCACCCTCTAAGATCAGCTTATCTTGCTTGATCAGCTTGGTGATGTTCGATTGCTCACGCAGTTCCGGTAACACTGATAAATTCAAAGATAGGTAGCAATCAGGCTGCCCTTCGTATTCCGACAACACATCAATTTGTTGGCTGAAAACGAAAGTGAGTGTTTTATTCAACTCTTTCAAATTAACTTGAATGATCTGCCCCTTTAAACGAGACAAACGACGAACCAAAGCTGGATCATCGTTCACGAAAGTATTTAAAGAGGTTTCAATAACCGCGGTTACCAATGGATCAAATGGCATGACTGTCCTTACCTTTGAAAACGGATAAGCGTTAACCTATCCGTTCTGTCTTTATTCTTATTGTTTAGCACGCTCAACGAGCCTGCTACCAAGTTCGACTAGAACTTGTAACCGCGGTGCAGCGCAACAATGCCGCCCGTTAGGTTGAAATATTTAGTATTCTCGAAACCCGCTTCCTGCATCATGCCTTCCAAAGTCTCTTGGTTAGGGTGCATGCGGATAGATTCTGCAAGGTAACGGTAGCTGTCTGCATCGTTAGCAATCAGCTCACCCATTTTTGGCAATAGGTGGAAAGAGTATGCATCGTAAACCTTTGATAGTGGCTCAAGCACTGGCTTAGAAAACTCAAGAACCAACAGACGACCGCCCGGCTTAAGTACGCGGTACATTGAACGCAGCGCTTGGTCTTTGTCGGTAACATTACGCAGACAGAAGCTGATGGTAATGCAATCGAAGTAGTTATCTGGGAAAGGCAGCTCTTCAGCATTGGCTTGAACGTAATGTACATTGCCAACAATACCGCTATCACGCAGTTTATCGCGGCCAACATTCAGCATTGAGTTGTTGATATCAGCAAGAACCACGTGGCCTTTTTCACCAACGATGCGCGAGAATTTCGCAGTAAGGTCGCCAGTACCACCACCAAGATCAAGGATACGTTGACCCGGGCGAACGCCACTGCAATCAATCGTGAATCGCTTCCACAAGCGGTGAACACCACCCGACATTAAGTCATTCATGATGTCGTATTTAGCGGCTACAGAGTGAAATACCTCTGCTACTTTCGCGACTTTTTGGTCTTTCGCGACTGTTTCGAAACCAAAGTGTGTGGTTTCTGACTCTACTGCTGAATTTGTCTGCACGCTTGTGTCCATAATGCTGTTATCTACCATGGTAAGTTCTCATCGACAGTACACTCTCTCTTTAGAGGCGCTGCGGCCGATTAGTTTACTTTATCCTCAGCGGGTTGTCTTTCTACTAAGGAGGCATTTTCTGAAAAAGCCTCATTTTGAGCGATTTCCGCCAAGCCAACCGAGATAGGTTTCTTCACCTCAACACCCAATTGCTTAAAGCTTTCGGCCTGACGAATCACGTTACCACGACCAGTCACCAGCTTATTCATGGCACCTTGGTAGCTTTGGTTAGCTCTATCAAGTGAACTGCCAAGACCTTCCATATCATCCACAAACAAGCGCAGCTTGTCGTAAAGTTTGCTCGCCCGCTCTGCAATGATTTGTGCATTCTGGTTCTGTCTTTCGTTGCGCCACAAGTTATCAATGGTACGCAGTGCCACCAGCAAGGTCGTAGGGCTGACCAATATAATGTTTTGTTCCATCGCGTCTTTGACCAAACTAGGGTCAGCTTGAATCGCGACTTGAAACGCAGGCTCTACCGGAATAAACATCAATACATAATCAAGGCTCTGTATGCCTTTGAGCTGATGATAATCCTTTTGGCTCAAGCCTTTAATATGCGCTCGCAATGAAGCCAAGTGATCACGTAATGCAGCATCACGTTGTTGATCAGTTTCAGCATTGAAGTAACGCTCAAACGCCACCAAAGCCATTTTCGAATCGACTACCACTTGCTTATCTTGTGGCAGATGAACAATCACATCCGGTTGATAACGCTTGCCTGCATCGTTTTGCAGGTTCACCTGCGTTTGATATTCATGGCCTTCTCGTAAGCCAGAATCCGCCAACACACGAGCCAGTACCACCTCGCCCCAGTTACCCTGCTGTTTGTTATCGCCCTTTAGCGCTTGAGTCAGGTTCACCGCTTCACGTGTCATGCTTTCATTGAGGCGTTGCAGATTTTTAAGCTCATGCACCAAAGTATGACGCTCTTTGGCCTCTTGGCTGAAGCTGTCGTTCACTTGCTTCTTAAAGCCTTCTAACTGCTCTCTCAGCGGTGATAACAAACCTTCAAGACTCTGCTTGTTCTGCTGATCGACCTTAGCGGTTTTGCTCTCAAACAGTTGATTCGCTAACAGTTCAAACTGCTGCTTAAGTCGAGATTCTGCTTGCTCTAACAATTGCAGTTTTTCACTGTTGGCGAGGTTTTCTTGGTCGTGCCTAGCTTCTTGCTCGCGAAGCTCAGCCTCCAACTCAGACTTATGCTCCTTAAGAACATTGATATCATCGGCATACTGCTGACGCTCTTGCTTCACGGCTTCAAAATAGCGCAGCTTCTCCATCGCAGCCATCACCTTGCCATGGGCCTGCTTAAGTTCAAATGCCGCTTTATCTCGATCATCATCCAGCTCATTGAGCTCTTGTTGCGCCTCTGCGAGTGAGGATTTGAGCTGAGATTGTTGTGACTCATGCAGCAAACGGTCGGACTCTAATTGCTGTTCAAGAAGTCGCTGCTGAAAAGAGAACTTCTGTTTGATCCACCAACCCACGACACCGCCGCTGACGAGCGCGCCGGAAATAGCAGCAATAAGCGTTGCCTGATGTTCGATAATCCATTGCATGATAATGATTTAGCCTAATTGGAAATAACTCATTAAAGGGTATTTTGATACTGGATAAATGTCCAGTTTGCCGTATTAAAATTCGACAGATAGACTAAGCGCTCCGTATTCTGCCCCATCAAATTAGAATGAGTTGCTATGAACGAACGTCGTGCCTTGGGCTTTGGCCTTGCTGCGGTATTACTGTGGTCAACAGTCGCTACTGCTTTTAAGCTGACCCTTGCTGAGTTTTCACCGATTCAAATGCTGACCATCGCCAGCATTGTGTCGTCGATTGCGCTGATCGCGGTTTGCGCGTTTCAAGGTAAGCTTTCTCAACTGAGTACCACGTTTCTTTCAAACCCTTGGTATTACTTGCTGCTCGGTTTGGTCAATCCTCTAGCCTATTACCTGATTCTATTCAAAGCCTACGACCTACTGCCAGCTTCTCAAGCGCAAGCCATCAACTACAGTTGGGCGATCACGCTGACTCTAATGGCAGCGGTTTTTCTAGGGCAAAAGATTCGTAAACAAGATTGGATTGCTTGTACCTTCAGTTATGCGGGTGTGGTGGTCATTGCCACCAAAGGCGATGTGCTAGGAATGCAGTTCGATAGCCCACTCGGTGTGGCTCTGGCGCTACTTTCAACCTTGCTTTGGGCGGGATACTGGATTCTAAACACCAAAAACAAGGCTGACCCTGTGATTGGCGTATTGCTTGGTTTCTTAGTGGCATTACCTTTCGCGATCGGTTTAACCCTTTACGAAGGCGAGAGCTTTAGTCAAATCACAGCAAAAGGTTGGATGGCTGTGACTTACGTAGGCCTGTTCGAGATGGGCATTACCTTTGTCTTGTGGCTCTCGGCATTAAAACTGACCAACAACACGGCACGTATCAGCAACCTAATTTTTGCCTCGCCGTTTATCTCGTTGATGCTACTTTCCACTATTATCGGCGAAGAGATTCACCCAGCGACCCTGTTTGGCTTGGTACTGATCATTGCCGGCTTGGTGATTCAACAGATCAAGTTTTCAAAGAAAAACCCTACGTAAATAAGAGCTAAAAGACTCGATTGAGCACGAAAAGCTATCGATATAGTCGAATTCTCTCAATTAGATGTTAGATACAAAAATGGCGAGTCATATGACTCGCCATTTTTCTGTAAGATAACATTAAGTTGTAAGTCTCAATGTTCGATATTCAACCGTTGTTTTTCATATCAAATTTGGACTTAAATATCATGAAAAACAAGATCATAAATATAAAATCATTTACGCCATAAATTGTGTAAAACACGCCAGCCATCGTATCCGCTTCATATACTGGTGATAGCGTATTATTGGAAAGCCAATTCACCCAAACAACCACATAAACCAACTTTTCAATAAAGAAAGCACCAGCAAGATATTTGATGTTCGCATTGATTGTTGCAGCCCCAAGGTACGCAAAACCCCAAACGACGATCATAATCAGTCCAAAGTTGGACATTACTACGGGATCGGCTTCGTTAATGGCACTATTCGTAAAAAAGCGTGAAAACAGTAAAACAGTAAAACAGCACCAACATTCATCGCTCCTGCTGCCAATAGAATGCTTTTTACTTTTGTCTGATTCATTGCAAACCCCTCATTTAAATAATTAAAACATCAATCACTTATAATCTTTATCATTTGTGACGAAGTCATTCTTTCTACTGACTGAAAATGTTCTAAATGAATAAGCTTAGCCAGTGCCATCGCCAGTGTGCTATACGTTTTGGCCTGCAACCCACCCAGACGACCACGTCCATTGGAAGTTATAGCCCCCTAACCAACCCGTTACGTCCATTACTTCACCGATGAAATAGAGGCCAGACACACTCTTACACTCCATGGTTTTCGAAGATAGGTGATCAGTATCCACTCCGCCTAGAGTCACTTCGGCAGTTCGATAACCTTCCGTGCCATTTGGTGCAATTTTCCAGTTCTCTAGGTGCTCAACGATGCCACTAAGCTGCTTTTCATTGAACTGTTTAAGCGGCTTGTCTTCAAGCTCTTTACGGTCAATCAGCACTTCTACAAAACGCTTTGGTAGTGCTTTCGCCAAGGTATTTTTCAGGCTCTGATTTGGGTGTTTCTCGCGAGAATTCTCAAGCAACTCGGCAAGGTTTACTTCAGGTACTAGGTTGATAGAAACCGATTGACCCGCTTTCCAGAATGAAGAGATTTGCAGTACCGAAGGACCAGATAAGCCGCGGTGCGTAAACAGCAACGCTTCTTTAAATAAAGTGCCGTCTTGCGCTGTGATCTCAGCAGGAATTGCGATACCAGAAAGCTCAGCGAAAGCTTCTTTGTCTTCTTTATGCAGAGTGAATGGCACTAAACCTGCAGTAGTTGGCATTACAGACAAACCAAACTGCTCTGCAATCTTATAGCCAAATGGCGTTGCGCCTAGCTTAGGCATAGACAAACCGCCTGTCGCTACAACGAGTGAGTCACACTCAACTTCGTCGGTATTGAGGTGCATCTTGAAGCCAGCGTCTGTTTTTTCGATGGAGTGAACATCACAACGGTAGCGTTGTTCGACTTTCGCTTGCTTACACTCGTCAAGCAGCATGCTCACGATGTCTTTTGCTGTGTGGTCATTCACACAGAACAACTGACCGTGATCGCGCTCTTCGAACTCAATGCCGTACTTGCTCACCATCGAGATAAAATCCCAGTTGGTGTATTGAGATAAAGCTGACTTCACGAAGTGAGGGTTGTTACACAGGAAATTGTTGGCTGAAACATCATAGTTAGTAAAGTTACAACGACCGCCACCTGAGATTAAAATTTTTCTGCCTGGTTTCTTTGCATGATCAACCACTAGCACTCGTCGGCCGCGTTTGCCCGCTTCCGCAGCGCACATTAAGCCCGCGGCGCCCGCACCAATTACGATTACATCAAATTTTTCACTCATGGGGTTCTGCTTTTCTTCACTTGTGCAGCCCGAGTACGCCCTGTTCTCGAAATGCCATCAATAAAAAAGGATGTGCATAAACAGCACATCCTTACTAATTGCTCGCTATTTTAGCGGCAATTTTAAACTTTGCAATTGATGTTCAATTGTACAATTTGCAGACAGCAGCAAGCCACTGTTTGTCTTGGCGAACCAACAACCGAAGCTTTACACCAAAAATCTAAGCTCTACTTCAATCGAACTAAATGACTTAGACGATGAAAGAAGACAGCAACGTTACACCTAACAGAGCAGAAGAGAGTATGAATAACTGCCTTACACGATCGCACTTCGACGTAAAAACTTCGTCGTGATGGTGGTGATACTCTTTGCTTTTGATGTAACTAAACAGGCGAACCTGTTTGGTCATATTGCCATGGGTTGTGAAAAAACCGCCTCCATCTACTTGTTGATATAGTAGAGGGTGTGCTTCTCGCATAATATAAATGAGTGTTCTTAGCGCAGTAAAGTAACGCGCCCAGTTCACACAAGTCACAACCATTAGTGCAAATAGAATAGTGTCGCCGCTGATCATCCTTTCCTCCTTACATCTTCATAAGAAAACTCAAAAGAAAAAGATAATCAGTGTCTTTCTCGTACTACCTAAACGGCAGGAGCTTCCATAATTGAAGATGAACCATCTTTTGCCAATTGTGCTAGGTCTTTATCAATAAAGAACAGTGCTTTACCGTCTTCACCAACAAGCTCTAGCTTATCCAATACACCTTTAAACAACTTCTCTTCTTCGTGTTGCTCTGCAACGTACCATTGCAGGAAGTTAAAGGTTGAGTAATCTTGTGTGCTGAAAGCAACGTGAGCCAGTTTGTTGATCTTTTGAGTAATCATTTGCTCATGTTCGTAAGTTTCACGGAACACAGCCCCAAGGCTATCAAATTCATGTTTTGGCGCTTCAATCGCACCTAAAATTGGCATTGCACCTGTCTCACTTACGTAAGTAAAAAGACGCTGCATGTGTTCCATTTCTTCTACTGCATGAACACGCAGAAACTCTGCTGCACCTTCAAATCCTTTGTCTTCACACCAAGCACTCATTTGTAAGTATAGGTTGGATGAGAAAAATTCTAGATTAATTTGATCGTTCAGTTGCTCTACCATAGTTTTTGATAGCATTTAAGACTCCTAATTACATCTTCAGTTTTCTCTACTATATCACTATTTTATGAATATCTCGCAGGCCATTAGTTAACCAATATTTCGAGCAAACATTACGCAAGACAGTGGATATGAGATCACTTCAGCAAAAAAAGGCATTGCATAGTGCTAGTCTTTAGTTAGGCAATGAATAGAAGAGGTAGCGATATGAGTTACAAACATATTTTGGTCGCAGTCGATTTATCAGATGACAGCAAATTACTTGTGGATAAAGCGGTAGCATTGGCTAAGCCATTGGAAGCCAAAGTCTCTTTTATCCATATCGATATTAATTATGCAGAGCTCTATACCGGCCTTATTGATATCAACATGGCAGAAACCCAGCACAACGCGATGGAAGCATCTCGAGTTCAGCTACAAAATTTTGCAGAACACGCTCAATACCCTATTACCCACACCTTAGTGGGCAGCGGCGACCTGAGTCATGAACTGTGTGACACCATCAATGAATTCAATGTTGATTTAGTGGTTTGTGGGCACCATCAAGACTTCTGGAGCAAATTGCTCTCTTCAACACGACAACTGATCAATGCCTCGCCGGTTGATATGCTGGTCGTGCCTCTAAGAGATTCAGAAGACTAATGAATTAAGGTTAGGTAACATACAGCTCATATCTTATTAACGAAGTTTTTATATGAGCTATTTAGCTAGTGTTACCCTCTTATGGGCCTTCTCTTTTAGCCTGATCGGCGTTTACCTTGCTGGTCAGGTTGATTCTTGGTTCTCTGTATTAATGCGTGTTGCCCTTGCTGGCATTGTATTTCTTCCTTTCCTGAAGTTTCGAGGTATCTCGCGTAAGCTGATCGCTAAGTTGATGACGATTGGTGGTATCCAGCTTGGGCTGATGTACTGCTTCTATTACCAATCTTTCTTGCTGCTATCCGTTCCTGAAGTCCTTCTGTTTACCGTTTTTACCCCAATTTACGTCACGCTTATTTATGACTTCCTCAAAGGACAATTCTCTCCGTGGTATTTAGTGACAGCGGCGATTGCTGTATTGGGCGCTGTATTCATTAAATTCGCGGGTATCAACGAAAATTTTTTAGTCGGTTTCCTCGTAGTCCAAGGTGCAAACCTGTGCTTTGCTATCGGCCAAGTTGCTTACAAAGTAGTGATGGAGAAGGAATCGACAGAGTTACCTCAGCGCACAGTATTTGGTTACTTCTATTTGGGTGCGTTATGCGTCGCTTCGGTTGCTTTCATACTCTTAGGTAACCCTGAGAAGCTGCCAACAACCACTCTTCAATGGGGCATCCTGATTTATCTTGGCTTGATTGCTTCGGGGCTAGGTTACTTTATGTGGAATAAAGGTGCATGCATGGTGAATGCTGGTGCACTGGCTGTAATGAACAACGCCTTAGTTCCAGCCGGCCTTGTAGTGAACATCCTTATTTGGAACAGAGACGTCGACTTGATTCGATTGGCCATTGGCGGCGCGGTTATCTTGTTCTCTCTATTCGTCAACGAGACATGGGTGAAAAAGCGTGTTGCGAGATCCACAAGCAACGCCTAACCGCTTTCACTGAGCTAAGTGAACTAAACTAAGCTAAGTGAGCAGAGCTAAATGAGTTAGCTCTGATAACCCCAAAAAGCAAAAGAGCGACCTTAGGTCGCTCTTTTTAAATCATCGTTGTAGCAATAAGTTATCCGTACCAGTTTCAGTGAATGTGACTATGGCTCACTACCTGAGTCTTGGTTTCAGTGAAAGCGACGTCATCAAGTTGTAGGTTGATACGTTCAAGGTTACTTTCCAGTTTTTGACTTTTCTTAAACAGCTTTTGCTGCTTCTTAATCATCTTCGCGAGCTTTTTGTTGTACTTCTCTTGTTTCTTAGCCGCTTTCTTCGCTCGCTTGAGGTCGGCTTTTTCATCACCACTCGCATTAGCGATTCGTTTTTTCAGTTTGGCTTTTTTCTGTGATGCATTTTTATCTACAACATTAGGGGCAATATCAGCAGCGGCTGGATCGAACATTTGTACGCTCGGCTCAATTGTCTCGCTGATTTCCGCAAGCGATAACTCGGGTGCAGGTAATGTTTCCGCTAGTAGGCCGCATGCGGCTTTTTCTTCAACGGGTTTATTTTGACAGCCAAGAGGTGGAATTGCGGTTGGTTTGCATAGGTTCGCTTGATCCGCCGAAGAACGCGCACAAGAACGACACACAAACTTAGGTTCAGTAACCAAGCTATGGATCTCTCCTAGGTGTTCAGTAATATCTCGACGGTTTAACTTACAAAAGCGTTTAGCCATGCTACAACTCCAGCTAAGAATAATAATGATTCTTAGTTAGATATACATCCGTAACGCGACTATCGCAAGTGTTAAATGGTGATTTATCGTATTTATGACGGGAAATTTTCTTAGCGTGTAGCTAAGTTATTGATGCTTCCGCTAAGTCATTGATGCTTTCACATACACATCAAAACGGTTCTTTTTAGTTTCGATTGCCATGCTCGGTTTTTGCTCGTCTAACCATGCTGCGTAATCTGGTCTTTTGACCACAACGCGCTTCGTTGCCAGCTTCATCGCAGGCTCAAACAAGCCATCGGCATCCAGATCGGCGCCAACCAAAGATTGGAATACTCGCATCTCTTTCTTAACCAAAGCCGACTTCTTCTTGTTCTCTGGGTGTGGGTACATAGGATCGAGGTACACCACATCAGGCTGTTCGAAGTTAGGGTCGTTGCTAAGTTTATCCAGCGCATCGTGACTTGAAGCGTGAATCAACTTCATACGTTCGCTAACCCAACCGCCGATATCTGGGTCTTTTTTTGCTCTCTGCAGGCCGTCATCAAGCAGTGCAGCCACAACTGGATGTCGCTCGACCATCTGCACTTTACAGCCCAACGAAGCCAATACAAACGCGTCACGCCCTAAGCCTGCTGTACCATCAAGAATAGTTGGCGTTGCGCCTTTATTTAGACCTGCCGCCTTAGCAATTGCCTGACCTTTACCACCACCAAACTTACGTCTGTGACCGACTGCGCCTCCCACTAAATCAACAAAAATAGCGCCAAGCTTAGGCTCATCGACTTTACGTAGCTCAAGTCGCTCGCAAGTCAGTACCAAAGCAAAATCGCTGTTTTCATCATGAGATAAATTCCAACGGGTCGCTAAGTCATTTAGATGATCGATTTGGGTAGCATCTTCGCAAATCAGTTGTAGTTGCAAGGTCGTCTCCAACAGACAGTAGTATTCAAAACAAAAGAGGCAACCAGTTTACCTGATTGCCTCAACAATACATATTAGCGGTGAAAAGTATTCACAGCTCGGTCGGCTTACCTAAACCAATTACTCTATCTCTCGTTCTTGCCTTAACTCTTCAACAAGCTCGGCCAGTGGCTTCGGTCGGCCAATAACATAGCCCTGAGCGTAGTTAACACCGAGTTCAATCAACTTATCGAGAACCTGAGTATTTTCAACAAACTCAGCTACCGTGTGCTTGCCCATCTGCTTCGCTAAATCATTGATCGAACGAACCATCACATAGTCCATCTCGTTAACATCAATATCACGCACAAACAGGCCATCAATTTTCACAATATCAACGGGTAATGCCTTCAGATATCCGAATGACGACAAGCCTGAACCAAAATCATCCAGAGCAATCAAACAGCCGAGCTCTTTAATTCGAGTAAAGAACTTGATTGCCTGCTTCATATTACTCATGGCGGCCGTTTCAGTGATCTCTAAACAAATCTTATGGCAAGGCACTGATGAGTTCGCCAAACTTTCAATCAAGAATTCAACAAACTCTCGGTTACCCATCGAGTGACCAGAAAGGTTTATCGAACACATCCCCAAATCATCAACGAGATGCGGGCGTTGCTCCAACCAATTCAACGTCTGACTGACGACTTGGCGATCAATCAAATGCGCGATGTTATAGCGCTCGGAAGCTGGCATGAAGATCCCCGGTGAAATGTACTCACCTTGGACGTTCTTGATCCGCACCAGTATCTCAAAGTGCATTTTGTTGCTATTTTCCTCTAGGCCAAGAATACGTTGGGCAAATAACTCCAAGCGATCATTGGCTAAGGCTTCGTGTACCAAGTTAACGCATTCCATTTCTAAATGGCGACGGCGCAGATCTTCATCATCTAGATGATAAAGGTGATAACGATTTCGCCCTTCCTCTTTAGCGGCATGGCAAGCGGCATCCGCCTGTGCATGCACCATTTGTGATGAAGCGGCAGTATGGTCAATCAATCGAATTCCGATAGAACAAGTAAGATTGAGGTGAATATCACCCCATAAGAATGGATTCTCACTCATCATCGATATAATACTGTGACAGACATTGACAGCATCTCGCTCAGTACAGTCTTTGATTAATACCGCAAACTCATCTCCCCCCATCCGAGCTAACACAGCATTGTAAGGAAGCACATCTTCTATCAGATTAGCGCTAAATAAGATCGCGGCATCACCCGCTTCATGCCCAGCAGTATCGTTCAATACTTTCAATTGGTCCAAATCTAAGAACAACATCGCATGAGTTCTCATATGACTCTCGACCTCTTTCAGCGCCTTTTGTAGCTCTTGCTCAAAGTGGTTGCGGTTGAAAGTGTCTGTAAGCAGGTCATAACGCGCTTGGTATTCTAACTTTTCAGAAAGTTCGCGGGTTTCAGTAATATCCTCTCCCACAATCAACAGCTGACCCGAGTCGACCAATGGACGAATATTTTCACGAATCCAGATCGTTCTACCGTCCGCATGACGATACTCGATATCACGACGCCACACGCCGCGAATTTTGTGCTGTGGTTGCAACAAGATATGACGAGGAATCATCGCGTTCTCATCCACATAAAATTCTCTAGGGCGATGCCCCAAAAGCAGATCAAGTGGATAACCTAGTAATTCTTCAGCAAACTGGTTCACTTGCTGAATGCGATTATTTACATCCAGTGTAATCATCATCACCGGTTGCTTGTCGTAATACAGTTTGAGATTCGCTTCACGTTGGAACAATTTGTTCTCAGCAAGCTTTCGTGAGGTAACATCACGAGCTTCAAATAAGAACTGAATGGTGTCCTCTTCACTGATCGGCATCGGCTTTAAAGAGATATCTAGCACCATTCCACCACGATCACGACACCATACCTCAGCCTCAAATCGTAGGGTGGGATAATCATCTCTTTCAGCAAAATACTCCTTTAGCACTTCGCCCGCGGCACCCTCCCAATATTCTTGGAGAGGTGTTCCCAATTTATAACCTTGATTATAAAGAAGCTCATGCAGCTTACTGTTGCTCGACAGCAGTACACCGCCTTTATCAAGAATCCCCATGAACTGTAGGCTTTGGTCGAATATTGACTCCAGTAACAGCTGGCTTTGTCGGCTGGCACGTTCACTTTTCTTAAGGCGGTTGAGGTAGTAAACCAAGGTCGCAATAACACACGACATAACCAGAAACAGCAAACCTATTGTTCGAATTTCATCGTGATAACGCACCAAGAATGACTGAGGCTTGTTGAGAAAAGTAATTGAAGCTTCATTCTCAGTTCCCAGCCCCCAGCGTGACATCTGTTGGTAGTCGAGTTTAATTTCCGATGCGCCAGGTGCGACTAAAGGCAGAGGTTCATTTGGGTTTGCTAATACCTTTAGTAAAACACGTCCCGTATCTCGACCTTGCGTTTCACCACTTTGAATCACACCGCCTATCGCCCCAAACCCTAGCCCCAAATCGTGCACCATATACAGTGGCATTTGGGTTTTAATGTTCAATTGTCGCCAGTCTTCAACGCTACTCACGTTACCTTTAGCATCGCGATAATATGCCCAAAAGAGTAAGCTCTGATCTAGATCGGTTCGCTGAGAAAACGCAATTAACTCTTGGTAAGAGTCAGGCACATAGTGCTCCAGCAAATCGGAAAAGTTGGGGTGAGCCTCAATAGAACGATCAATTTGTGAGCGGATAGCCTCACCTGTTACTGAATGGTCAGTAACAATGTATATCTTCTTTACGTTTGTTTGAAGGCGCTTAATTAGCTCAATATTACCCAATAAATCAATATCTTCAGTAATGCCCGTCGCGTTCAAACCTTCAATCATTTCAGGGGAGAAATTGTTGATGCCACCAAAGATTACTGGCGTATCTTTGAGATCGGGCGCAAGGCGCTTCATTAAATTAAGGGCGTTATTGTCACTGACCACAACCGCAGCAAATTCTTCATGCATCAACTTGGTGTGATAAAGCTGATAAACGCGCTCTAAGTATTCTGGGTTTTGAGTTCGTTTACTATCCAAATAAACAACTCGATACGATAGTCGATCACGGTCCAGTTCTTCTGATAATCCTTTGTGGAAATCATCAGTCCAGAAAAAACCCTGATGATAAGAGTGAATAACCAACACATCTTTTGTTTGAGCTGAAACAAAAGCACTCCAACACATAACAATCAAAAACAACGAAAATCGCACTGAATTCACCCTAACACTATAGTTGCTGCTAATATTATCACCCTTGGCTATGATGTGTACTAAAGCCGGTATGTTTTTTATTCACCCTAAGGATTATGCATGTCCACAACTACAGCTCGTCTGGATGATCTAGACCGTGCCATTCTCAAAACCTTAATGGAAGATGCGCGCACGCCTTATGCTGAAATGGCAAAGAAATTCGATGTCAGCCCCGCGACGATTCACGTTCGTATCGAAAAGATGAGATCGGCCGACATTATTGAGCGAACCGAGGTTGTAGTAAACACCAAGAAGCTTGGTTACGACGTGTGTTGTTTTATTGGTATCAACCTTAACGCAGCTCGCGACTACCACTCAGCCATTGCCAAGCTTAATGCATTAGACGAAGTGGTTGAGGCTTACTACACCACTGGCGCCTACAACATTTTCGTTAAACTGATGTGTAAATCGATCGAAGAGTTGCAGTTCGTACTGATCGATAAATTGCAGGCGATTGACGAGGTTCAATCGACTGAGACACTGATTTCATTGCAGAACCCTATCAACCGCAATGTAAATCCATAATCGTTTGATAAATAGATACAAAAAGAGCCTCACAATGAGGCTCTTTTTACATTCTGACCAGCACAATATTAAGCGCTGATACCCGCATGACGCAGCATCGCATCGATTTGAGGCTCACGACCGCGGAAGCGTTTGAACAGCTCCATCGGCTCTTCACTACCACCCATTTCAAGGATGTTGTTCAGGAAGCGATTGCCCGTTTCAGTGTTGAAGATACCCTCTTCTTCAAATGCTGAGAACGCATCTGCAGACAATACTTCTGCCCATAGGTAGCTGTAGTAGCCCGCGCTGTAGCCACCAGCAAAGATATGCCCAAAGCTGTGCGAGAAGCGGTTCCAATCAAGGCTTGGCAATACAGAAACTTTAGACTTCACGTCGGCTAACGTTTCGAGTACGCGAGCACCCACTTCAGGGTCGTACTCTGTGTGCAGTGTGAAATCGAACAGGCCAAGCTCTAGCTGACGCAGGATAAACATCGCAGATTGGAAGTTCTTCGCCGCTAGCATTTTCTCTAACATCTCTTTTGGTAAGGCTTCACCCGTTTCGAAGTGACCAGAAATAAACGACAGCGCCTCCTCTTCCCAACACCAGTTTTCTAGGAACTGACTTGGTAGCTCAACGGCATCCCAAGGCACACCGTTGATACCCGCAACTGCGCCCGCTTCAACTTGCGTTAGCATGTGATGGATACCGTGGCCAAATTCGTGGAACAAAGTGACCACTTCATCGTGAGTAAACAGTGCTGGTTTGTCACCGACTGGCTTGTTGAAGTTACACGTTAGGTAAGCAACAGGCGTCTGTAGATCACCAGATTGAGTAATGCGACGACCGCGACAGTCATCCATCCAAGCACCGCCACGTTTGTGTTCACGTGCGTATAGATCTAGGTAGAAGCTACCGCGCAATGTGCCTGTCGCATCAAAGATATCAAAGAAGCGCACTGACTCATGCCATGTATCCACACCTTCACGCTCAGTCACAGACATACCAAACACACGGTTTAGTACTTCGAACAAACCAGACACTGCGTTCGACTCAGGGAAGTATGGACGAAGCTCTTCATCAGAGATCTCGAACAAGTTCTGTTTTTGTTTCTCGCTGTAGTAAGCGATGTCCCACAGGTTTAGTTCAGAGACACCAAACTCTTTCTCAGCAAACTGACGTAGCTCTTCTACTTCGCGCTCACCTTGTGGTTTGGCTTTTACTGCTAGATCGTTAAGGAAACCAAGTACTTGGTCTGGCGTTTCTGCCATCTTAGTCGACAGAGATTTTTCGCTGTAAGTGCTAAAGCCAAGCATGCGTGCAATCTCGTGACGCAGCTTAAGTTGCTCCGTGATGATCTCAGTGTTGTCCCACTTACCTGCATTTGGACCGCGATCTGAAGCGCGTGTTACGTACGCTTCGTATAGCTCTTTACGCAGTTCTTGGTTATCACAGTACGTCATCACCGGTAAATATGAAGGAATATCCAAAGTCAGTAGGTAACCTTCCTGCTCTTTAGCTTCCGCCGCGGCTTGTGCTGCTGCCAATGCCGACTCAGGCATACCAGCCAGTTCAGCCACGTCTGTAACTTGCTTGCTCCAACCCATGGTTGCATCAAGCACATTGTTTGAGAATTGAGAACCCAGCTCAGACTGACGCTTGCTGATCTCGCCGTAGCGGTGCTGCTCGTCTGCGGGTAAGCCAATGCCTGATAATTCAAAGTCACGCAGTGCGTCGGTAATGGTTTTCTGTTGAGCTTGGTCTAATGCCGAGAATGCCTCACTCGCCTTGATCGCTTTATACGCTTCGAACAAACCTTTGTGTTGGCCGACCCACGTGCCGTACTCAGAAAGTACAGGCAGGCAGCTCTCATAAGCGTCACGCAGTTCGTCGCTGTTCATCACAGAATTCATATGGCTTACAGGTGACCAAATACGGCCTAAACGATCATCCACTTCTTCAATTGGAGCAACGAGGTTGTCCCAACTTGGTGAAGTATTACCTTCAAGTACTTGTTCTATCTTGTTGCGACACTCTTCAATCACTTGCTCAACCGCTGGCTTAACGTGCTCAGGTTTGATCTGTGAAAACGGAGGTAAATCCGTGAAGGTTAATAGCGGATTAGACATATAAACATTCCTTTGGCTTTAGAGACTTTCGTCTTTTTTGTAATGAGGTCGTCTTACAGTCATCAGGCTCAGGGTCACCCTAAAAAATCACCTGCGAATAGTTATTAGATAGTGCCCAACAAGGCAAATTTCAATAGTAGAACCAATAACTAACTGCATATTGCGAACAGCTGTTCCTGAATTGTTCGAGAATTTATGGTCCATTGGGGGTTATAATAGTCAAACTAACCCCACCTACACTAACCACACTCTAATTCGAGAGTGTTACGAGAGTTTAATTTGTTAAGTTATCGCCACAGCTTCCACGCGGGCAACCATGCCGACGTAGTAAAGCATATCGTACAGAGCCTTATTCTTAATTCTTTGAAACAGAAGGATAAGCCTTTTGTTTACCATGACACTCACTCTGGTGTAGGTCGTTACGACTTAACGCATGAATGGTCTGAAAAAACGGGCGAATACAAACAAGGTATTGCCCGCGTCTGGGCACAAACAGAACTTCCTGAAGACATTCAAAGCTACCTTGAGTCTATCTCAGCACTCAACAATGGCGAAAAACTGCGTTTCTATCCAGGTTCACCACGTGTAGCACATGCGCACCTGCGTGACCAAGACCGCATGGTACTGACCGAACTTCACCCAGCCGATCACCCGCTGCTTGAGCAAGAGTTCCACCGCGATCGTCAGGTATCTATCTACAAAGAAGATGGCTTCCAACGCCTAAAAGGCAGCCTGCCACCTAAAGAACGTCGTGGTTTGGTACTTATCGACCCACCTTACGAGTTGGCAAAAGAGTATCGTGATGTTGTGACTGCGATTGCTCAAAGCCATAAGCGCTGGGCAACCGGTATCTACGCAATTTGGTACCCAGTGGTAAATCGCTGTGATATCGAAGACATGATCGAAGGCCTTGAAGGCTTAGGCATCAACAAGATTCTACAAATCGAACTTGGCGTATCACCAGACACCAACGAGCGTGGCATGACAGCATCAGGCATGATTGTTATCAACCCACCTTGGAAGCTAGAAAGCCAAATGAACGAAATTCTTCCATTCTTGAAGGAAGCAATTGCGCCGGCAACCGGTCACTTCAAAGTAGAGTGGATCGTACCCGAGTAATCTCGAACTTAACGTCATGCTCCGACGAATACTCAGCAGACTGTGACGTACACGAATAAATTTTAAACAGGGAGATTGAGTTCAACCGATCTGCCCTCAATATAATAATTAGACAATTTAAGAATCTATAGGACGTAGGTGTTCAGTGCGCTCACTGTACCCACAGCCTTCAATAAATGGAGAAAGTAATGGCGACTCATTTTGATTACATCTGTATCGGCGGCGGTTCAGGCGGCATCGCATCAGCTAACCGCGCAGCAATGCACGGTGCAAAAGTTGCACTTATCGAAGCTCAAGACCTTGGTGGTACTTGTGTAAACGTTGGTTGTGTTCCTAAAAAGGTTATGTGGCACGGTGCTCAAGTTGCTGAAGCAATCAACCTATATTCAAAAGACTACGGCTTCGACGTTGACGTAAAAGGCTTCAACTGGGGCAAACTGGTTGAAAACCGTCAAGCGTACATTGGTCGTATCCACCAATCTTACGATCGCGTTCTTGGTAATAACAAAATAAACGTAATCAAAGGCTTTGCTAAGTTTATAGATGAAAAAACCGTTGAAGTTAACGGTGAACACTACACAGCGGATCACATCCTGATCGCAGTGGGTGGTCGTCCAACCATTCCAAACATCCCTGGCGCAGAGCACGGTATCAACTCAAACGGTTTCTTCGATCTGATGGAGCAACCTAAACGTGTTGCTGTAATCGGCGCAGGCTACATCGCAGTAGAAATCGCAGGCGTACTAAGTGCACTTGGCACAGAAACACACCTGTTCTGTCGTAAAGAGTCTCCACTTCGCAGCTTCGACCCAATGATCGTTGAAACACTGGTTGAAGTAATGGAAGCGGAAGGTCCAACACTTCACACGCACTCTGTTCCTAAAGAAGTAGTGAAAGAAGCAGATGGCACGCTGACTCTGCACCTAGAGAACGGCAACACTCAAAACGTTGACCACCTAATTTGGGCTATCGGCCGCCACCCAGCGACTGACGCTATCAACCTAGCATCAACGGGTGTTGCAACCAACGACCGTGGCTACATCAAAGTAGACGAGTTCCAAGCAACCAACGTTCCTGGTATCTACTGTGTAGGCGACATCATGGAAGGCGGTATCGAACTAACACCTGTTGCTGTTAAAGCCGGTCGTCAGCTTTCTGAGCGTCTATTCAACGGTCAAACAAACGCAAAGATGGACTACACGCTCGTTCCTACTGTTGTATTCAGCCACCCACCTATCGGCACTATTGGTCTAACGACTCAAGAAGCTGAAGAGCAATACGGCAAAGACAACATCAAGGTATACACGTCTGGTTTTACTGCAATGTACACTGCAGTCACTCAGCACCGTCAACCTTGTAAGATGAAGCTAGTGTGTGCTGGCGAAGAAGAGACTGTAGTTGGCCTACACGGTATCGGTTTCACTGTCGATGAAATGATTCAAGGCTTCGGTGTTGCAATGAAGATGGGCGCAACCAAAGCAGACTTCGACTCTGTTGTGGCAATTCACCCAACGGGCAGCGAAGAATTCGTTACCATGCGATAAACCACTGTAAGTCAAAGAAATATTATACAAAAGCCGACCTATGTCGGCTTTTTTTGTTTTTTACCGTATGGTTGGGATATTTATTAACCGAACAGCATTTTACATACTTAACTTGGAATCAAGATCAAACTACAATCGCGCGCTATAAAATTACACGCATAAAAAAAACAATTAGCTCTAATACATGAAGGATGTACGAGTAATGAAAAAAGTGAGTATTCTCGCAGCAGCGATTGCAGTGGCTTTAACAGGTTGTGGTAGCGACAGTTCTAATTCAGGTGTCACAACACCGACAGAACCATCAACAACAACCAACAAATTTATCGATGCCGCTGTTGAAGGTATCTACTACAGTACTAGCTCTGGTTCAAAGGGCATCACAAACAGCGAAGGCGAATTTACCGCTAAGTCTGACGATACGGTGACCTTCTTCATTGGTGGTGAAAATGGCTTGAAAGTAGGGGCAGCATCAAACCGTGATGTACTGACACCATTTGAAGCGGCGGGCAAATACGACCGAGCTCTAAATTTAGCAATTCTACTTCAGTCTTTAGATAACCAATTTGGTAGCGCTTCTGATGAAGTACTGACAATTCCAAATGCGTTGCGCGAACCTGATGCTGCGACGTTAGCGAAGATGAAAAACCTAAGTCTAGATGACCGTGATTCTGTTACAGACTTCCTAACAGCGATGGGAGTCACTTCAATTACTAATGAATCTGAAGCATTGGCTCATATGGAGAAAGCATTCGGAGAAAAATCAGGGACTGTTCGCGGCAGCGCTGATGCCAATCCATTTGTAGCGAAAAATGGGCAATTTATTCGCTCAATCATGGTGAGACAGTATGATATTAACGATCCAAACAACCGCCCTAACGACAAAACAATGTTAGTTCACGCTGACAAAATGCTCCCTAAAGCTGTGTTTGAACATACACGTGGCACGCCTTACTTCACTTATCAAGATTCAGCCAATGGTCTTATTGCTGTAAGTGACAGCGACTCTTTATTGTCATACGCAGACGCTGAAAAGTACATCAGCTGTGTATTGGCAGGGAGTTCTGCAGGCTGCAATCAAACAGCTCACCCAGACTTCACCCTAAACGCTCCGTTTTCTTACCTTCTACTTGATAAAAGCAAAGAAAATACCACACCTAAGCCAGGACGTTACGATGAGGCACCTTTCATTGAAGGGAATCAACAAGTCCTCAACCACTACACGCCAAACAAACTGGAAGATGATCGAGATGAAGGCGATGCAACCCCTTCATACCAATATGAAACTCTTTCAGGTAGCTATGACCCAATTACAAAAATATACACACAGATTCGTTCAAAAACAGAGTTAAGCGACCCATCAAGCGAATCAAATAAAGCAAAGCGTATCGAAGAAAGTTTGAATTTCTACTATCACGTAGAAACACCTAGTGACGAAAGGTACGTGGATTTCACTGGGTCTTGGGATACCACTCAGATTTGCGCTGATGGACAAAATGCTGTCATGAGAATGGTATTTGATTCTGAGGGCGCTACCGTATCAGGGAAAGAGTGCAATGCAAACTCACCGGCAGATCTTGAAGACTCAGGCAAGAAGTATACCTATGAAGAGCTTGCTGCAATTGACTATTGGTGGTTTAACATTTCAGGACGTGAATCAAAAGCAACCCTGACAGATCTAAACTCAGTCGTGCGCTTCTGTGATGATACTGACAATGGTTATATTCCTGGTTCAGGAGATAAATGTCCTGTTGATGCAAATGGTAATAATCAAGAATACATCATTAAATGGGAGTATCAGCCAGCAGGTACTAACTGGGATGAAGGGTTGCTAACTCGCCGTAAAATGACTCCAGACGGATCAACAACAGGCCGTGTGAGCATCATGCAAAAAATCAACTAACCTTTGAGTTAATTTGATTACTTATTAATAAACCAGAAGCTGAGCTTCTGGTTTTTTCATTTTTAACACACATGAACCTTCAAACAACCATCAACGTAGATACAGAAACAAAGAACTATCGAGAACAACATGGAGTTTGTTATGAATCTACTCATTGAATCATTTGAAGGCGGGATCTACTTGGCTTACCAAATCATTGGCGAGCAAAAGCAATTAATCAAAGACGACCACCAGCACCCAATGAAGTTTTTGAGTGTTAACCAAGCCCGCGACCACTTCAGTGATCAAGGCGTATCGTCAGCAATGCTGATACACAACAGTGCATACGATGAGATGTGCGGTGAGCATTGTGGTAACACCCAACCATTCGAAATTGATTTGAAGTGGAGTTAAATCAACTTCAAATCAATCGCAATAAAAATTGAAAGGCTTGCAGCGGTGCAAGCCTTTCTTATGGGAATCGCTTTCCCTATCTGCACTGAAATCAGCGCAATGTTCGTTTCTGCCTGCGTTTGATGTTTTGCTCTTTCACTACAAAGTCGAACAGCGGAGCAAAAAGGTTAGCAAACAAGATCGCCAACATGATGCCCTCTGGATAAGCAGGGTTGAGCACTCGAATACCGACCGTCATCACACCGATCAGAATCCCGTAAGCCCACTTACTCTGATTAGTAAACGCGGCAGAAACTGGGTCGGTTGCCATAAAGAAAGTGCCAAAGGCAACACCGCCCAATACAAAGTGCCAGTAGAACGGCATCGAGAACATCGAGTTGGTATCAGAGCCAATCCAGTTCATCAAACTCGAAGTCACGACGAGACCGATAATCACACCGGCAACAATGCGCCAAGAGGCGATCTTCATGACAATCAGAATCAGCCCCGTCAACATGATAAGCAATGAAGAAACCTCGCCCATCGAACCCGGAATATTACCGATAAAGGCGTCCATCCAAGTGATCGCCTCGCCAGTCATGTTATTGATGAGTGACGCGCCACCACCTTCATACCATTGGCTTAAAGGTGTTGCACCAGAATAACCATCGGCTGCCACCCATACTAAACCTCCCGACATGTTGGCAGGATAGGCAAAGTAGAGAAAGGCTCGACCAGCAAGCGCTGGATTAAGGAAATTTCGCCCTGTGCCACCAAACAGCTCTTTCGCGACAACGATACCAAAGGTGATACCTAGCGCTGCTTGCCATAACGGGATAGTCGGTGGAAGAATTAAGGCAAAGAGAACCGAGCTAACAAAAAATCCTTCGTTGACCTCATGCTTACGTACAACGGCAAACAGCACCTCCCAGAAACCACCGACGACGAAAACTGTCGCGTAAACGGGTAAGAAGTAGAGAGCCCCGAGCAGCATTTGACTTCCCCAGCTACTTACTATCAATGACTGTGCATCACCAAATGCCCATGACAAGCGCCAACTACTCTCAATAACCGAGGTAAGTTCGTTAAGTTGATAACTGGATGTAAGTGCCGAGACACTCTGGTGCCCGACGTTATACATGCCCCAGAACATGGCAGGGAAAGTCGCCAGCCACACCAGAATCATAATTCGCTTGAGATCGATACTATCTCGAACATGGGTCAAGCCTCGGTTTACGTTGCCGGGCGTATAAAAGATGGTGGCAAACGCCTCATAGACAGGGTAAAGCTTTTCGTATTTACCTCCGGCTTCAAAACGCGGGGCTACGTCTTCTAATCGTTTCTTCAAACTCATAATCTCAATCACCTTATTGCTTGAGTTATGGTTTTCTACGCACCAACTGCTCTATTTGAACAATTTTTAGCTATTTTTAATCAAATTTGTATTGAAAATCCGAGTATCCGGAAATAGACCTGATATTGAAAAGAAAGGCGTATAAACAACAAAGCCCCAGCAATGGCTGAGGCTTATTTGGTATTACGCACGTCTTCGTTATTTCACACACATCACATTAAGTAGTGAGGAGCCTTTAAGCTGGTTTACGTTACCGTTAGTAAACAGGCCTTTTTTATCCGCTCCCCAATAAGGTAGATGCATTGGCCAGTTCTGATTTTCCATGACCTTCGACCCTAAGAGACTTTGCCACTGCTTTTCAGTCAACAGCGTCATATTAATCTTATCACATACTAATTCGGCACTGTCGTAATCGAGTCGGCTCCAAGGTTTACCTTGCTCCATATAAAACTGTTGTTCATCACCTAAAAGATAAGGAATCGCATATTTACTAGCCGCAACACTCGCTGTCATGCGTATTTCAATGTTCAGATCATTGTCTGAATTTGCACCATGACTAGGGAAAGCTTGAATGGCAGCAGCACTCGCGACTGCAGTTTTTTGAGCAGCAGCTATCGGCTTCGGCGCTGGTTTCGCTGCTACTTTAGCCTTAACAGGGGCTTGATGCTTAACCGTTTTTGGCTCTGCCGTTTTTGACTTCATTGCTTTGGTCACGACCGGTTGTGAAGAAGAGGTCTTCGATTTATCAACCATACGAATAAAGGCTTCGCCATAGCCAGAAACCTTACGTACCTGAGCTAAGTCTTTTCTCGCATCAGAAAAAGTAGAATAAGGACCAATTAGGCAGCGATAGTCTCCACCTTCGGGCTTCATCCATACGTTCGTTGAAATCTTCTCATACAATGGCTTTGCTTTGCTCAGTGACAAAGGCTTATTCAACAAACCACATTGAACCCAAAACAGATCGTTATCTGAATGATGTTTAGGCGCTTTACTGCCCCAAACACCGTTACCAATCGGACATGATTGTTCTAGCTGTGGTAACTGATTGGTGCTTGCCTGAGTCGCATCGCATAGAACCGATTCGGCATTAACTTGGCTTGATACCAACAGGGATGCAGCAATAAGCCCCATACGATAATTTCTAACCACAGCACGACATACAACATTCATTGTCAACTTCATAACCACCACTTAAACCCTCTAGGGGTTAATTATTACCGAACAAGTGTCGATAAAACATGAATTCCATTTTAAGTACTATTGACTCTATCAATGGTACTAAGTTCCAAATTCATTAAGCAAAAAAAGAGCCGTAATTGCTTACGACTCTTAGTTTAGTGATTTTTTTTACTAAAAATCAAACTGAACTATCACCCTTTATAGATTTTCGGGTTAAACACGTCACGTAACCAGTCGCCTAGTAGGTTGATAACTAGAACCAATGTCACCAAAAGCACACCTGGGAATGCAGTGATCCACCATGCTCCTGAGAAGATGTAGTTAAAACCAGTACTAATCAGAGCACCCAGTGACGGTTGGTCTACTGGAAGGCCTAAACCTAGGAAAGAAAGTGCCGCTTCTGACATGATGGCATTTGCCACCTGTACTGTAGAGATAACCAAAATCGGTGATAAACAGTTAGGCAGAATATGACGGAACATGATACGAGGTGCTCTAAAGCCCATCACACGTGCCGCTTCTACGTACTCTTTCTTCTTCTCTGCTAATACTGATGCACGAATAGTACGCGCATACTGCGGCCATTCTGCGATACCAATGATCACCACCAGCATCACCACAGCGTATTGTGCATAGAAATAACTACCGAAACTTGCCTTAAAGATGGCCGAGACAATGATCGCAACCATCATGGTTGAGAACGAAAGCTGAACATCAGCGAAGCGCATCAAGAAGCTATCAATACGGCCACCGAAGTAACCCGCAGACAAGCCAATGATAATACCAAGCGTCAGTTGTAGACCTACCGCTAAGAAACCAATAGTCAGTGATAAACGAGAACCGTAAAGCATAGTCGATAAAATATCACGGCCTTGCTCATCCGTCCCTAGCAAGAAGCGTTCTTCGCCGTCTTCCATCCATGATGGTGGAAGTTCTGAGTCCATGATATCAATCGATGTCACGTCGTACGGGTCTGTTGGCGCTAGGATAGGTGCAGCTAGAGCCATCACCAAGAAGATTGAGAAAATGGCGAAGCTCACCATTGCCACTTTGTCGCGTAAGAAGTAATACACAATGTCAGATTGCTTAAAACGTTCCCAGCGAGACGGCACTGTCGATGTCTGTTCCATGATTATGCTCCTTTCCCTGTGATGTTAACGGTTGGGTTGATAACACCGTAAAGCAAATCAACAATCGTGTTAGTCACGACGAAAATAAGACCAACAAAAATAACGTATGCAGTAATCAGTGGTGTATCTACACGGTTGATTGCTTCTAAGAATAAGAAGCCTGTACCTGGCCACTGGAAAACAGTTTCCGTAAGAATGGTGTAAGCCACCATAGTACCAATCTGAACACCACCAACGGTAAGTACCGGTAGCATGGTGTTTTTCAATGCATGTTGGTAATAGATTTTGTTTAGCGCTAGGCCTTTCGCTTTACCAAACTTAATGTATTCAGAACTTAGAACTTCTAACATTTCAGAACGAACTAGACGAATAAACAGCGGCAGCATGATAGATGCCAGAGCAATACTCGGAAGTACTAAGTGTGCAAGGCCATCTAGCGTTAAGAAGCCAGACTCCCAACCAAACCAGTTGGCCGTATCACCACGTCCAAATGACGGCAGCCAACCGAGCTCGATAGAGAACACATACATCAGCATGATTGCAGTTAAGAAAACAGGAACCGAGATACCGACACTACTGCCTGCCATAATCAATTTGGTAAAAAAGCTTTTTGGGTGAATAGCAGAGTAAACGCCGAGTGGGATCGACATACAAACAATAATTAAAGAAGCACCAAATACCAGCTCCAGAGTTGCCACTAGTTTATCTAGAATCACATCAACTGCAGGTCGCTTAAAGAAGTATGAAGTACCAAGATCACCCTGTAGAGCTGCGCCTACAAAGCGAGAGTATTTTGTAACGAAGGGATCATTTAAGCCGAGTTCATCGCGTAGCGCTTGACGCTCCGCCTCTGAAACAGATTGACCGACTAACTCACGTAACGGGTCGCCCAGGTTATCCTGAATGGCAAACGCCACCAAACTGATCACAAACATCACTATCAGTGCCTGAAACAGGCGCTTGACCAGAAACGTAACCATTCCTTGCCCCTTATCTATCCATGACTATCTAATCGAAATCCGCGACTAGACAACAAAAAATTCAGTCTTAAAAAAGGTATTTAGCCAGACTGAAGGAAGACCAAATACCGAAACTTAAATCTATATCTTAATAACATTGAGAGCCTGAAAGCTTCAGGCTCTCGATTCTAGCAAGCTAGATTATTTTACAACTAGGTCGCCGAAGTAAGGCATAACCATTGGGTTTACTACGTCTGCTGCACCTACGTTAGATTTCGCGCCCCACGCTTCACTCTGCCAGTGTAGAGGAACGAAGACTGCATCGTTGTAAAGTGTTGCTTCAACGCCTTTCAGCATCTTAGAACGCTTAACTGGGTCAGTTTCAGTATTAGAAGCTTCTACAATCGCATCCATTTCTGGGTTTGAGTAGCCAGAACAGTTGTATTGACCACGGCCAGTCTCTTCGTTACGAGTCATTGTTAGGAACTCGTTGAAGTTAGCTGAATCTTCAGTATCTGAGTGCCAGCCGATCATCATCATGTCTGCTGAACATAGGTCAAATTCTGGCCAGTACTGTGCTTTAGGCATTGTCTTAAGATCAACTTTGATACCAATCTTAGACAGCATTGCCGCAGACGCTTGCGCAACTTTCGCATCATTCACGTAACGGTTGTTAGGCGCTGCCATAGTTAGTGTAAAGCCGTCTTCGTAGCCCGCTTCTTTCATCAGCTCTTTCGCTTTTTTCAGATCGTAACGAGGAACTAGATCTTCGTTGTGACCCGCGTAGCCTGTTGGGCTCTGCTGACCAGCAGCTGTCGCGAAACCTTTCATGATTTTCTTAACAATACCTTCATTGTTAATCGCATGAACGATTGCTTGACGAACGCGCACATCTTTCAGTGCTTCGTTGCTGTTTTGGTTCATTTGGAACGTAATGATACGAGTACCAGGTAGCGTTACTAGATCGATGTTCTTCGCTTTTTTAACACGCTTGTGATCGTTTGGCGCAACAGGGTGAATCATATCAACATCGCCAGAAAGAAGAGCTGCTACACGCGTTGCATCTTCTTTGATTGGCACAAGTGTTAGCTTGTCTACGTTACCTTCAGTTTCTGTGTCCCAGTAATCGTTGAAACGCTCGAACGTTACTTTAACGCCTTGCTCACGCTGCGTTACGATAAATGGACCAGTACCAGAAACGTTAGTCGAAGCAAACGAGTTACCGTGCTTAACTAGCTCAGATTTGTCATTACCTTCCGCTGTTTGACCAGAGTAGAACTTGCTGTCCATTGGGAAGATGTAGGTTGCTGTTTGTAGTACTAGTGGGTAAGCCGCTTTTGATACTAGCTCAACTGTGTAGTCATCCACTTTTACCATTTTTTCGTATGGCGTGAAGATAGACTTAAAGTCTGGAGAAGCTTGTAGACGTTCAAAAGTCCACACAACATCATCAGCAGTCAGTTCGTTACCAGAGTGGAATTTCACGCCTTTACGTAAGTTAAAGCGGAAAGTCGTTTCATCAACACGCTCCCAGCTAGATGCTAGGCGGCCTTCAAAATCCATCTCTTGAGTGAAACGTACTAGAGGGTCAAACACCATGTGAGACATTTGCAGTGTGCCACCAGACAGCTGCTCGTGCGGGTCAAGTGATACCGGGTCAGCTGCGTAGCCAACGGTAATATCTGCTGCTGCTGCACTAAAGCTTAGGCCAGCTGCCATTAAAGCTACTGCTAATTTGCTTTTCATGGTTTTCATTGCATAACTCCTTCATGCGGGAATCCAGATCCCTAGTTGTTGTATTTGCGTCTGTTTATTGTTTTTAGCAAGCTAAACTCCAGCCTGCTGATTTTTATACCGCGGCTTGTGCCACTGCTTTTTCTTCTCTTAAACCTGTAAATTCAGGCATTAAAGAAATTAGGTGTTTGCTGTATTCATGCTGAGGCGATTGGAATAGCTGCTCAGTTGGCGCTACTTCCAATAGTTCTCCCATTTGCATCACACCAACACGATCACACATTTGGCGAATAACCGGTAAATCGTGACTGATAAACAGCATGGTTAGGTTGAGCTCGTCTTGTAAATCTTTTAATAGGTTAAGGATCTGAGCCTGAACCGACACATCCAGCGCCGAGGTAGGTTCATCACAAATCAAAAGACGTGGACGAGTTGCCAAGGCGCGAGCGATAGAAATACGCTGACGTTGGCCACCTGAGAATTCGTGTGGGTATTTAACTCCAGCCATCTTGCCTAAACCAACGTGCTCTAGCAGGTCGTGAACGATCTGACGAGTTTCATTCTCGTTGCGCGTAAGCTTATGGAATCGGATCGGCTCAGCAATGATGTCGAATATCTTCATTCGAGGGTTCATTGATGTGTAAGGGTTTTGGAAAACCATCTGCATTTGGCGGCGCATTGGGCGACGCTCTTTTTCAGATTTAAGCCCAGTCAGGTCAACGCCTTCAAACGTTACCTTGCCTGAGTTGGGTGCGTACAAACCAGCAATCACACGAGCAATCGTTGATTTACCCGAACCAGATTCACCAACAAGACCAAAAGTTTCACCTTCATGCACTTCAAAGCTCACGTTGTTTGACGCCTGAACGTACTCACGACGACTCTCAAAGAAAGAATCCTTGGTAGTAAAGCGCAAGTTTACGTTTTCAACATTCAACAGTGGACCAGTGTAATCACGGTGGTCTTGGCTTTGACCTAACCAGTGGTTTTTCACATCAAGTGGTTCCATCTCATGTGCTTCTTCGATGTAGCTCACAAGAGGAAAACGATCAAGTTTACGATCTGAACGCGGAACCGCGGAGATAAGACTGTACGTGTAAGGGTGTTCAGGAGTACCAAGGACTTTCGCCGTCGGACCAAACTCAACCAAATCACCACGATACATAACGGCTACGCGATCGGTAACATTAGATACCACACCCATGTCGTGTGTGACCAACATACAACCTACATTCTTCTTAATACATAGGTCGCGAATCAAACCCAAGATCTGGTCTTGAATAGAAACATCCAGTGCGGTTGTTGGTTCATCAGCGATGATTAGGTCAGGTTCACCTGCCAGTGCGATCGCGATAACAACACGCTGACGCATACCGCCAGAGAATTGGTGTGGGTACTGCTTTAAACGGTTTTCTGGTTGCGGAATACCCACTTGGTTCATCAGATCTAATGAGCGCTGGTAGGCTTCTTGATCCGAAACCTTCATGTTGGCATGAATCGTCTCTTTTAACTGCTGTTCTACTGTGAATAGAGGGTTAAGAGAAGTCATTGGATCTTGGAAGATAAAACCAATCTTTGAGCCGCGAACAGAACGCATCTGTTCAGGAGATAAGCCTGAAACTTTTTCACCGTCCAGAAATACCTCGCCGCTAGCAATGCGACCAGGAGGGCTCAGCAAATCGATCACAGCATTACCTACTGTTGATTTGCCTGCACCAGACTCGCCTACAACGCCAACAATCTCACCACGTTCAATATTGAACGAAAGTGATTTCACTGCGGCGTGAACTCCATGACGAGATGGGTATTCGATACGAAGATTTTTTACTTCTAAAAGTGACATTACCAGACCTCTACTGCTTTGGCAGCTTTCTGCCCTGTCTGCAAAATTGAATCCATTCTTACCAGAATATTGTTCTGATATTTTATACGGTTGACAACTTGGCAAATAATTCACAGAAAAGCAACAAAAATAGGATAAAAAGTCGACATTAAACGCTTAGCAAGTAAAAATGCCACATAAGTATTCACTCGAATAGCATATAGTAATGAAAACCAGCATTATATTTCCAATAACAAATACTCACAAACCCCTTACTACTGCGTACTTGTAGAGTTAAACATATCATTCAAAGCACATATCCCCACCAACCACCAAGATCAAATAATTATTCCAAAAAACAATTAACACTATAGAAACAAACGCTAACTTTACCAATTTAAGCAAACAAAATAACCAGATAAAACCAACCCAACAACATATTCAACCATATGATTTTTTTAATAAATACAAACAAGAAAAACGAAAGATTTAATAAATCAAAGGATTTTTTAAACAACAAGATTCGAAGAAACCTGTCAAATACAGGCCTTAGAGAACATATTTAACGTCAAATTTCACTTTTCATAAAAATCCTTAGACCAAACCTATTAATTTGTCGAATGATTGGTGGTGAGTTTTATATAAAATTAGATATCGATCTGCACATTTGATAAAGCAAACTGCTCCGTATAAGCACCATAATGGAGATAAAGGGTAAAAGCCTATCTTATTGTATGGAAGGAGGAGATTTACGGAGGTGACATCAGGCAAGATGTCGAAGCGGTTGAGGTCCCAGCATTAAAAATTGAGGATTACTGAAATGAGAGATGTAAAAAAGCCCCGTCATTCCTGACACGGACGGCTAGTTGAGGCTTCTTAAGGTGGCCAGTGAAGAGACATCCTTTGAACATCAGGCGAACCCCATTTGGGTTCCAATCTAGTGATCTACAGATGAAAAAAAAGCTCATCATTTCTGATGAGCTTTCTTAAAGGTAGACAGTGAAGAGACATTCTTTGAACATCAGGCGAACCCCACTTGGGTTCCAACCTAGAGATCTACAGATGAAAAAAAAGCTCATCATTTCTGATGAGCTTTCTTAAAGGTGGTCGGTGAAGAAGGATTTGATCGGACTGGCGATCCAGCCCACGACCCTCTGGTCTCAAATTATCTAAATTCCAGGCGTAAAAAAGCCCCGTCATTTCTGACGAGGCTTCTTAAGGTGGTCGGTGAAGAGGGATTCGAACCCCCGACCCTCTGGTCCCAAACCAGATGCGCTACCAAGCTGCGCTATTCACCGAGACGTTTCGTTTGAATTCTCAAACAGGAAACTTCAATGAAGTTACCAAAATTAATGGGGTGGCTAACGAGATTCGAACTCGCGACCACCGGAATCACAATCCAGGGCTCTACCAACTGAGCTATAGCCACCACTAATCTTTTATATAACCGCTTAAAAAGCGATTATTGAAATAGTGGTCGGTGAAGAGGGATTCGAACCCCCGACCCTCTGGTCCCAAACCAGATGCGCTACCAAGCTGCGCTATTCACCGACTAATTTTGTATCGACTCTTGGGAATAATGAATCAACACTGGAAGCCGAAGCTACCGATATTTTGTAAAGAAAGAATGGGGTGGCTAACGAGATTCGAACTCGCGACCACCGGAATCACAATCCAGGGCTCTACCAACTGAGCTATAGCCACCATTATTTCTTTTTGCCAATTCTCACTTACCTAAGTAAGAGACCGGATGGCGCGCCTGAAAGGATTCGAACCTTCGGCCTTTGGCTCCGGAGGCCAACGCTCTATCCAGCTGAGCTACAGGCGCATGCCCTGTCGGCGGAGTGGAATAATACGTATATCACCTTATGCCGTCTAGTACTTTTTTAACTTTTTTTTCTGTTTGGTCTCTTTTTCGACAGTTAATATGTGATAAACCCCTTATTTGAGTACTACAACCCACCGCAGCTTATAAGTTGTTGTTTATTGCAACAACTTATCGGGATATAATCACCCATTATTTACATTGGTTTAACAGTTGCTCTTTGCTGATAAAGCCAAAACACCCTTCCAACACTATAAATTGGTAAGCATGTACTTACCTTGGGAATGTAAAGTGAGTTTAATGGATATGTCTCGTCGAATTTTAAGCGTTGTCATCGCAGTTTTAACCTTTTCAACTGGCGCTATGGCTTCAGGCCTAAGCGAAGCAGAGCAAGATGCTATTGCTGAACGCATCAAACCAGTTGGCCAAGTTTACCTAGTCGGCAGCGAGCCAGTAGCCGCAGAACCAACAGGCCCTCGTAATGGCGCAGCAGTTTACGGTACCTTTTGTATCGCTTGTCACGCATCTGGCGTAAGTGGCGCACCTAAAACAGGTGACGCTGGTGACTGGGGTCCTCGTATTGCCCAAGGTCGCGACATTCTAGCTGACCACGCAATCAACGGCTTCAATGCTATGCCAGCGAAAGGGTCATGTATGGACTGTTCAGACGACGAAATCAAAGATGCTATCGAGCACATGATTGCCGGTCTGTAATTTACCGATCTGTAATTAAAAATACCAAATTCAAAAAAGGTGACCTCATGGTCACCTTTTTATTGGTCTCGATTTAGAGCCAAACATCACTTCTTATTGAACATCGCACGAATGTTGGCAATGTGTGCCTGTCCTTTCTCCATTCGTTCTTCTGCGGATTGAGGCTTCTTCACGCTTTCCCACTCCACATCTTCATGCGGCAGTTCATCAAGGAATCGGCTTTGTGTTGGCTTTATCAATTCGCCATACTGACGACGTTCACGACATTTAGTGAAGGTCAGCTCTTTCTGCGCGCGAGTAATCCCTACATACATAAGACGACGTTCTTCTTCTACGTTACCTTCATCGACACTGGTTTGGTGTGGCAAGATACCCTCTTCGGCTCCCATCAGGAACACATACGGAAACTCTAGGCCTTTCGATGCGTGCAATGTCATTAATTGAACTTGGTCTGCATCGTCATCATCTTCACCACGCTCCATCATGTCACGTAGCGTTAAACGTTGAACCACTTCGCGTAGGGTCTTCTCTTCTTTGTCGTAGTTGTCACCCTCAAGGTCAGCAACAATCCAACTATAAAGATCAGAAACGTTCTTCATTCTCATCTCTGCAGCTTTCGGGCTTGCCGAGGTTTCGTACAACCAATCTTCATAGTTAATATCACGAACTAAAGAGCGAACAGCCTCAACGGTATTGCCACGTTCAGCATTATCAGAAATACGAACAATCCAATCGCTGAAACGGCGCAGGTTTTCTAAACCACGACCAGTCAAAGTTTGCTCTAAACCCATCTCAAAGCTGGCTTCAAACAAGCTCTTGCCACGCATGTTGGCGTAGCTGCCTAACTTCTCAAGCGTCACCGGGCCAATCTCACGACGTGGTGTGTTTACAATACGTAGAAACGCGTTGTCATCATCAGGGTTCACCAACACGCGGAGGTAAGCCATGATGTCTTTAATCTCAGCTCTAGCGAAGAAAGAGGTACCGCCAGAAATTTTGTAAGGCACACGGTTCTGCATCAACGCTTTTTCAATCAAGCGAGATTGGTGGTTACCACGGTACAGCACTGCGTAATCTTTATATTCAGTGCGGTTTAAAAACTTGTGAGCGATGATCTCACCTGTAATACGCTCTGCTTCATGCTCTTCATTCTTAGCATTCAGTACCTTGAGCTTTTCACCGTCCGGGATCTCAGAGAACAGTGACTTTTCATAAACGTGTGGGTTATTAGCGATCAAGATATTCGCTGCACGCAAAATTCGACTCGTTGAGCGGTAGTTCTGCTCTAATTTGATCAAGCGTAAGTTAGGGTAGTCCTCACCTAACAGCACCAAGTTTTGCGGTTTTGCACCACGCCATGAGTAAATAGATTGGTCATCATCGCCTACCACAGTTAAACGACCGCGTTCACCCACGAGTAAACGAACCAGTTCATATTGACTGGTGTTGGTATCTTGATACTCATCGACAAGTAAATAGCGAATACGAGACTGCCAGCGCTCACGCACTTCTTGATTGGTTTTCAGAAGCAATACTGGCATCGCAATCAGATCATCAAAATCGAGCGCGTTGTATGCCTTCATCTGTTTCTGATACATCTCAAAACAGAATGCAAACAACTGCTCTTGTTCGCCTTGAGCTCGAGCTTTCGCCTGATCTGGCGTCAGCATGTCATTCTTCCAATTCGAAATGGTGCTCATTAAAGCACGCAGCAGATCCTTATCACCATCGATCTGTCTCTCTGTTAGCTCTTTTAATAGCGCCAATTGGTCTTGGTCATCAAATAGAGAGAAGCCCGCTTTCAGACCCAGCGCTTTGTATTCACGACGAATGATAGTTAAGCCCATGGTATGAAAAGTCGAAACGATCAGGCCTTTCGATTCACCTTTACCCAGAGTTTGCCCCACACGTTCTTTCATCTCGCGTGCCGCTTTATTGGTAAAAGTTACCGCTGCAATATTGCGTGCCTTGTAACCACACTCTTGAACCAAGTAAGCAATCTTATTCGTGATAACACGCGTTTTACCGGATCCTGCGCCTGCTAATACTAAGCAGGGGCCCGAAACATATTTCACGGCTTCATCTTGTCTTGGGTTCAGTTTCATTTGGTTCTCAATTTGGTCTATCGGAGCGAATTCAATTGCGCGCCTATAATAATGCTGCAACACCACGAATGCTACGCTCTCTTATGCAAGAATTTTATATCACATATGAAAAACTATGTTGCACATATGTATGGGTCTTAGGCTATAATGAATGAACGTTCATTCATTAGTGAGTATATTATCACTGTCTGGTTCTTATTCTATGATAGATAAAAGACAACAAATTATAGATGCCGCCGAAAAACTGATTGCTGAATCAGGCTTTCACGGACTTTCTATGCATAAACTAGCTAAAGAAGCAGGAGTTGCGGCTGGAACTATTTATCGCTACTTCTCAGACAAAGAAGAACTATTACAACAAGTTCGCTTAGCTGTCACTCAACGGAATGCTGGTTTAATTCAGCAAGGCGTTGAAGATTCGATGAGTCTAAAAGAACGATTTAGAAAAATGTGGCTCAACATTTTCGAGCTCTCGGGATCAAACATCTGCAATTTAAAGAATAGAGCTCAATACGACTCTTTACCTTGTATTCGCAGCCATGAGACCAAAGAGATTGAACGAAAAATGTTCCACAAAATAGATCAACTCTTTACTGAAGGTAGAGAGCAAGGGGTGTTTAAGCCTCTAGAAAACCCTGTTTTAGCAGCACTTAGCTTAGAAGTCAGTGTCACGCTGGCCCGTAAGCAATCTCTTGGATATTACCAACTTGATAAAAAAGCCATTGAAGCGGCGATTGAAGCAAGTTGGGATGCGATTATTACACACTAATTTGGAGTTCTAACTAGAATGAAAAAGTGGACTTTCTTCATGTTACTCATCGCTGTACTACTTTTCGGCAGCGTTATTGGGTTTAACATGTTTAAACAACAAAAAATTGCTGAGTTTATGGCTAACCGACCTGAGCCAGAGTTTCCAGTAACGGTAACAGAAGTTCAACCTATCGACTGGGTTCCTGTGATCGAAGCTATCGGCTTCATCGAACCTAACCAAGGTGTAACACTAGCGAACGAAACCAGCGGCGTTATTGACCAAATATCTTTTGGTTCTGGTACTGATGTTAAAAATGACCAACTTCTTGTTCGTCTTGATTCTGGCGTAGAAAAGGCAAATCTAAAGAGCTCTGAAGCTCGCCTACCTGCGGCAAAAGCAAAATACAAACGCTACCAAGGTCTTTTTAAGAAAGGTTCTATTTCTAAAGAAGCATACGATGAAGCAGAAGCAAACTTCTATTCTCTATCTGCTGATATTGAAAGCCTAAAAGCATCTATCGAACGTCGTGAAATTCGTGCTCCTTTCGATGGAAAAGTGGGCATTCGTAACGTTTACCTAGGTCAATACCTGCAATCAGGTACAGATATCGTTCGTTTAGAAGATACCAGTGTCATGCGCCTGCGCTTCACGGTTTCTCAAACTGATATATCTCGCATCCATGTGGGTCAAGCTATCGACATCTTTGTTGATGCCTACCCAGAGAAGCCATTTGAAGGTTCTATCAGTGCCATCGAACCAGCAGTAAGCATCCAAAGTGGTCTTATCCAAGTTCAAGCAGATATTCCAAACAATGATGGCAAGCTTCGTAGCGGTATGTTCGCTCGTGCTAACATCATTCTGCCTAAGCTAGAGAACCAAGTTACTCTTCCTCAAACAGCGATTACTTTCACTCTATATGGTGACAATGTTTACATCTTAACTGAAGAAGACGGAGTTCAACGTGTTGCTCAACATGTTGTAAAAGTAGGTGAGCGTACGGCTGATATTGCACACATCCTTGAGGGTGTTAAAGCTGGCGATACGGTTGTAACTTCTGGCCAAGTACGTCTAAGTAACGGCGCCAAAGTTAAAGTTGTTGAAAGTGATGCAATCACTCCACCATCTGAAACACCTAAGCTGTAACTGGAGGCACAATGCGCTTTACTGATGTTTTTATTAAACGTCCAGTTCTAGCGGTATCCATCAGCTTTTTGATTGCTCTGCTTGGCTTACAAGCAATCTTCAAAATGCAGGTGCGTGAATACCCTGAAATGACGAATACCGTGGTGACAGTCTCAACTGGTTACTATGGTGCAAGTGCCGATCTTATCCAAGGCTTTATCACCCAACCCCTCGAACAGGCTGTGGCTCAAGCGGATAACATCGATTATATGACATCTTCTTCTGTGCTAGGTAAATCTACGATTACCGTGAACATGAAGTTGAACACCGACCCGAATGCGGCATTGTCTGACATACTGGCCAAGACAAACTCGGTACGTTCTCAGCTACCTAAAGAGGCTGAAGATCCAACCGTAACCATGTCTACCGGTTCAACAACCGCGGTACTCTACATTGGTTTTACCAGTGACGAATTGGTATCGAGCCAAATTACCGACTATCTAGAGCGTGTAATCAACCCGCAGCTATTTACGGTTAATGGTGTATCTAAAGTTGACCTATATGGTGGTATGAAATACGCACTGCGCGTATGGCTAGACCCATCAAAAATGGCGGCGATTGGTCTGACTGCATCTGATGTAATGACGGTACTGAACGCTAACAACTACCAATCAGCTACGGGTCAAGCGACCGGTGAGTTCGTGCTTTACAACGGCAGTGCCGATACACAAGTATCAAACACTGAAGAACTAGAGAATCTAGTCGTGAAAAGCGGAGAAGGTGAGATCATTCGCCTATCCGATATCGCGAAGGTTTCTCTTGAAAAAAGTCACGATGTTTACCGAGCAAGTGCTAACGGCCAAGAGGCGGTTGTAGCCGCGATCAATGCGGCGCCAAGTGCGAACCCAATCAACATCGCTGCTGATGTACTGGAACTTCTTCCTCAACTAGAGAAGAACCTACCAAGCAACATCTCAATGAACGTAATGTACGATTCAACCATTGCGATTAACGAATCAATTCAAGAGGTTATTAAGACCATCCTTGAAGCGGCATTAATCGTATTGATCGTGATTACCTTATTCTTAGGTTCATTCCGAGCGGTACTGATCCCTATTATTACTATCCCACTGTCTTTGATTGGTGTGGCAATGGTAATGCAGGCAATGGGTTTCTCTTGGAATCTAATGACACTATTGGCAATGGTACTTGCCATCGGTCTAGTGGTAGATGATGCGATCGTAGTACTTGAGAACGTCGACAGGCATATCAAGCTCGGCGAGTCCCCTTTCCGTGCAGCGATTATCGGTACCCGCGAAATTGCGGTGCCTGTTATCGCAATGACGTTAACGCTAGGTGCGGTATATGCTCCAATTGCGATGATGGGTGGTATTACAGGCTCGCTATTTAAAGAGTTTGCATTAACCCTAGCTGGTTCGGTTTTCGTATCAGGCATTGTGGCACTAACGCTCTCGCCAATGATGTGTTCAAAAATGCTGAAAGCTCACGCTGAGCCAAGCAAGTTTGAGCAGAAAGTTCATAGCGTGCTGGATGGCATGACTAACCGTTACGAGCGTATGCTTGGTGCGGTAATGCAACATCGTCCAGTATTTATTGGTTTTGCTATCATCGTATTTGCAAGTTTACCGTTGTTGTTCAAATTCATCCCTAGTGAGCTAGCACCTTCAGAAGATAAAGGTGTGATCATGTTGATGGGTACAGCACCGTCGAATGCAAACTTAGACTTCATGCAAAATACCATGAACGACGTAAACCAGATTCTGTCTGATCAGCCAGAAGTTGCTTACGCACAGGTATTTACAGGTGTGCCAAATGCAAACCAAGCATTTGGTATCGCGTCTATGGTTCCTTGGAGCGAACGTGAAGCAAGCCAATCAGACGTAGCAAACCGCGTTGGTAATTTGGTGAAAGATGTTCCAGGAATGGCGGTAACTGCATTCCAAATGCCAGAACTACCAGGTGCTGGTTCAGGCCTTCCAATTCAGTTTGTCATAACAACGCCAAACAGTTTTGAAAGCTTGTTCCAAATTACCACAGACATTCTGGCTGATGTCTCTTCAAACCCGTTGTTCGTATATTCAGATCTCGACCTGAATTACGACTCAGCAACCATGAAGATCAACATCGACAAGGATAAAGCAGGCGCATACGGTGTGACCATGCAAGATATCGGTATCACGCTCGGTACCATGATGTCAGATGGCTACGTAAACCGTATCGACTTGAATGGCCGTTCTTACGAGGTAATTCCTCAAGTTGAACGTAAATTCCGTTTGAACCCAGAGTCAATGAACAACTACTACGTACGTGCTGCAGACGGCAACGCTGTACCACTAGGCAGTTTGATTACGATTGATGTTGTGGCAGAGCCTCGCTCTCTTCCTCACTTCAACCAATTGAACTCGGCGACGATTGGTGCGGTACCGGCTCCAGGCGCTGCAATGGGTGATGCAATTGCGTGGTTTGAAGACACGGCAGCGAACAAGCTTCCAAGTGGCTACAACCATGACTACATGGGTGAAGCACGCCAATACGTAACAGAAGGTAGCGCACTTTACGCGACCTTTGGTTTAGCTCTGGCAATCATCTTCTTGGTATTGGCGATTCAGTTTGAATCACTGAAAGACCCACTGGTTATCATGGTATCTGTACCACTGGCGATCTGTGGTGCCCTAATAGCTCTGGCTTGGGGCGCGGCAACGATGAACATCTACTCGCAAGTTGGTTTGATCACCTTAGTCGGCCTAATTACCAAGCACGGTATCTTGATCTGTGAGGTAGCGAAAGAAGAGCAGCTGCACAATCAAAAAACTCGTATTGAAGCGGTAATGGAAGCAGCGAAGGTTCGTCTTCGTCCAATCCTGATGACAACCGCTGCGATGATCGCGGGTCTAATCCCACTGATGTACGCAAGTGGTGCGGGTGCGGCTCAGCGTTTCAGTATTGGTATCGTAATCGTTGCTGGTTTAGCAATTGGTACTCTCTTCACGCTATTTGTACTGCCAGTGATTTACAGCTACTTAGCTGAAAAACACAAACCTCTACCTGTATTTGTTGAAGACAAAGACCTAGAAAAACTAGCTCGCGTCGATGAAGCAAAAGCAGCGCACAGAGAATTAGCTGATAATAAGTAATCACTAAGTCGTAATAACAATAAAAAGGCTACTTCGGTGGCCTTTTTTTGTACGCCATAGGCGACATCGCAAGTGTGATTAAATAGAATAGTGGTAAATATTCAGGAGTTTTAATTGATATGTTTGATCCAAAAAAACTAGAGCAGATTGCTAAGCAGATCCACGATTCTATGCCTCAACCAGTAAAAGAGCTTGGTTCAGATGTAGATCAAAAAGTTCGCCAGGTTATCCAAGGCCAACTGAACAAGCTAGACGTTGTAAGCCGTGAAGAGTTTGATGTTCAAACACAAGTACTACTGCGCACTCGCCAAAAGCTGACTGAAATGGAACAAAAGCTAGCGGACTTAGAAGCAAAGATTGCCGACAGGTAAGCGTAAAGAAAGAAAACTGAAAGGGTTGGTGTGAAAACACCAACCCTTTTGTATTTCTGAAGCTCAATCAAGGACTGAAAGTCGACGAATACCTATCAAGCAATGTTCATTTAATTGATTTTTAAGACTTTGTTACTAAAAGCAAAAAGGCTTGGTCAACGGCGACCAAGCCTTTTTATTAGATGCTGTATTGCTTATTTATAACTCCAACCTGTAAGGAGTTAGTGATACTGCTTCGCTTTTTCTACAAATTTATCAGTATCTAAGCGACTAATTAACCGCCTACAGCGATACGCTTCATGTCGCTCATGTAGCTACGTAGCTCTTCACCGATGTACTCGACAGGGTGGTTACGGATAGCTTCGTTAACTTCAATTAGCTTAGCGTTATCAACTTGGTTAGATGTTTCACCTAGACCACGGCCGATTACGTCTGTTGCTACTGAAGGCATGAACTTCTCACGTAGTAGCGGTGTTGCTACGTTAGCGAATAGGTAGTTACCGTACTCAGCAGTATCAGAGATTACAACGTTCATTTCGTAAAGACGCTTACGAGCAACTGTGTTTGCGATTAGTGGAAGCTCATGTAGAGATTCGTAGTAAGCCGACTCATCGATGATGCCTGATGCCGTCATAGCTTCGAATGCTAGCTCAACACCCGCACGAACCATAGCAACCATAAGGATACCGTTATCGAAGTACTCTTGCTCTGAGATTTCTACGTCAGAAGCTGGGTAGTTTTCGAATGCAGTTTCACCAGTCTCTTCACGCCAGCCTAGTAGGTTCACGTCATCGTTCGCCCAGTCAGCCATCATAGTGCTAGAGAAGTGACCAGAAATGATGTCATCCATGTGCTTGTTGTAAAGTGGACGCATTAGATCTTTAAGCTCTTCAGAAAGCTCAAACGCTTTAACTTTAGCAGGGTTAGATAAGCGATCCATCATGTGAGTTACGCCACCAAACTTAAGTGCTTCAGTAATCGTTTCCCAACCGTATTGTAGAAGTTTACCTGCGTAGCCTGGTTCGATGCCATCAGCAATCATCTTCTCGTAAGATACGATAGAACCTGCTTGTAGCATGCCACATAGAATAGTTTGCTCACCCATAAGGTCAGATTTAACTTCAGCTACGAATGAAGACTCTAGGCAACCTGCACGGTGACCACCAGTACCTGCAGCCCAAGCTTTAGCGATATCCCAGCCTTCAC
Organism: Vibrio atlanticus; assembly: GCF_024347315.1. Classification (NCBI taxonomy): domain Bacteria; kingdom Pseudomonadati; phylum Pseudomonadota; class Gammaproteobacteria; order Vibrionales; family Vibrionaceae; genus Vibrio; species Vibrio atlanticus. Next base: position 32,778 of record NZ_AP025460.1, on the reverse strand, counting down.
CTTTAGGGTCATTTTCTGGGTGAACAGCGATCAGTGTTGGAACACCGAAACCACGCTTGTACTCTTCACGTACTTCAGAGCCTGGACACTTAGGTGCAACCATTACTACGGTAAGGTCAGAACGTAATTGCATGCCTTCTTCAACAACGTTAAAGCCGTGAGAGTAACCAAGAGCAGCGCCTTGCTTCATTAGAGGCATTACTGTTTCAACAACGTTTGTATGTTGCTTATCTGGAGTAAGGTTGATAACTAGATCTGCTTGAGGAATTAGCGTTTCGTAGCTACCCACAACAAAGCCGTTTTCATCAGCATTCTTGAATGATTGACGCTTCTCATCAATTGCAGCTTGGCGAAGAGCGTAAGATACGTCTAGACCAGAATCACGCATGTTTAGACCTTGGTTTAGGCCTTGAGCACCGCAGCCAACAATGACGATCTTCTTGCCTTCAAGGTATTCAGCTTCAGTCGTAAATTCTTCACGATCCATGAAACGGCAGCGACCTAATTGGTCTAGTTGCTCACGAAGGTTTAATGTATTGAAATAGTTAGCCATTGTAGGGCACTCCTTTAAAAATAAGTCCGTAAGGTCGATATCTCTCTATCGAATGACTTCATACTAAAACAGACACTCCGTTGCTGAAAGTGATATATTCACAATTAGTTATTGCAATAAATGCAACATGGAAACGATCGCAAAACATGAACATAAAATCTCTACAATTATTTATACATTTATGTGATAGCAAGAGTTTCAGCAAAACAGCTGCGGCTATGCACGTCAGTCCTTCAGCACTTAGTCGTCAAATACAAAAGCTTGAGGAAGAAACAGGGCAAGAACTGCTTATCAGGGATAATCGAAGTGTTGACCTCACACCAGCAGGGAAACATCTGTTACCTGTGGCATTGAGCATCGTTGGCGAGTGGCAGCAATACAATCTTCACCTTAAAGGTGGTGAACAAGAGCTCAAGGGTGAGATCCGCATTTTCTGTTCCGTAACAGCAAGCTACAGTCACCTTCCTGAACTCATTACCGAATTCAGGGCTATTCATCCGTATATTGAGTTTAAGCTATCTACCGGTGATCCAGCGCAATCCATCGACAAGATCCTGAATGATGAAGCTGATATTGCTATTTCAGCTAAACCAGATATTTTGCCTTCAAGATTAGAGTTCGAAACCATTAGCGATATACCACTGTCAGTCATCATCCCATCCGGTGTCAGTAGCTTTAGTCAGCAGCTGCAATCAGAGAAACCAAACTGGAATGAAGTGCCTTTTATCATCCCAGAAGCAGGGACTGCTCGAGAACGTGCGAACGCGTGGTTCAAAAAGATGAAGATAAAGCCCAACATTTACGCTCAGGTATCAGGTCATGAAGCTATCGTAAGTATGGTTGCTCTTGGCTGTGGGGTTGGTATAGCTCCAGACGTTGTAATCAACAACAGCCCTGTGAGAGATAAAGTCGATCGTTTAAAAATAGAGCCAATCAAACCCTTTGAATTAGGTGTCTGCTGTAAACGATCTCAACTTGAGAACCCACTGATTAGAGCGTTCTGGCAGGTAGCCGAAGGAAAATATCTCCCTGACTAGTTAACTTTAGATATGCTGGTTAAGAGAATAATAGAGAGAGCACATTAGTGCTCTTTTTGGTTTTTCTAAATAGCAGATATGAAAAAAGCCCGCTGATTTCTCAGCGGGCTTTTCAATGGTGGTGGAGGGATAGGGATTTGAACCCTAGAACCGCTATTAACGGTTGCCGGTTTTCAAGACCGGTGCTTTCGACCACTCAGCCATCCCTCCAACAAATTGTCATCAACAGATTAGTACACTGTAGATGTTGTTACATGTATACACAGGTAACGAAATTAAAGCCTGGTGATGTCCTACTCTCACATGGGGAAGCCCCACACTACCATCGGCGCTATTGTGTTTCACTTCTGAGTTCGGCATGGAATCAGGTGGGTCCACAATGCTATGGTCGCCAAGCAAATTTTAAAATTCGGAAAGCTGTTAAATTCTCATCAAACTCATTCAAGCGTTTGGTATTTCTTTGAGTCCACAAAACCCCTTGGGTGTTGTATGGTTAAGCCTCACGGGCAATTAGTACAGGTTAGCTCAATGCCTCGCAGCACTTACACACCCTGCCTATCAACGTCGTAGTCTACGACAACCCTTTAGGACGCTTATAGCGTCAGGGAAAACTCATCTCAAGGCTCGCTTCCCGCTTAGATGCTTTCAGCGGTTATCGATTCCGAACTTAGCTACCGGGCAATGCCATTGGCATGACAACCCGAACACCAGAGGTTCGTCCACTCCGGTCCTCTCGTACTAGGAGCAGCCCCTTTCAATTTTCCAACGCCCACGGCAGATAGGGACCGAACTGTCTCACGACGTTCTAAACCCAGCTCGCGTACCACTTTAAATGGCGAACAGCCATACCCTTGGGACCGACTTCAGCCCCAGGATGTGATGAGCCGACATCGAGGTGCCAAACACCGCCGTCGATATGAACTCTTGGGCGGTATCAGCCTGTTATCCCCGGAGTACCTTTTATCCGTTGAGCGATGGCCCTTCCATTCAGAACCACCGGATCACTATGACCTGCTTTCGCACCTGCTCGAATTGTCATTCTCGCAGTCAAGCGGGCTTATGCCATTGCACTAACCACACGATGTCCAACCGTGTTTAGCCCACCTTCGTGCTCCTCCGTTACTCTTTGGGAGGAGACCGCCCCAGTCAAACTACCCACCAGGCACTGTCCGTAATCCCGATTCAGGGACCAACGTTAGAACATCAAAACTACAAGGGTGGTATTTCAAGGACGACTCCATCACATCTAGCGACGCAATTTCATAGTCTCCCACCTATCCTACACATGTAGGTTCAATGTTCAGTGCCAAGCTGTAGTAAAGGTTCACGGGGTCTTTCCGTCTAGCCGCGGGTACACTGCATCTTCACAGCGATTTCAATTTCACTGAGTCTCGGGTGGAGACAGCGTGGCCATCATTACGCCATTCGTGCAGGTCGGAACTTACCCGACAAGGAATTTCGCTACCTTAGGACCGTTATAGTTACGGCCGCCGTTTACCGGGGCTTCGATCAAGAGCTTCGACCGAAGTCTAACCCCATCAATTAACCTTCCGGCACCGGGCAGGCGTCACACCGTATACGTCATCTTACGATTTTGCACAGTGCTGTGTTTTTAATAAACAGTTGCAGCCACCTGGTATCTGCGACTCTCGTCTGCTCCATCCGCAAGGGACTTCACTGATAAGAGCGTACCTTCTCCCGAAGTTACGGTACCATTTTGCCTAGTTCCTTCACCCGAGTTCTCTCAAGCGCCTTGGTATTCTCTACCCGACCACCTGTGTCGGTTTGGGGTACGATTCCTTACAATCTGAAGCTTAGAGGCTTTTCCTGGAAGCATGGCATCAATGACTTCACTACCGTAGTAGCTCGACATCGTATCTCAGCGTTAAGAAAGTCCGGATTTACCTAAACTTTCCGCCTACGTACTTGAACCTGGACAACCGTCGCCAGGCCCACCTAGCCTTCTCCGTCCCCCCATCGCAATTGTAAGAAGTACGGGAATATTAACCCGTTTCCCATCGACTACGCCTTTCGGCCTCGCCTTAGGAGTCGACTTACCCTGCCCCGATTAACGTTGGACAGGAACCCTTGGTCTTCCGGCGAGGGAGTTTTTCACTCCCTTTATCGTTACTCATGTCAGCATTCGCACTTCTGATACCTCCAGCAGCCCTTACAGACCACCTTCAACGGCTTACAGAACGCTCCCCTACCCCACATACCCTAAGGTACGTAGCCGCAGCTTCGGTGTATAGCTTAGCCCCGTTACATCTTCCGCGCAGGCCGACTCGACCAGTGAGCTATTACGCTTTCTTTAAATGATGGCTGCTTCTAAGCCAACATCCTGGCTGTCTGAGCCTTCCCACATCGTTTCCCACTTAGCTATACTTTGGGACCTTAGCTGGCGGTCTGGGTTGTTTCCCTCTCCACGACGGACGTTAGCACCCGCCGTGTGTCTCCCGGATAGTACTTACTGGTATTCGGAGTTTGCAAAGGGTTGGTAAGTCGGGATGACCCCCTAGCCTTAACAGTGCTCTACCCCCAGTAGTATTCGTCCGAGGCGCTACCTAAATAGCTTTCGGGGAGAACCAGCTATCTCCAGGTTTGATTGGCCTTTCACCCCTAGCCACAAGTCATCCGCTAATTTTTCAACATTAGTCGGTTCGGTCCTCCAGTTGATGTTACTCAACCTTCAACCTGCCCATGGCTAGATCACCTGGTTTCGGGTCTAATCCTAGCAACTGTACGCCCAGTTAAGACTCGGTTTCCCTACGGCTCCCCTAAACGGTTAACCTTGCTACTAAAATTAAGTCGCTGACCCATTATACAAAAGGTACGCAGTCACACCACGAAGGTGCTCCTACTGCTTGTACGTACACGGTTTCAGGTTCTATTTCACTCCCCTCACAGGGGTTCTTTTCGCCTTTCCCTCACGGTACTGGTTCACTATCGGTCAGTCAGTAGTATTTAGCCTTGGAGGATGGTCCCCCCATATTCAGACAGGATATCACGTGTCCCGCCCTACTCGTTTTCACTGATTATGATGTGTCGGTTACGGGGCTATCACCCTTTATTGCGAGACTTTCCAGACTCTTCACCTGCATCATTAAAAGCTTAAGGGCTAATCCAATTTCGCTCGCCGCTACTTTCGGAATCTCGGTTGATTTCTCTTCCTCGGGGTACTTAGATGTTTCAGTTCCCCCGGTTTGCCTCCTGTTGCTATGTATTCACAACAGGATACTTGCTTATGCAAGTGGGTTTCCCCATTCAGGAATCCCAGACTCAAAAGGTTATTACTACCTAATCTGGGCTTATCGCAAGTTATTACGCCTTTCATCGCCTCTGACTGCCAAGGCATCCACCGTGTACGCTTAGTCACTTAACCATACAACCCGAAAGGGTCTCTATTTGCTTTCACTTTTGAAAAGTGAAAACAAACTAGTATGGCAACTAACCAAGGTTTTTGGTTGTCATCAAGAAGGGTTAATTCTCAATGACTGTTTGCCGGACTCAATTGTGAATCAATGTAAACATTGATTCGAATACAAGACACTTGAATGTGTTTGTTGTGTTTATCTAATGAAAGATAAACATTGAGAACTTTTAAATTTGATTGAATTACTCGTAAGTAAATCAATCAGTCAGCTTTCCAAATTGTTAAAGAGCAAGAGTTTTTCAAGTTTTAAACTTTCAAAACCATTTTTAAATACTCTCTTACGAGAATGCTTAAAGATGGTGGGCGATACCGGGCTCGAACCAGTGACCCCCTGCTTGTAAGGCAGGTGCTCTCCCAACTGAGCTAATCGCCCATGATAGTTTTAATTCCTTCATGGAGAAAGAATGGTGGAGCTATGCGGGATCGAACCGCAGACCTCCTGCGTGCAAGGCAGGCGCTCTCCCAGCTGAGCTATAGCCCCATATTTTTATTTCCTTGGGAGGAAATGGTGGGTCGTGCAGGATTCGAACCTGCGACCAATTGATTAAAAGTCAACTGCTCTACCAACTGAGCTAACGACCCAATGGTATCCCGTAGGGGAGTCGAACCCCTGTTACCGCCGTGAAAGGGCGGTGTCCTAGGCCTCTAGACGAACGGGACACTGCTAATTTATCTCTACTTTAAAAGTAGAAACAAACTTCGAAGAACCTTGGGAGTTCTTCTTCTCTTTGCTTTTCTAAACCTAATCAATCTGTGTGGACACTTGTCGTGGATATCTTCGTATAAGGAGGTGATCCAGCCCCAGGTTCCCCTAGGGCTACCTTGTTACGACTTCACCCCAGTCATGAACCACAAAGTGGTGAGCGTCCTCCCCGAAAGGTTAAACTACCCACTTCTTTTGCAGCCCACTCCCATGGTGTGACGGGCGGTGTGTACAAGGCCCGGGAACGTATTCACCGTGACATTCTGATTCACGATTACTAGCGATTCCGACTTCATGGAGTCGAGTTGCAGACTCCAATCCGGACTACGACGCACTTTTTGGGATTCGCTCACTATCGCTAGCTTGCTGCCCTCTGTATGCGCCATTGTAGCACGTGTGTAGCCCTACTCGTAAGGGCCATGATGACTTGACGTCGTCCCCACCTTCCTCCGGTTTATCACCGGCAGTCTCCCTGGAGTTCCCGACATTACTCGCTGGCAAACAAGGATAAGGGTTGCGCTCGTTGCGGGACTTAACCCAACATTTCACAACACGAGCTGACGACAGCCATGCAGCACCTGTCTCAGAGCTCCCGAAGGCACACCTGCGTCTCCGCTGGCTTCTCTGGATGTCAAGAGTAGGTAAGGTTCTTCGCGTTGCATCGAATTAAACCACATGCTCCACCGCTTGTGCGGGCCCCCGTCAATTCATTTGAGTTTTAATCTTGCGACCGTACTCCCCAGGCGGTCTACTTAACGCGTTAGCTCCGAAAGCCACGGCTCAAGGCCACAACCTCCAAGTAGACATCGTTTACGGCGTGGACTACCAGGGTATCTAATCCTGTTTGCTCCCCACGCTTTCGCATCTGAGTGTCAGTGTCTGTCCAGGGGGCCGCCTTCGCCACTGGTATTCCTTCAGATCTCTACGCATTTCACCGCTACACCTGAAATTCTACCCCCCTCTACAGCACTCTAGTTCACCAGTTTCAAATGCAGTTCCGAGGTTGAGCCCCGGGCTTTCACATCTGACTTAATGAACCACCTGCATGCGCTTTACGCCCAGTAATTCCGATTAACGCTCGCACCCTCCGTATTACCGCGGCTGCTGGCACGGAGTTAGCCGGTGCTTCTTCTGTTGCTAACGTCAAGATGTGCAGCTATTAACTACACACCCTTCCTCACAACTGAAAGTACTTTACAACCCGAAGGCCTTCTTCATACACGCGGCATGGCTGCATCAGGCTTTCGCCCATTGTGCAATATTCCCCACTGCTGCCTCCCGTAGGAGTCTGGACCGTGTCTCAGTTCCAGTGTGGCTGATCATCCTCTCAGACCAGCTAGGGATCGTCGCCTTGGTGAGCCATTACCTCACCAACTAGCTAATCCCACCTAGGCATATCTTGACGCGAGAGGCCCGAAGGTCCCCCTCTTTGGCCCGTAGGCATTATGCGGTATTAGCCATCGTTTCCAATGGTTATCCCCCACATCAAGGCAATTTCCTAGGCATTACTCACCCGTCCGCCGCTCGACGCCCATTAACGCACCCGAAGGATTGTTAGTGTCGTTTCCGCTCGACTTGCATGTGTTAGGCCTGCCGCCAGCGTTCAATCTGAGCCATGATCAAACTCTTCAATTTAAGATTTTGTGACTCAACGAATACTGACTTCAAAACTAATATTCATTCGCTCTTTCGAAAAAGATTGATGAACATGTAATTCTAAAGCTATTACCATTCCAACAGAATGGTAATGAATTGACTGTGCCGAATAACTACAAGTAGTTAAACGTATTGGTCACTCAGTTCATTGAAATCAATTTTGATTCCGAAGAATCTGTTTTATCTAACGATAAAACGTTTTGATATTCATCAACGAGTGCCCACACAGATTGATAGGTTTAAATTGTTAAAGAGCTTTTCCTTTTTGAGCTTCGCTCAAATCGGACGGCCATTTTAGCGATTTAAGTTTTAGTGTCAACCACTATTTTCAAAACTTTTTTCAAGCGCTTAGCTTGGCTAATTTGACCTGCTGTTTCGTTTTTGCTTTTGAAACCTAAGCTTCGAAGCCATCCCGTGTCAGCGAGGTGGCATTATAGAGATTTCGATCACACTGGCAAGCCCTTTTTGAAGTTTTTCTCGTTTTTTTATTTGTTCGATTAAAAAGAACTCAAAACGCCTCAAAAGTAAGCTTTTCTCTTACATCTCTTGCAGTTTTTTAGAGAATAAAGAGACTTTTCCCCAATTTGTGTACTCGACTTCTTTGGTTGTATCCGTTTCTCCACCTGTCATATTCATAATGAAGCGAATCATGGTTTTATCGAACCAGTTATAACGAGGGTAATAGAGGGCGCCAGCAAAAACACCGATCAAAGTAGGTTGCCACGGGGACTTAAGAAGGAACTTCTTAATATAAGCGCTGCCTTCAGGAGTATCTTTACCTTGGTCTTCTTTACGAGCCGTTAAGTTGACGCAAAAGAAAGCAACCTTGTTGGATTGCAGCTGAGCAAGGTTGGCATCAATGAACTGATATAGCTTCTTATTGAGGTGTCCATAGCGAATAGATGCGCCAATCAAAACTCGGTCATACTGAGCAAAGTCGACATTACCAATGGTGTGCAGATCTTGAAGCTCACATTCGAACTCATTCATTTCTTCTTTTATATAGTTCAAGATTTTCTTGGTCTGCCCTTCACTGCTTGAATACAAAAATAGAGCTTTTGCCACAATATGTCCTTAGCTACGCCAAAACGTAGGGGTCAATAAAATTAATAAGGTGAATATCTCTAAGCGGCCAAACAGCATGGATACGATCAACACCCATTTAGCCTTGTCATTCACATCGCCGAAGTGCATTGCCACTTCACCTAAGCCTGGACCAAGGTTATTCAATGTTGCCGCTACGGCAGAGAAAGCACTTAGCTCATCCATCCCCGTAGCAATAAGAGCCAACATACAAACCACAAAAACCAATGCGTATGCAGAGAAGAAACCCCAAACCGCATCAACGACACGTTGTGGTAGCGCCGAACCACCAACCTTGATGGTATAGACAGCACGCGGGTGGACAAGACGCTTCATTTCACGAGCACCCTGTAAAGTAAGCAGTAATATTCGAATGACTTTCATACCGCCACCCGTTGAACCTGCACAGCCACCTATAAAAGAAGAGAACAGAAGCAGCACAGGTAAGAATAACGGCCATTCAGAAAAACCGGTGGTGGTGAAGCCTGCTGTTGTTGAAATAGATACTGTCTGGAACAACGCCTGATCGAAAGCATCATAATACGAATCGTAAGAGTGATGATTCAGCAGTAATAAGAAACAAACTAAAAACAGGACGACTTGAATAAAGATAAAGGCGCGGAACTCTGGATCTTTCCAGTAATACTTAGGATGCACGCCACCAGAAGCAAAGGCCGCAAAGTGAAGAGAATAGTTACATGCAGATATAAGAAGGAACACGACCGTAATCATGTTAATCGCAGGGCTGTTGAAGTAGCCCATACTCGCGTCGTGAGTCGAGAAGCCACCAATAGCAATGGTTGAGAAACTGTGGCTGATTGCATCAAAGAAACTCATGCCTGCAAGCCAAAACGCCACCGCACAAGCAATCGTTAGACTCAGATAGATGTACCAAAGCGCTTTTGCCGTTTCTGCAATACGCGGAGTCATCTTGCTATCTTTTACTGGACCCGGGATTTCAGCACGATATAGCTGCATACCACCGATACCCAGAACAGGAAGGATGGCTACCGCCAATACGATGATACCCATACCACCAAACCATTGTAGGAATTGGCGGTAAAATAGAATTGCTTTAGGTAAGTCATCGAGGCCAACAATTACCGTTGCACCTGTCGTTGTTAATGCAGAAAACGATTCGAAAAAGGCATCAGTAACGGAAACGCTCGGATTATCCGCGATCAAAAACGGCAGCGCACCAGCACTGCCGATTACCGTCCAGAACAACACCACAATGAGAAAGCCATCTCGCGCCTTCAATTCATGTTTATAGCGTCGGTTTGGAAACCAGCAAGTTGCTCCACAAAATAATAGAACAAAGAAAGTCGTCACAAATGGCACACCCGCACCATCTCTATAGATCAGTGCGACGAGCGCAGGTGCGAGCATTGATACACTAAAAAGTGCTAATAATAATCCGACGATTCGAATAATTGAGCGAAATTGCATGAGCTATTGAACGAAGCGAAATGCTTCACACTTCCTAGTTGTCTTTGACTTTCGTTACCAGTGCCTTAGCACCGCTTTTATTGATCATGGTTTGGGTAAACGAATCTACCTGAAGGAGCTCTATTTCAATAATAAGCTCAACTTGCACACCATAATCCGCTTGGACTTCAACAGCCTGATGCTGAGCCATAATGGATTGCGCAATTGGCACAAAGCCATAGTCTAACTCTAGCCGTAATTTTGTGGTTATTTTTTTCTCGATAGTTTGAAGCAGCTTGAGAGCTTGTTGTACTCCACCGCCGTAAGCCTTTACTAGGCCACCTGTTCCAAGCTTGATTCCGCCAGAATAACGAGTGACAACGGCCGTCAGTTCACCAACACCAGAACCAGACAGTTGCGCCAAGATAGGCTTACCCGCAGTACCAGATGGCTCTCCATCATCACTAAAGCCCCATTTCATTGAGTCTTCAGGTCGCCCTGCAGCAAAGCCCCAACAATTATGTCGCGCTGATGAATGCTCTTTTTTTACCTGTTCTACGAACTGTTTAGCAGCTTCTACACTTGGAGTATGAGCAAGATGAGTAATGAAGACGCTCTTCTTTATCTCTTCTTCAAACAGAGCCGACGCTGACGGTATTAAATAGGGCTGTTCATTCATATCGTTAACTTAATTAATAAGAGCGGCGAAGTGTATCACGCGTGAATAATAAGGGTTAGAGGATCTGTGCTGTCGCACAATGTTAAACAATTGTTTAAAAAATGTATTGAAATTAATCAAGCAGAGGTACAGACTAGAATAACTGGTCTTACCAGGTGCTCTACAATAATAGAAAGATAACAAGATTCTCTCAAACAATCGTGGATTGTATGTCATGGAGATAGACAATGATTTACCAAGCTAACACTCTACAGGTAAAGGAATTACAAGATGGTATTGCGGAATTAAGCTTCTGTGCACCGGCATCTGTAAACAAACTCGACCTTGCAACTTTAGAATCACTAGATAAAGCGTTAGATGCTCTTAATGCTCACGCAGGATTACGTGGTTTAATCTTAACTTCAAACAAAGACGCGTTCATTGTGGGCGCAGACATCACTGAATTTCTTGGCCTATTTGCTAAGCCAGAAGCAGAACTTGATGAATGGTTAAGATTCGCTAATTCAATCTTCAGCAAGCTCGAAGACCTTCCTGTCCCAACTCTTTCAATGATGCGTGGCCATGCCCTTGGCGGCGGCTGTGAATGTGTACTCGCTACCGATTTCCGTATCGGTGACAAGACCACCAGCATAGGTCTACCAGAAACCAAACTTGGCATCATGCCTGGTTTTGGTGGTTGTGTGCGCCTGCCTCGTGTTATCGGTGCTGACAGCGCGATGGAAATTATCACTCAAGGCAAAGCATGCCGTCCAGATGAAGCGCTTAAAGTTGGCTTGTTAGATGCGATTGTTGAAACAGACCAGTTACTAGAGTCGGCAATCAACACTATTTCTCTAGCAGCCAATGAGAAACTCGATTGGCAACTACGTCGTAAACAAAAAACATCAGCACTTTCACTAAGCAAACTAGAAGCGATGATGAGCTTTACCATGGCGAAAGGCTTAGTTGCTCAAAAAGCAGGGCCTCATTACCCAGCACCAATCACTTCGGTTATCGCTATCGAAGAAGCAGCACGTAGCGATCGCGATGCAGCACTAGACATCGAGCGTAAACACTTCGTTAAGCTAGCAAAATCTGAAGAAGCGAAAGCATTGGTCGGCTTATTCCTTAATGACCAATACATCAAAGGCTTAGCAAAACAAGCTGGTAAGTCTGCGAATAAAGCAACTGAACGCGCAGCAGTACTTGGCGCTGGCATCATGGGTGGCGGTATTGCTTACCAGTCAGCATTGAAAGGAGTGCCAGTGATGATGAAAGACATCGCACAGGCGTCTCTAGACCTTGGTATGAACGAAGCTTCTAAGTTGTTGAATAAACGCTTATCACGCGGTCGCCTAGATGGATTCAAGATGGCAGGCATTCTGTCTTCTATTACTCCAAGCCTACATTATGCAGGTGTTGAGCAATCGGATGTGATTGTGGAAGCGGTTGTAGAAAACCCGAAAGTAAAAGCGGCAGTTTTGAGCGAAGTGGAAGGTTTGGTTGGTGAAGACACGGTTCTAACGTCAAATACCTCAACGATTCCGATTAACCTGTTAGCGAAATCTTTGAAGCGCCCAGAGAACTTCTGTGGCATGCACTTCTTTAACCCAGTACACCGCATGCCTTTGGTTGAGATCATCCGCGGAGAGCATACTTCAGAAGAAACCATCAATCGTGTGGTTGCTTACGCAGCGAAGATGGGTAAATCCCCTATCGTTGTTAACGACTGCCCAGGCTTCTTCGTTAACCGTGTACTTTTCCCTTACTTTGGCGGTTTCAGCATGTTGCTACGCGACGGTGCTGACTTCACTAAGATCGATAAAGTCATGGAACGCAAGTTCGGTTGGCCAATGGGCCCAGCTTACTTGCTAGACGTTGTAGGTTTAGACACAGCACACCACGCACAAGCAGTAATGGCGCAAGGTTTCCCAGAGCGTATGGGTAAAGAAGGTCGTGATGCAATTGACGCACTTTACGTCGCTGAAAAATACGGCCAGAAGAACGGCAGTGGTTTCTACACGTACAGCGTAGACAAACGTGGTCGCCCGAAGAAAACCTTCTCTGAAGACATTCTTCCTATCTTGGCTGACGTATGCCAACAGCCACAAGACTTTGATGACCAGACAATTATCCAACGTGTGATGATTCCTATGATCAACGAAGTGGTGCTTTGTTTAGAAGAAGGCATCATCGCGACACCGCAAGAAGCGGATATGGCACTGGTTTACGGTTTAGGCTTCCCTCCATTCAGAGGCGGCGTATTCCGCTACTTAGACAGTGTGGGTATTGGTAACTTCGTTGAAATGGCGAAGAGCTACCAAGACTTAGGTGCAATGTACCAAGTTCCTCAACTATTGCTTGATATGGCAGCGAAAGGCGAAAGCTTTTACGACGGCCAACAAGCAAGTTCTCTGTAACCCACATTTGGAAAAGGAATAGCAAAATGAAAAATGTAGTTGTTGTTGATTGCCTTCGTACCCCAATGGGACGTTCCAAAGGTGGAGCTTTCCGTCACACTCGTGCTGAAGATCTGTCGGCACATTTGATGAAAGGCATTTTAGAGCGCAACCCAGAAGTAAACCCTGTCGAAATTGAAGACATTTACTGGGGTTGTGTACAACAAACGCTAGAGCAAGGCTTCAACGTCGCACGTAACGCTGCTTTGCTTGCTGGTCTACCGATTGAAATTGGTGCGGTAACAGTCAACCGTTTATGTGGCTCATCTATGCAAGCTCTGCATGATGCAACCCGCTCTATCATGGTTGGTGATGCTGAAATCTGCCTTATCGGTGGTGTAGAACACATGGGTCACGTACCAATGAACCATGGTGTTGATTTTCACCCTGGCATGTCTAAACACGTAGCGAAAGCTGCCGGTATGATGGGCCTAACGGCTGAGATGCTAGGCAAAATGCACGGTATTAGCCGTGAAGACCAAGATGCATTCGCCGCTCGTTCACATGCTCGAGCACAAGCTGCAACAGTAGAAGGTCGTTTCAAGAACGAAATCCTACCAACCGAAGCTCACGCAGCAGACGGTTCACTGTTCACTCTGGATTACGATGAAGTTATTCGCCCAGAAACAACAGTTGAAGGCTTGTCTCAGCTTCGCCCAGTATTTGACCCAGCAAACGGGACAGTAACAGCAGGTACTTCATCTGCACTGTCTGATGGTGCATCGGCAATGTTGATCATGAGTGAAGATAAAGCCAACGCGCTTGGCCTGAAGATTCGTGCTCGCGTGAAATCGATGGCTATCGCAGGCTGCGATCCTTCAATCATGGGTTACGGCCCAGTACCAGCGACTCAAAAAGCGTTAAAACGTGCAGGTCTGAACATTGAAGATATGGGCGTTATTGAGCTCAACGAAGCGTTCGCTGCTCAATCTCTGCCATGTGCTAAAGACCTAGGTCTGTTGGATGTGGTTGATGAGAAAGTTAACCTTAACGGTGGTGCGATTGCACTCGGTCACCCACTGGGTTGTTCTGGCTCTCGTATATCGACCACCCTAATCAACCTGATGGAAGCGCAAGACGTGAAATACGGCTTAGCGACCATGTGTATTGGTTTAGGCCAAGGTATTGCAACGGTATTTGAACGCCCATAGCGATCACTGACTGTAATACTTGAAAGGTAATATTTTGTGCAGCTATATTTATATAGCTGCACTTTTTATTACTCGGCATCCGATAATCTATCGATTCGTTAAGCGGACTTGGCAAAAGAAAAAGTACCACCTACATCTATGCACAAAACGCATATATTCAATGTTGATGTTTCATTATTTTTTCTCGGATGATTCAACTAAAGTTACTTCAGTTTCCTAATATTCCTCCTACGGAGCAGATCATGTTTAAAGCACTTGTACTAAACCAAGAAGACAAAAAAACTATCGCATCAGTTTCTCAAATTGATGAGTCTCAATTACCAGAAGGTAACGTGAAGGTTGATGTGAGCTACTCTTCTTTGAACTACAAAGATGGTTTGGCGATAACAGGTAAAGGGCGCATTGTTCGCAACTTCCCTATGGTTCCTGGTATCGACCTTTCTGGTGTGGTTTCACAATCTGATGACCCGCGCTACAAAGCAGGCGACGAAGTTGTTCTGACGGGTTGGGGTGTTGGTGAAGGCCACTGGGGCGGTATGGCTGAGAAAGCTAGCCTAAATGGTGACTGGTTAGTGCCAATGCCTGCAGGTCTTGACGCTAAGAAAGTAATGGCGATTGGCACAGCTGGCTTCACTGCGATGCTTTGTGTGCAAGCTATCGTAGATGCAGGCATCAAACCTGAAGACGGTGAAATCCTAGTAACAGGTGCAAGTGGCGGTGTAGGCAGTGTATCTATCACTCTACTAAACCAACTGGGTTACAAAGTAGCAGCAGTTACTGGCCGAGCTTCAGCAAATGGTGAGCTTCTAAAATCACTAGGCGCGACACGCATTGTTGAGCGTGCTGAATTAGAAGAACCAGCGAAACCACTTGAGAAACAATTGTGGGCTGGTGCTATCGATACAGTAGGTAGCAAAGTACTTGCGAAAGTATTAGCACAAATTGATTACAATGGCGCGGTTGCAATGTGTGGCCTAGCAGGTGGTTTTGATTTACCAACCACGGTAATGCCATTCATTCTGCGTAACGTTCGCCTACAAGGTGTGGATTCAGTAATGTGCCCTCGTGAAAAACGTATTAAAGCGTGGGAACAACTGGCTGAATTACTACCTGAGTCTTTCTACAGCCAAGCGACTAAAGAAGTGTCTTTAGATGGTGCAATTCAAGCTGCAGAAGACATCACTAACGGTCAAATCACTGGTCGCGTAGTTATTAAACTATAATTGCGAATTAAACTTCCGTAACCCAGAATAACAAAGGGCTGATAGTAATCAGCCCTTTTGCGTTTTTGTCATTTGGATCGAGTAAACCAAAGCGAGACCTCCATTAACCCAAGCCAACATCCGCAATACGCTTCTGGATCAACTCACCACACTCCTCTTTTACCACCCTTCTTAACCATTGTTGCGAGGCAGAAGAATCGCAGCGTGAATGCCAAATCAGTGAGTAATCAAACGGCATAAACTCGAATGGCAGCGGTTTAACGACCAAGTCATAACGCTCAGCCACCAAGTAAGCTAAATCAGCAGGCACTGTGATCACCAACGGCATTCTATCGACAATCGCCAATGCCGCTTCAAGGTGATAAGCACGCAGCACCATTTTGCGTGGGTTTTGATTGGCTAAGGCATTGTCTAATAAAGCCTTAACGCCATCACTGATCGCAATCATCGCGTGCGGGAGTGATACATAGTCTTCAAGGCTTAAAGGCTTATCGGCTAATGGGTGGTTTTTAGATAACAGACACGACACACCGACCGGCCCCAAGACCTCTTGATGAAGTGGTGCAATGCTGCCACTCGGGCGACAAATCGCCATATCCACACGTTCGGTGCTGAGCTGTTTAAACAAATGTTCATGCTGCAACGGAGCAAACTCCAAAGAGATATTAGGAGCTTGTTCATAAATCTTAGGCAACGCATAAGGCAAGATGGTTTGCATCGCGTAGTCAGTGGTCGCAATTAAAAAACGCTCACTGCAATAGTAAGGATCGAAATCACTCGGACTAAGCAACTGACGGAATGATTCTAAAGGCTGATCAATGCGCTGGCTGATCTCGAGTGCTTTCTTGGTGGGAATAAGGTGCTGACCTTGGCGTGTAAACAGGGGATCGTTGAGTAGTTCTCTTAAGCGGCCTAATACTCGGCTGGTTGCCGACTGGCTTAGGTTAAGACGAAGCGCAGCTTGACTAACACTGCCCTCTTCAATCAATACCTTTAAGGCGACCAGTAAATTCAGGTCTCTACGATAGATGTCTTCTAATTCCACGCCACTTACCTAGCTGTATACAATTATCATTAGTCACTAAGTTGTTTATAGCATGCTTTAGATAAAAAAAATCCCGCAATTACGCGGGGAAGCCCAAGAAAATCTGGGGATAGTGTCGGAATGTTGTCGTATTGGAATTTGCTTGTTGTATTCGGGTTAGTGCTCTTGCTCCTCGGCTATGCCTTGCCAACGGCGCATCTCTACCCAAATACCAATAATCGTTGCTACTATGCCAAAAATTGGCATTAGAGAGGTCTCTGTCGATGAGCGTAGTACTAACGCACAAAAAGAAATAAAACAGAGAACTGAATAAATTGTTAATCTATCTAATCCTGTCAACATCGCCACTCCTTAGCTAGTTGCCTTTGCTTCAAGTTGTTATCAACTTGTTAATTAAGTTATAGGAAATGGTTCCGTTTGCCAAGCACTTATTGCATATTTTTTCTGCAGACGTATTATTCACTCGTTAGATAGATATAGAGATACAAACCATGACATTCAAACCTGAACTGGCAACCCACACTTTAGAAGCTGAAGGCCTGCGTTGCCCAGAGCCAGTAATGATGGTCAGGAAGACAATTAGAAACATGCAGGATGGCGATGTGTTACTGGTAAAAGCTGACGATCCTTCGACAACTCGTGATATTCCGAGCTTTTGTCGATTCATGGATCACCAGTTGGTAGGCCAAGCGACAGAAACGTTGCCTTACCAGTATTTGATCAGAAAGGGATTGGAGGCGTAACGCCCCACCGACTATCAAGTATCAAAAAAGCCGCTCGTACCTTATGTTCTTCAACAGAACTCAGAGTACGAGCGGCTTTTTGTTTATTCGTTTCTAGATTTATTTTGCAGATGCTCAAGCTGATGCTGAATTTCTCGGATATCTTTTCGCATAGGAATAATATGCGCGACCCGAATCCAAGCTTCTACCGCAAGCCCGGTCATGATCATCGAACCAGCCACCATTGGTAGCCACATGTCCGTCAACACCATGCCTAATAGTGTAAGTGCAAGACCAAAGGTAAATAGATAACTTTGGCTTTGTGGAGTAATACCCATATAACGCGTCAACATAATCATGCCCTCGTGTTCTTAACTCACAAGGTTAAAATATCATGACAAGTATGACAGTTATATGTCCATTTGCTCGATAAACCCCACAATACTGTAAGAGTATGACCTACAACACATTACTCTACTGGTTGAGTATAATAAGACTCAATACTACCGCTTAATAGAAAGCCGCTGCGATAGCCAAACCCACGAATAACAAGGCGGTGATCTTGCGAATCAGATCAAGAGGCATCTTGTCTGCCGATAACTTACCAATGATCACTACAGGCACATTCGCCAACAACATACCGATCGTTGTGCCAAGAATTACCCACGTTAATGCATCAGAATATTGAGCCCCTAAAATGGAGGTCGCAATCTGAGTCTTATCACCAATCTCAGCAATAAAGAAAGCGATAAAACTGGCAACAAATGGGCCTCGATTCGAGATCTGCTCATCGTCATCCAACTTATCCGGAATCAGAATCCAGCCCGCCATCGCAATGAAACTGACCACCAGCACCCATTTTAAGATTTCAGGAGATAAGTAATCTGCGATAACGACACCGAGCCATGCAGCAAGAGCATGATTGGCAATGGTGGCAAAGAAGATAGCCGCGATAATAGGTATCGGCTTGCGATATCGACTGGCTAATAAAAGGGATAGCAACTGAGTCTTATCACCGATCTCGGCTAAGGCGACAGTTGTAATTGAAATTGCTAAAACGCTCACGACATGCTCATTTGGGACGGAGATTATTATATTTAACCAAAGACAAACCTCGCGCCCCATCCCGGTTCACGATGCTTGTCTAAGGTCTTGCTAAGCGCCACCAAGGTGGTGGTTGCCTCGAACGCCATGATGATTTTGCATCAATTATGTTGACGGACGAACTCATTCAATAGGATATGAATAAGTAAGCTACTCCCCAAAGACCGTGAGATTTTAATCACCCACGCTTTCAAACACAAGTGTCAAAGTTATCAAAATATCCACTTGTGCCGAAAAACAAACATTAAAGGCAAAAAAATCCACTAAACGACATTTTAGACCACTAATTAAACAAGATTACCCCTACTCGCTTTACCAATATCTCGGTATACTCAGAGGTTATTTTTCTCATTCATTTAAAAGAATCGCGCGAACCTGACTATGCAAAAATACGATATCAAAACCTTCCAGGGAATGATCCTCGCGCTGCAGGATTACTGGGCACAAAACGGTTGTACCATTGTTCAACCACTAGATATGGAAGTAGGTGCTGGCACCTCTCACCCAATGACATGTCTACGTGCACTTGGCCCAGAGCCAATGTCTACGGCATACGTTCAACCTTCTCGTCGTCCGACCGATGGTCGTTACGGTGAAAACCCGAACCGCCTGCAGCACTACTATCAATTCCAAGTAGCTCTAAAACCTTCTCCAGATAACATCCAGGAGTTGTACTTAGGCTCTCTTGAAGTTCTTGGTGTCGACCCACTTGTTCACGATATTCGTTTCGTAGAAGACAACTGGGAAAACCCAACGCTAGGCGCATGGGGTCTTGGTTGGGAAGTATGGCTAAACGGTATGGAAGTGACTCAATTCACTTACTTCCAACAAGTTGGCGGTCTTGAGTGTAAACCTGTAACGGGCGAGATCACTTACGGTATAGAGCGTCTAGCAATGTACATCCAAGAAGTAGACTCTGTTTACGACCTTGTATGGAACGTAGCACCAGACGGTTCTAACGTGACTTACGGTGACATCTTCCACCAAAACGAAGTTGAGCAATCAACATACAACTTCGAGCACGCAGACGTAGATTTCCTATTCACTTTCTTCGACCAGTGCGAAAAAGAGTGTAAAGAGCTACTTGAGCTTGAGAAGCCACTTCCGCTTCCAGCTTACGAGCGCATTCTAAAAGCAGGTCACGCATTCAACATCCTTGATGCGCGCAAAGCTATCTCTGTAACAGAGCGTCAACGTTACATCCTTCGTATCCGCAACCTGACTAAAGCTGTTGCAGAGGCGTACTACGCGTCACGTGAAGCGCTTGGCTTCCCAATGTGTAAGAAGGATAAATAATCATGGCGAAGAATTTTCTAATTGAACTGGGTACGGAAGAGCTTCCACCAACGGCACTTCGTTCTCTAGCAGAAGCCTTTGCTTCTAACTTTGAAGCGGGCCTTAAAGCGGCTGAGCTTTCTCACGAAGGCATTAAGTGGTACGCAGCACCTCGTCGTCTAGCACTTAAAGTGACGGCACTGGCTGAAGGCCAAGCAGACAAAGTCGTTGAGAAGCGCGGTCCTGCAATTTCTGTCGCATTCGATGCTGAAGGCAACGCGACTAAAGCTGCACAAGGATGGGCTCGTGGTAACGGTATTACTGTTGAGCAAGCTGACCGCCTGAAAACAGACAAAGGCGAGTGGCTTCTTTTCAAACAGGAAGTAGCTGGCAAACCTGTTCAAGAATTGGTGATGGACATCGCTGCGAAAGCTCTCGCTGGCCTACCAATCCCTAAAGCAATGCGCTGGGGTAACTCAGACATTCAATTTATCCGTCCAGTGAAAACACTGACAGTACTACTAGGTGATGAGCTTGTTGAAGGCGAGATCCTAGGCGTAGCTTCTGCTCGTACTATCCGTGGCCACCGTTTCATGGGCGAACAAGAGTTCACTATCGACTCTGCTGACCAATACCCTGCGATCTTAGAAGAGCGCGGTAAAGTAATGGCAGATTACGATGCGCGTAAAGCGATCATCCTTGCTGATGCTAAAAAAGCAGCAGACGCGGTTGGCGGTATTGCAGACCTAGAAGATGACCTTGTTGAAGAAGTTACCTCTTTGGTTGAATGGCCAGTGGTGCTTACTGCTAAGTTTGAGCAAGAGTTCCTAAAAGTGCCTTCTGAAGCCTTGGTTTACACCATGAAAGGCGACCAAAAGTACTTCCCAGTGTATGACGCTGATAAGAACCTTCTACCAAACTTCATCTTCGTTTCGAACATCGAGTCTAAAGAGCCTCGTCACGTAATCGAAGGTAACGAGAAGGTTGTACGTCCACGTCTTGCTGATGCTGAGTTCTTCTTCAACACAGACCGTAAGCGCCCGCTGATCGATCGTCTTGCTGAACTAGACCAAGCTATCTTCCAGAAGCAATTGGGTACTATCAAAGACAAAACCGACCGCATCACAGAACTTGCTGGCTACATTGCTGAGCAAATCGATGCTGACGTTGAAAAGTCTAAGCGTGCAGGCCTACTGGCTAAGTGTGACCTAATGACATCTATGGTATTCGAATTTACGGATACTCAAGGTGTGATGGGCATGCACTACGCGACTCACGATGGTGAAGACGAGCAAGTAGCACTGGCACTTTACGAGCAGTACATGCCTCGTTTCGCGGGTGACACACTGCCAAGCACTGGTATTTCATCTGCAGTAGCAATGGCAGACAAGCTAGACACTATCGTAGGTATCTTCGGTATTGGCCAAGCTCCAAAAGGTTCTGACCCATTTGCGCTACGTCGTGCATCACTCGGTGTGCTACGTATCATCGTTGAAAACGGCTACAACCTAGACCTAACCGATCTGATCGGTAAAGCGAAAGAGCTACTAGGCGACAAGCTAACCAACGAAAACGTAGAAGCTGACGTTATCGACTTCATGCTAGGTCGTTTCCGCGCATGGTACCAAGATGCTGGTTTCAGCGTTGATATCATCCAAGCGGTACTAGCACGTCGTCCAACTAAGCCTGCAGACTTTGACCAACGTGTTAAAGCGGTTTCTCACTTCCGTGAACTGGAAGCAGCAGAAGCACTAGCAGCAGCGAACAAACGTGTAGGTAACATCCTTGCGAAATTCGATGGCGAACTACCAGCAGAAATCGACCTAACTCTTCTTCAAGAAGACGCAGAGAAAGCACTGGCTGAAAACGTTGAAGTCATGACGGAAGCACTAGAACCAGCATTCGCAACAGGCAACTACCAAGAAGCCCTAAGCAAGCTTGCTGATCTACGTGAACCTGTTGATGCATTCTTCGATAACGTAATGGTTATGGCTGATGATGAAGCGCTTAAGAAGAACCGTCTAACGCTACTGAACAACCTACGTAACCTGTTCCTACAGATTGCTGACATCTCTCTACTGCAAAAATAAGCACGAGTGAGTCTGTTGCTCTAATTCATACTCTGAGCAACAACAGGTAAACACCCAAAGGGAAGCGAAAGCTTCCCTTTTTGTTTTTGTGAACCAAGCATTTGTTTGTAGAGGTGTTATTGATTAACTGAATGAATCAGCACTCAGACTGTAGAGGGCATAGTTTGCTATAACTGACCTGTTTATTCAGGGGAAGGGAACAATGAAAAAAACAGTACTCGCGCTTTCAATACTCGCACTCAGCGCATGCAGCCAAACCAGTGATAACAACCTACTACTGACGATTGATAACGACACTGTCGTATTTGAATCAACAGGTAAAGGTACCGTGATTGCAGAACAGGAACTCGCTAAAGGTAGCTATACCTTCTCTATCGGCGATACTCAAAATACCTGTGGTACCAACTTTGCGCTGGCTGAAGAAAGCCGCATCAAATTCAATAAGCCCCTTCGCCTAAACGACTGCGCCGATAAATCTGAAATAGAGATTAAGATCTTTCGTGCTAACACCTACCAATTTACGCTCAACCCACAAACCAATGAACTCACGGTTCAGATAAAGCCAAAGCAGCAACAAGTACAAAGCTTTGCTTGTCCGGTTCCTAGTGATCAGCCAACCACTGTCAATGTTGCTCAGACCTTTGACGATGGCACCTTAGTTAGAGATGCTCTTTCAGGCACACAAGCGACTGTAACCAACGGCAGCGTCTCCATGCAGCCAGCAGAAAATAGCCAAGGTGTTCTGCTGCTTGAGAAAGTAGAACCAGAAACCAAGGCCGATTTTAGTTGGGACAACACCACGGTTTACTTCGTAATGACCGACCGTTTCCATAATGGTAATCCTGATAACGACAACAGCTATGGTCGCAGCCAAGACGGACAAGATGACATCGGCACCTTCCACGGTGGTGACTTGGCAGGCTTAACCGAAAAACTCGACTATATAGAATCGCTCGGTGCCAATGCTATCTGGATTACCTCTCCACTAGAGCAGATCCACGGCTGGGTTGGCGGTGGCGATCGCGGCGACTTCAAACATTATGGCTACCATGGCTACTACCACCAAGACTGGACCAAGCTCGATGACAACATGGGCACCGAAGACGAACTGAAAACCTTCATCGATACCGCGCACAGCAAAGGCATTCGCGTTGTTTGGGATGTGGTGATGAACCACACTGGCTACGCCACGCTTGCCGACATGCAAGAGTTCGACTTCGGCAAACTCAACCTTACCGATGAACAAGCTAAACAAACCCTCGGCGAAAACTGGACAGATTGGCAACCAGAAGCAGGCCAGAACTGGCACTACTTCAATAACTACATCTCTTACAGTGACAAAGAAGCGTGGGAGAAATGGTGGGGTAAAGCTTGGTTACGCAGCGACATTGGTGCTTATGACTCTCCGGGTTACAACAACCTCACCATGTCTCTGGCACACCTGCCCGATTTCAAAACAGAGTCGACAGAGACAACCGGGCTGCCTAACTTCTATCGCAATAAGTCCACCAGCGCGACCGATGAACTCCAAATCCCTCGTGACCATTTAATCACTTGGCTATCAGATTGGGTGCGCGAATATGGCGTTGATGGTTTTAGGGTCGATACCGCCAAGCACGTTGAGTTAGATGCGTGGACAGAGCTTAAAGATAGCACTAACCAAGCGCTTGCAGAATGGAAGCAAAACAACCCAGACAAAGCGTTGGATGACCTACCATTCTGGATGACAGGTGAAGTGTGGGCGCACAGCGTAGTGAAATCAGACTATTTCGCTAACGGGTTTGATTCGATCATCAACTTTGAATTCCAGAGTGATATCGCACCCAAAGCACTTAAGTGTCTATCCGATCTCGATGCTGACTACCTACGCTACGCAGACAAGATCAACAGTGACAGTGAGTTCAACGTGTTGAGTTACCTTTCATCTCACGACACCTCGTTATTCTGGACACAGCACGGCAGTGACTTTGCTAAACAAACCAAAGCTGCAAACGCGTTGATGCTGACTCCCGGTGCAGTGCAGATCTATTACGGTGATGAGATTGCACGAGATTTTGGCCCAACAGGATCAGATCCGATGCAGGGCACCCGTTCAGACATGCCTTGGGATCAAATTACAGGCGAACGAGCGGAGTTGCTGGAACACTGGCAAGCGCTTGGCCAATTCCGCCAACGCCACCCAGCGGTTGCTCAAGGCAAGCACATCATCCGTAACAGCAAGGGCTACTATGCCTTCGAGCGCCAATACCAAGATGACAAGGTGTTGGTTGTGTACACCGGCTCGAAATAACCGTTCATTGACATAAAATAGTAGAAACTAAAGGGGAAGCTTAGGCTTCTCCTTTTTTGAGCACGAAACACTCGTCCAATAAGAAAGCAGACACTCATTAGTTAAACTTTATAGAAGTTTTTTTCGTGTTAGAGCATTTGGCGCTATGCGTCGCAAAAACATTGCGGTATGTTCAAGGAACACACTGATGGTAGACATAAGGTCTGCCTTAATGACACATAACAAGCAATCACAATGAATTAGGTAAAATAAGTAATGCAGTTCTCAAAGTTTGGTGAAAAGTTTAATCGATACTCTGGAATCACTCGTTTAATGGATGATTTGAATGATGGCCTGCGAACTTCTGGTGCAATTATGCTCGGTGGTGGTAACCCAGCCGCTATCCCAGCCATGCTCGATTACTTTAACCAAGCCAGTGCCGACATGCTCGCCAGTGGAGAACTCATTGCCGCCCTCGCCAACTACGATGGTCCACAAGGTAAAGACAGCTTCATTAAGTCGTTAGCTGGAATGCTGAAAGAGACCTATGGTTGGGACATCAGCGAGAAAAACATCAGCCTGACCAACGGCAGTCAAAGTGGCTTCTTTTACCTATTCAACCTGTTAGCGGGTCAACAGCCAGACGGTTCTCACAAGAAGATATTGTTGCCGATCGCACCAGAATACATCGGCTACGGCGATGCGGGCATTGATGACGATATTTTTATCTCTTACCACCCAGAGATCGAACTGCTAGAAAACCGCCAGTTTAAATACCACGTTGATTTTGAACAGCTCAAGGTTGATGACTCGGTTGCCGCTATCTGTGCTTCTCGCCCAACCAACCCAACCGGTAACGTGTTGACCGACGAAGAAGTACGTAAACTGGATAAACTGGCGCGTGAAAACAACATTCCGCTACTGATCGATAATGCCTATGGCCTACCGTTTCCAAACATCATCTTTGAAGATGTCGAACCGTTCTGGAATGAAAATACCATTCTGTGCATGAGCTTATCTAAGCTTGGTTTACCGGGTGTACGTTGCGGTATCGTGATTGCGAGCGAAGAAGTAACACAAGCTCTGACCAACATGAATGGCATTATCAGCCTAGCACCAAACAGTGTCGGCCCTGCAATTGCCAATCACATGATTGAAAAAGGCGATTTACTGCGCTTGAGCAGTGAGGTAATAAAACCTTTCTATAAAGACAAATCTCTACGTGCGGTTGAGCTTTTACAAGAAGCGATCGATGACCCTCGCTTCCGTATCCATAAGCCTGAAGGCGCTATTTTCTTATGGCTATGGTTTGATGAACTGCCGATTACCACCATGGAGCTGTACGACCGCCTCAAAGCTCGTGGCGTATTGATTGTTCCGGGTGAATACTTCTTTATCGGCCAAGAAGACGAATGGGATCATGCCCATCAATGTCTACGCATGAACTACGTGCAAGATGATGAGGCGATGCAGAAAGGCATTTCAATCATTGCTGAAGAAGTGAAAAAGGCTTACTCAGAACAGTAATCTGAGCTTTTAGCTTACTGTAACCCAAATACAAAAAGAGCACCGACCTTCTTCAAGGTACTGGTGCTCTTTCACTTCTACTTCCCGATAATGTTTGTCACTTGAATACCCTAAATAATTGGGGGTTCAGCTAGGCGACTAGAAAATTCAGCCCTATGAGCATAGGGAACCTATGTAATTAGGGGGAATTTACGACGTCAACAACGCTGTAGCTTCAAGTATGACGGGTATTAGCCTTCTAGTAGGCTATTACCGTTGATAGCAATCTTACGTGGTTGCATCGCTTCTGGAATTTCGCGTTCTAGGTCAATGTGAAGAAGACCATTTTCCATACTTGCACCTACCACTTTTACGTAGTCAGCCAGTTGGAATTTACGTTCGAAATCGCGCTCGGCAATACCTTGATATACGAAGGTTTTCTCTGCTTCAGCTTTACGCTCACCTTTAACAATTAGCATGTTCTCTTTTTGAGTAAGGTCTAATTGATCATCTGCAAAACCAGCAACGGCCATAGTAATACGGTAGTTGTTCTCATCTTTTTGCTCGATGTTATATGGAGGGTAACCGCCAGAAGAGTTCTTCGATGTGTTCGCTTCCATCATGTTGAATAGACGATCGAAGCCGATTGCGTTGCGGTAAAGTGGAGTGAAATCTACAGTTCTCATAATGCTATCCTTTTAGTAAGCAATAGTCTTAGCTGCGAATTTTACTTAGATCGAACCTGTGTGTGACCTAGTAAACAGCTAAGGGATTCAATTCGCATTCCACGGGTTTCACCTCGTTTAGTGACAACTCTGGGACATGACAATGAATCAATTTTTAAATTGTGTGCTGCCAAAGTTATCCTCTATTGAGCGATACTCTAGCAACGGTTATGAAGGTTCTGTTTCTTCTCTTGTAGAGCAAGACAGTCATCCTCTTCACAACTAGATATGTGGATTGAACAAAATAGTTTCAAGCGTTTATTTTCAATTATTTTTCCAATCCAATATTTTTCAATCACTTAAAAACAAAAAAGACCGTCATTTCTGACAGTCTTTTCAATAAGATATTGAGTTTTTTGAAACGAAGCTATTTCGTTTTAGTTCAAGGAAGAGGCGCGGAGCATACGAATGTATGTGAGCACCTCTGACACAGAAATTAAGCGAAAGAGCGAAGTATCAAAGATACTAAACGTCTAGGTTAGCTACTTTAAGTGCGTTTTCTTCGATGAAGTTACGACGCGGTTCTACTTGGTCGCCCATCAACGTTGTAAACAACAGGTCAGCACCAACAGCATCTTCAATCGTTACTTGCATCATACGACGAGTTTCAGGATCCATTGTTGTTTCCCAAAGCTGATCAGGGTTCATCTCACCTAGACCTTTGTATCGTTGTAGGCTCAGGCCACGACGAGACTCTTTCACTAACCAGTTCAGAGCTTCAACGAAGCTAGAAACTTCTTGAGTACGCTCGCCACGCTTAATGTAAGCACCTTCTTCAATCAGGCCATCAAGTGCTTCAGAAAGATCCGCTAGCTTGCCAAACTCTTTCGAGTTAATCAGATCAATGCTCAGTACGTGTTCATGAGTTACACCATGAGTACGAACCACAATCTTAGGCACGCTTAAACCTAGCTCTTCGTGTTTTTCAACTTCAAGGCTGTATTGGCTTGCACCCGCTTCTTTACCGTTTAGCTGCTCTACTAGCTGCTTACCCCAAGCTTCAACCACCGCGTCATCATGACACTGCTCAGCGGTTAGGCGAGGAACGTAAATCAGTTCGTGAACCAATGCACGTGGGTAGCGGCGGCTCATACGATCAACGAGCTTGATGCCTGCATTGTATTGCTGAACAAGCTTCTCTAAGCCTTCACCAGCAAACGCAGGTGCTTCAGGATTTACGTGCAGTTCTGCATTGTCTAAAGCCAAAGATACTTGATACTGGTTCATCGCATCTTCATCTTTGATGTACTGCTCTTGCTTACCCTTCTTCACTTTGTAAAGTGGCGGTTGAGCAATGTAGATGTAACCACGTTCAATCAGCTCAGGCATTTGACGGTAGAAGAACGTCAGTAGCAGAGTACGGATGTGAGAACCATCGACATCGGCATCGGTCATGATGATGATGTTGTGGTAACGCAGTTTATCTGGGTTGTATTCATCACGGCCAATACCACAACCAAGGGCTGTGATTAGCGTTGCGACTTCTTGAGAAGACAGCATTTTATCGAAACGCGCTTTCTCTACGTTAAGGATTTTACCTTTAAGCGGCAGGATTGCTTGGTTCTTACGGTTACGCCCCTGCTTGGCTGATCCGCCAGCAGAGTCTCCTTCCACAATATATAGTTCAGACTGTGCAGGATCTTTTTCCTGACAGTCAGCTAGTTTACCTGGAAGACCCGCTAAATCTAATGCGCCTTTACGACGAGTCATCTCACGAGCTTTACGCGCTGCATCACGAGCACGTGCTGCATCGATAATTTTAGAACAAACGATTTTCGCTTCACCTGGGTTCTCAATTAGGAACTCAGATAGCTTCTCACCCATCGTAGACTCAACGGCAGACTTCACTTCTGAAGAAACCAGCTTGTCTTTAGTTTGGCTTGAGAACTTAGGATCTGGCACTTTCACCGAAACAATCGCCGTCAAACCTTCACGAGCATCATCACCTGATGTTGAAGTCTTCGCTTTCTTCGAGAAGCCTTCTTTGTCCATGAAGCTGTTCAAGGTACGCGTTAGTGCAGCACGGAAACCCGCTAAGTGAGCACCACCATCGCGTTGAGGGATGTTGTTGGTGAAACAGTAGATGTTTTCTTGGTAACCATCGTTCCACTGCATTGCAACTTCAACAGTGATGCCGTCATCACGCTCTGAATCAAAGTGGAAAATCTTTTGGATGATTGGTGTTTTGTTGGTATTAAGGTGTTCAACAAACGCTTGGATGCCGCCTTCGTATTCGAAGTGATCCATTTTGTCTTCTTCGCGCTTATCAATTAGCTTAATTGATACACCGGAGTTCAAGAATGATAGCTCGCGTAGGCGCTTAGCTAAAATATCGTAATGGAACTCGATGTTAGTGAAGGTTTCTTCACTCGGCCAGAAACGAATCTCTGTACCTGTTTTGTCCGTATCACCCACAACCGCTAGTGGCGCTTGAGGCTCACCGTGACAGTATGTTTGAGTGTGGATTTTGCCACCGCGGTGGATAGTAAGAGTAACTTGCTTAGAAAGTGCGTTAACTACTGAAACACCAACACCGTGCAAACCACCAGATACTTTGTACGAGTTATCATCGAACTTACCACCAGCGTGAAGAACCGTCATGATTACTTCTGCTGCTGATACTTTTTCTTCTGGGTGCAATTCTGTTGGAATACCACGGCCGTCATCGCTTACTGACACAGAACTATCTTCATGGATAGTTACAATGATGTCATTACAGTGACCAGCGAGTGCTTCATCAATAGAGTTATCTACCACCTCAAAAACCATGTGGTGCAGACCGGTACCATCATCCGTGTCGCCAATGTACATTCCAGGACGCTTACGTACCGCATCCAGACCCTTCAGTACTTTAATACTCGATGAATCGTAATTATCTGACATAGTTACTCTCTGACTAATTATCCTTGCTCTATTTTGCCATGTTCCACATGAAACATCCTGCTATTTTCGTCATGCATATCTGCAATCTGATCAGCGGTAATAGAGCTTACAAAAACTTGAGCCTGGGTTGCCTTTAAACACTCAGCAAGACGTGCTCGGCGTTGGCTATCTAATTCGGAAGCAAAGTCATCTATCAAATAGATGCACTGCTTACCTGTCATTTGAGTGAGGTGCTGCCCTTGCGCTACTCGCAGCGCGCACACCATCAACTTCAATTGACCTCGTGACAAGACATCTTCCACTGGAGTGCCGTTCACTTTTATCTTCAGATCCGCTTTGTTTGGCCCACTAAAGGTGTAACCAAGCTGCTGATCCCTTTCAAAATTATTTTCTAAAATATCGGCGTATGGGGTGTCTTTGTCCCAACCACGATAATAGTTAATCTTTATCTCAAACTCAGGAAGGAAGGTCGCACAGATTTCTTCGGCGACTTCTTTAAGCTGCTCAACGTAAGTGGCACGCCACTGGCTGATACTTTCAGCTAAACGGGCCAATTCTTGGTCCCAATAGCTTAGTTCTCGATAGTGTGTTGCCGTTTTCAATAAGGCGTTTCGTTGCTTATTGAGGCGCTTTACCCTGCCCCATGCATCATAAAAGCCGGACTCACTGTGGAAGACTCCCCAATCAATAAATGCGCGGCGATGCTTAGGTCCATCGGTTAGTAAATCAAACCCTTCCGGGTGAATCAACTGCAAAGGTAAAACCTGTGCTAACTGAGCCAATTTTTGCCCAGTTTGACCGCTTATTTTAACCTCTGTTGTGCCATCGCGCTGCTTATTAATGCCAATTGGCAGCTCAAATTGATCCGAGGTCATAAAACGGCCATGTACAAACAGCTCACTGCACTCGTTTTGTATGATACGGCCGGTGAGTGAACTCTTAAATGAGCGACCATGTCCGAGCAGATATACCGCTTCAAGGACACTGGTTTTTCCGCTCCCGTTAGCCCCTATAAGAAAGTTAAAGCCTGATGACGGTTTAATGTCACAGGCTTCTATATTTCTAAACTGCTTAACGATTAAGCGCGATAAAGGCATAACGTCTTCATATTAATCTTCAATCACGACTCGATAGGTAAACGTTGTTGATCAGTAAACATCACAAACAACGCTTATAAGCGAATAGGCATAACAACGTACATCGCGCTGTCGTCTTGTGCGTTCTCGATAAGAGCACTCGCATTGGCGTCTGACATTGAGATGCGAACTTGCTCACAACGTAGTGTGTTCAGAACATCCAATACGTAGCTTACGTTGAAGCCAATCTCTAGCGCGTCACCGTCGAAGTTAACATCTAACACTTCTTCCGCTTCTTCTTGTTCTGGGTTGTTCGCGGTAATGCGCATCTCGCTATCTACAAGATTAACGCGAACACCACGGAATTTTTCGTTCGACAGAATCGCAGCACGAGAAAATGCTGAACGTAATTCATCACAACCAGCTTCAAGTGTCTTGGTAGTATTTTGCGGCATTACGCGGCGATAATCAGGGAAACGACCATCAACCAGCTTAGAAGTGAAGACATAGTTGTTCACTTCAGCACGCACATTAGAGTTACCAATCTGCAGCGTTACCGGTTGCTCTGGTGCATCCAGTAGCTTCACTAACTCTTGCACACCTTTACGAGGAACAATGATCTGCTTCTGAGCAAAATCGGCACCCAATTGTGCTTGAGATACCGCCATACGGTGACCATCAGTTGCGACACTTCGTAGGATCGAACCTTCAATCTCAAACAACATACCGTTGAGGTAGTAACGAACATCTTGGTTCGCCATTGAGAATTGGGTTTTCTCGATAAGACCGCGTAGCTCAGCTTGTGTCACTGACACTTCAACTTCACTGCTCCAGTCTTCAATGTTTGGAAAATCTGCCGCAGGTAATGTTGCTAATGAGAAGCGGCTACGACCAGAACGAACCTGAATACGGTCGCCATCCAATACCACAGTGATCACTGAGCTGTCTGGCAAGCCACGACAGATATCTAGGAATTTACGTGAAGGTACAGTAATGCTGCCCGCTTCGAAATCACCTTCAAGCGTTACACGGCTGATCAGTTCAACTTCTAGATCCGTTGCTGTCATCGACAACACGTTATCTTCTACTTTAATCAGTAGATTTCCTAGAATTGGAAGCGTTGGCCTGCCACCGAGTGCGCCAGATACTTGTTGTAATGGCTTAATCAGGTGACTACGTTCAATGGTAAATTTCATATCTTGCTCTTACGGTCTAAATGGCACTGCGTAATAGTACGTGGCCAAGATTCTGCTTATTAAGGTTAAGAATACTGTGTATTAAGAAGAAAGGGTACGAATCAAGTTCGAATAATCTTCTTTAATGTCGTGGCTCTCTTCACGCAACTGAGCAATCTTACGACAAGCATGCAGTACGGTCGTGTGGTCACGGCCACCGAATGCATCGCCAATCTCAGGCAAGCTGTGGTTGGTTAACTCTTTAGCCAGTGCCATCGCCAGTTGGCGTGGACGAGCAACAGAACGAGAACGACGTTTAGATAATAGATCAGCAACTTTGATTTTGTAGTATTCAGCGACTGTCTTTTGAATATTATCAATAGTGACCAGTTTTTCTTGCAAGGCAAGTAAGTCACGCAGTGCTTCACGCACGAAATCGATCGTGATCGGACGGCCAGTGAAGTTTGCATTCGCAATAACGCGGTTCAATGCGCCTTCTAGCTCACGAACGTTAGAGCGTAAACGCTTAGCAATAAAGAATGCCACTTCATCCGCAAGGTGAATTTGGTGGTCTTCGGCTTTCTTCATTAAGATCGCAACACGAGTCTCAAGCTCAGGAGGCTCAATCGCTACCGTCAAACCCCAGCCGAAGCGAGATTTAAGACGATCCTCTACCCCGTTGATCTCTTTTGGATAACGGTCAGAGGTTAGGATGATCTGTTGGTTGCCTTCAAGCAGCGCATTAAAGGTATGGAAGAACTCTTCTTGAGAGCGCTCTTTATTTGCGAAAAATTGGATATCATCGATAAGCAAAGCATCAACACTACGGTAGTAGCGCTTAAATTCTTCAATCGCGTTATTTTGTAACGCCTTCACCATATCCTGAACAAAACGCTCAGAATGCATGTAAACCACTTTCGCATTCGGCTTATTATCAACAATGGCATTACCCACCGCATGCAACAAGTGTGTCTTACCTAAACCGGTGCCACCGTATAAAAACAACGGGTTATAGGCTGTTCCTGGATTATCAGAAACCTGACGTGCCGCCGCTAAACCCAATTGGTTTGATTTACCCTCAACAAAGTTATTGAACTTATGTTTTGGGTTTACGTTTGAACGGTGGTTAAGATCAACCGCTACAGGCTCTTCATCACGCCAGATATTGTGAACAGGCTTACGAGCTTGTAACTGCGCAGGTGCTGACGATTCAGCGGCCACATCAGCGGCTGTGCGGGTACGAGCTGGGGCGATAGTCTCAGATTTTGGAGCCGTAACTCGTTTGTTCCCAATTTCAAAATGAAGATGCGGGATATCATTACCACAATATTCTTGTAGCAAACGGTTAATGCTATTTAGGTACTTATCGCGCACCCAATCGAGTACAAATCGGTTTGGTGCAAATAGAGTTAGAGTATTACCATTGAGCTCCGCTTGTAACGGACGTACCCACATACTGAATTCTGTAGCTGGTAACTCTTCTTGAAGCTGTTGCAAGCATTGCAACCAAAGCGAAGATGACAC